>DASVSA010000366.1:0-6447 GCA_036388335.1 Longimicrobium sp. | reverse complement strand
AGCTGGGCTCGCACAGAGACACGGAGGCACGGAGATGAAGTCATCTCCGTGCCTCCGTGTCTCTGTGCGAGCTTCTGTTTAGAAGATCTGCCGGACTTCGACCTCGCCCTCCCACCCGGGCCAGTGCTCCTTGTGGAAGTTCATCAGCCAGACCGCCTGCTCCAGCGCCTCTTCCCTCGACGCCGCCTCCACCACGCCGTAGCCGCCCACTACCTCCTTCCCCTCCGCGAACGGCCCGTCCATGACGGTCACCTCGCCGGCGGACACCCGGACGCGCGAGCTCATGGCCAGGGGCGCGAGGCCGCCGGTGTCCACCAGCTTGCCCTCACGCATTGCCTGCTCGCCCGCCTTCGCCATGGCCTGCATGAACGACTCAGGCGGAGAGCCGACGTTCTCGGTGCACTTCACGAGGTTCATGAATCGCATGCGGTCACTCCTGGTTCGGTTTCGATTACCCTCTCTGGGTAATACGTCGAACGAGGAACCGCGAAATCGACAGGCGAGGTCATTTCTGTGCCTCCGCGTCGCTGTGCGAGACGTAGCCGATGCAGCGGTACACCGGCGTGGGCGGGTACTTGGGGAAGCGCCGGTCGGTCTCGGAGAGCTCGCACAGGTAGAAGCGCGAGCCCTTGCGGGTGTCCACGATGCGCACGTTGCGGCAGCTCTCGCACAGGCCGGCGGGCGGGGCGTAGGTCATCCGGCCACGTGGGGGCGGCGCCACGTCTGCAGCGCGTAGCTGAAGAAGAGGAAGACCGCGCCGAAGCCCAGGAAGAGCAGGATTCGGTAGATGGCCTCCAGCGCCGCCAGGTCCACCAGGAAGAGCTTGGCCACGACGACGAGGAGGGTGGCGAGCGCCGTCTTCTCCACCAGCACGCGCGCGCGCGACATCCCGAAAAGGAGGAGCCCCAGCGAGTACGCGCCCCACGCCACCGTCGCGAACCCCTCTCCGCCATCCACCCGCGCCAGCTCGCGCCAGAGAAAGCCCAGCAGCGCCGCGTGCACGAAGTAGCGGTACGCGAGCATCTCCGGCCGCCGGCGCACCAGGTACGACGCGCCGAGGCCGCAGGCGATCACCGTCGCCGTGGTCAGCGCGTTGCCCAGCCCCGCGCCGGGGTCCTCCACCAGCCGGTAGAGGAGCCAGATGCCCGCCACGCTGTACGCCTTGTGCGCGGCCCAGCGCAGCCCCAGCCCGCCGTGCCCACGTTCCGCCAGCAGGTGGAGCGCGAGCGCCTGCAGCGCGAGTCCGGCAAGGACCGCGTTCCCCTTCAGCGCGCCGATCATCCCGAAGGTGAGCATCACCGACGCGGCAAGGGTCAGCACCCGCGCCAGCCGCGCGTCGCGGTCCCACAGGTAGAGCGCAGCGGCCCCGTACAGCGACGCCTCCGCGACCGCCATGCCCCCCCAGCGCTCGCTGGAGAGCGACCACAGGATGCCGGTGAGCAGCATGGCGGCGCCCGGCGGGATGAGCGCGACACCGTACCAGTGCGCCGTGTCCAGGTCGGTCCAGCGCGCCTCGCGCACCTCGCGCCGCCGGAAGCGCACCGCGAGCGGGAGCACGCCCGTGCAGATCCACGCAAAGAACCCGGCGGCCTGCAGCACCCACGCGTCGGCCGTCACCAGGCGGTCGGACTCGGCCACGTGGTACGCGTAGCGGCACAGCAGCACCCAGCCGAAGGCCAGCGTCGTCCACAGCACCCAGCGCCAGCTGCGCTTGAGGTGGAGCGCGGCCGTCCAGCCCACGATGATGCAGGTGTAGAGCGCGAAGGTGCGCGGCGTGCCGTACGAGAGGCCCAGCAGCAGCGGCGTCCCGAGCCCGCCGATGGCGCCCAGGATGCCCAGCGGCGGCTCCTCCTTCTTCAGCGCCAGCCCGAAGGCGAGCGCCGTGACCGCCACCATCCCCACGAACGCGGCCGTGTAGCCGACCAGCGAGTAGAGGACGAACGCCGCCCATCCCACGATGTAGAACACCGCGATCCCGCCCCCCACCAGCACCGATCCGAAGCGCCGCTTCTCGCCGATCCTGAGCCCCGCCGCCAGGAGCACGCCTCCCACGAACGTGCCGAAGGCCACGCGCACGCCGGGCGTGATCCATCCCATGTCGATGGAGTAGCGGAAGAGGAGGGCCACCCCCAGCAGCAGCAGCCCGATCCCCAGCCGGTTGAGCCAGAGCTGCCCGTCCCACTCGATGGGGAAGTCGGCGGCGTTCGGGCGCCGGGCCACGGGCGGGGCGAGCGCCGCCGCGCGCGTAGGCGCGGACCGGACGACCGCGTCCGCCGGCTCAGGAGGGAGGCGGCGCGCGATCTGCTCGACGGCGCGTTCCAGCCGCTCCATGCGGGCGGCGAGGGCCTGGTAGTCGTTCATCTCATCCACCCTGGCTTACGGGCTCCCGCCGCTCGAGGAGTTCGTCCTCGGCTTCTTCCCACCTGCGGATGGCCTCCGGGATCTCCGGCGGCTCAACCTCGTACCCCGTGGCGTCCACCAGCTCCTGCGGCGCCACGCGGCCTCCCGGACCCACGAAGAGCGCCTTGACGATGGCGCTCGCCATCAGCTCGCCGCCCCGGGTGAAGCTCTGCTCCATGAAGAACCACCGGTCGTCCCACCCCAGCAGCCGCGTGCGCAGCTCGTACTTCTGCCACGGCTCCAGCGAGCGCCGGTAGCGGATGGCGAGCGACGCCACCACGGGATTCCAGCGCCGCCTCCGCACCTCCTTCACCACGCCCAGGCGGAAGAGGAGGTCGAGCCGCCCCAGGTCCATCAGCGTGAGGTAGCGCCCGTTGTTCATGTGGAGGTTGGTGTCCAGGTCGTTGGGGTAGACCCGGAACTTCACCACCGACTCGTCCAGCGGCTGCAGGCGCGCGCCGCGGAAGGCCGAGATGACCACGTAGAGCAGGCGGAGGATCAGGTTCATCGAACGGGGAGGCTGCGGGGAGTGCCGCGAAACGGCAATCTAACGCGAAGCGGGCGGGGCGTGCACCCCGCCCGCCCGCATCTCAGCCCGCCGCAGCCACTTGCGTGCGCCCCGCCCACGCCGAGCGCCCGCGCCCCGCGATCTCCCACTCCGCCTGCACGCCGTCGCCGCTCACGCCCCACAGCCGCTCCTGCAGGTTCACGGACACGCACACGTGGTTGGGGACGATGCGCACCCGGTCGCCCACGCACGGGCGCCAGTCGGTGTCGGTGAGGTCGAGCAGGCCGTGCTCTTCGGAAACCGCGCGCACGGTGACGTCCGGGCGGTCGAGGAGCGCGCCGTATCCGCCGCCCTCCGCACGCAGCTCCTCCTTGGCGAGCGCCTTGGAGCCGGCATCCACCACCGCCTGCCCCGGCACCGCCGTGCTGACCACGGTGGCGAGCACCGAGTACGCGCACTCGTCCCACGCGCAGGCGCCGATCTCGGCGGTGGTGCGGTCGTTGAAGATGTTGGTGCCCGGACGCACCTCCGTGAGCCCCGCGATCTCGTGCGAGCGCCAGAAGGTGGGCGTCGATCCGCCGCTCACCACCTCCGGCCGCAGCCCCGCCGCCTCCAGCGCGCCGATCCGCTCGGCTAGGCGCCCGTTCAGCGCGGCGAGGGCGGCGTCCTGCTCGGCCACGGGGCCGCGGATGTGGCCGGGATAGAACATGATCCCCCGGTACTCCACCCCCTCCGTATCCGCCGCGCGCCGCGCCAGCTCCACCGCGTGCTCGGGCGAGCCCAGCCCCACGCGCCCCATCCCCGCGTCCAGCTCCACCAGCACGCCCACCGTGCGCCCCGCGCGCCGCGCCGCATCCGCCAGCGCGTCGAGCGCCTCCGCCGAGTCCAGCCCCACCGTGAGGCGGACGTGCTCGGGGAGGCGCATCAGCCGCTCAAGCTTGCTGGCCCCGAACGGCGGGTAGGCCAGCAGGATGTCGTCCACGGCCGACGCCATCACCTCCGCCTCGCGCGGCGTGGCCACGGTGACGCCCACGGCACCCAACCGCATCTGCACCGCCGCCAGCTCCGGCGTCTTGTGGGTCTTGGCGTGCGGCCTCCACGACACCCCGTGAGCCCGGCAGTACTCGGCCGCGCGGCGCAGGTTGGCGTGCATCCGCGCCGTGTCCACCAGCGCCGCGGGGGTCTCCAGGTCGTCGAGCTTCATGAAGTCCTTTCTTCGTGTCTCTGTCCGGGGCCTCACTCGGGACGGTACGGCGACGCCTTCTGCGTGAGCGTCTGCAGGTATCCGGGCCTGCGCAGGTACCCGTTGTCGCGCATCGCCTTCACGAGCTCCGTCTTCTCGCGAAGCAGCATCATCTGCTGCTCGGGATCGGCGAGGTTGAGCTGGCGGTTGAGCTCGGCGAGGCGTTCCAGGTGGGCGCGTTCAAGGATCTGCGCCACGCTTCCGCGAAAGAACGCCTCGGCGGGCACCATCGATGCCACCTCGGGATCGCCGCGCAGCTCTTCCAGGAGCGGCTGCACCTCGGGGGGGAAGCGCGTGAGCCACTCGCCGTCCGCGTCGCGCTGCCCCTCGGTGTCCAGCAGGCCCTGGTAGAGCGCGCGGTAGAGGGGGAACGAGAGGATGCCCGGCGCCACGTGCTTGATCGCCTCCTCCACCCAGCGCTCGTCGTGAACCATCAGCAGGAGGAGCGAGCGCTCGGCGTTGGTGCGGATGTCCGCCTTGGCGGGTGCGGGTAGGAAATCCTCCGCGCGGCGCCCCTCGTCGCGGCGGCGCCGCTCCAGACTCGCGGGCAGACGTGGGTCGCGCGCGTTCCCCACCTCGCGCTCCAGCGTGTCGCGCGGCACCCCCGTCTTCTCGGCGATGCGGCCGATGTACACTCCCCGTACCAGCTCGTCCGACGCGGCGCGCACGGTGGGGAGGAGGGCGTCGATGGCCTGGCGCGTCCCCTTGATGCTGGAGAAGAAGTCCTTCCGCTCCAGGATCTGGATCTTGCGCTCCAGCACGTCCACGGCGTCGTCCAGGTAGCGGCGCAGCGCGTTCTGGCCCTTGCCGCGCACCAGCGAGTCCGGATCCTCGCCCTCGGGGAGCGTGGCGACGAGCACCTCCACGCCGGCGCGCAGCAGCTCGTCGCCCGTGCGGAAGGTGGCCTTGAGGCCGGCCTTGTCGCTGTCGTACAGGAGGATGGCGCGTGGCGCGTAGCGGGAGATCAGCTCCGCCTGCTCCTGCGTCATCGCCGTGCCCAGCGGCGCCACCGCGTTCCCCACCCCGTGCGCGGCCAGCGACACGTAGTCCATGTAGCCCTCCACCACCAGCACCGCCTCTTCCTTGCGGATGGCGCCGCGGCTCCAGCCCAGGCCGTACAGGACGTTGCCCTTGTGGTAGATGGGCGTCTCGGGCGAGTTGAGGTACTTGGGGGTCCGCTCGTCCGCCTCGCCCAGGATGCGCCCCCCGAACGCCACCACGCGCCCGCCCAGGTCCTCGATGGGGAAGATGATGCGCGCGCGGAAGGCGTCGTAGGGCTCGCGGGCATTCTTGGACTCCTTGGCGAGCCCCAGCGCCAGCAGGCGCCCGTTGTCGATGCCGTGCTTGCGCGCGGCGTCGCCCAGCGCCGTCCACTCCTCGGGCGCCCAGCCCAGCCCGAAGCGCTCCGCCGTCTCGCGGGTGATCCCGCGCCGCTCCAGGTACTCGCGCGCGGGCTTGCCGCGGTCGTCCTCCCAGAGCCGCTTCCGGTACCAGTCCGCCGCGAAGGTGTTGACCTCGTACAGCGGCTGGTTGGGATCCGCTTCCTGCCGCCGCTCGCGCTCGTCCGGGATCTCGATCCCCACGCGCTCCGCCACCGAGCGGATCGCCTCGGGATAGCTCATCCCCAGGTGCTTCATGAGGAAGGTGTAGACCGTCCCCCCCTCCCCGCACACGAAGCACTTGTAGAAGCCCTTCGCCGGATCGACCGAGAAGTTGGGCCCCTCGCCGCCATGCAGCGGGCACGGCCCCCGGAAGGTCCTCCCGGAGCGCTTGAGGCGCGTGTGCTCCGAGACGATCTCCACGAGGTCCGCCTGCTGCCGGACCTGCTCGACGAGGTGGTCGGGAATGGGCAAGATTCAGGGATTGGGAGAGGAATTCTCTCTGGGTCTCTGTGCCTCTGCGTGAGGCCGCCGTTTCTTCACGCGAACTCCACCACGGTAACGCCCGTGCCACCCTCGTACCGCTCGCCCTCGCGGGCGGTGATGATGCGGCGGTCGTTCTTGAGCAGGTCGCGGACGTGGGCGCGCAGGGCGCCCGTGCCCTTGCCGTGGATGATGCGGAACGACGGCAGACCCGCCATGATCGCGTCGTCCACGGCGCGGGCCAGTGTGGTGCCCACCTCGTCCACGCGCAGGCCGCGCAGGTCCACCTCCGGGTGCGCCTCGGAGGTATGCGAGTAGAACGCGGGCGTCTTCTTCTCGCGCGCCTGGTCGCCCGCCGGCAGGGGCGAGAGGTCGTCGTGGGGGAGGAGAATGCGGATGGAGCCCGCCTCCACCAGCGCCTTGCCGTCGCGCAC
>DASVSA010000365.1:0-3938 GCA_036388335.1 Longimicrobium sp. | reverse complement strand
CCCGTGATCCTCCTTTCCGCGCGCGCCGGCGACGAGGCGACGGTGGCGGGGCTGGGCGCCGGGGCGGACGACTACCTGGTGAAGCCCTTCTCCACGCGGGAGCTGCTGGCCCGCGTGGAAGCCCAGCTCGCTCACGCGCGGATGCGCCAGCACACCGCCTCCACCCACGAGCGCAACCGCATCGCCCGCGACCTCCACGATTCCGTCACGCAGACGCTGATCACCACCACGCGGCGCGCCGAAGCCCTGGCCAGCGCGGCGCGGGGTGCCCCGGAGGCGCTGGCGGCCGAGGCGCGGGAGCTCGCCTCCAGCGCCCGCGCGGCGATGGCGGAGATGAGGGTCCTCCTCACCGAGATGCGCCCCGACACCCTGCAGCGGGCGCGCCTCGGCACCCTGGTGAGCCAGCTCGCGGACGCGCTGCCGGGGCGCGTGCCCGTGGCCGTGCGGGCGCGCGTGGAAGACACGGGCTCCGGCGGGCTTCTCGCGGAGGTGCGGGTGGCGGTGTACCGCATCGCGCAGGAGAGCCTGGTGAACGTGGCGAAGCACTCCCGCGCTTCGGCCGTGGAGATCTCGCTGGAGGCCACCGGCACGGCCGTCGGCCTGCGGATCCGCGACGACGGGGTGGGGTTCGAGCCGGGGACGTCCGCGGAGGGGTTCGGGCTCATGGGGATGCGCGAGCGCGCGGCCGCGGTGGGAGCCACGCTTGACGTGCGCAGCCAGCCCGGCTCGGGTACCGAGATCGCGCTCCGCTGGCCCGGCGCCCGCTGAGGCGCGTCTGCCGCCATGCGTACCACTTCCGGGGTACGCGCGCTGGAGCGGGATGCGGCAACCTGCATCGTCCCGAAGCGCGCCCGGCCCTGTCGCGCCATGGAGGGACGATGAACCCGCTCCCGATCCGGATCCTCATCGTCGACGACCACCCCGTGTTCCGGGCCGGGCTCGCCGCGATCGTCTCCACCGAGCCGGACCTAGAGGTGGTGGCGGTGGCGACCAACGGGCGGGAGGCCGTGGACCTGTGCCTCGGCCACCACCCCGGCGTCGTGCTCCTGGACCTGCGCATGCCGCAGATGGACGGGGTGGCCACCACGCGCGCGCTGCTCAGGGAATCGCCCGCCGCCAGCATCATCGTCCTCACCAGCTACGAGGGCGACGAGAACATCCACCGCGCGCTGGAGGCGGGCGCGCGCGGGTACGCGCTCAAGGACACCGTCCGACCTGCTGGCGATGGTGCGCGGCGTACACGCGGGGCGGCGCAGCATCCCGCCCCGTGTGTCCGCGCGCCTGGCCGAGCACACGCCGCGCGTGCGGCTCACCCCGCGGGAGGTGGAGATCCTCCAGTAGGCGGCGGATGGCCTCAGCAACGCGGAGATCGCCGAGCGTCCTGCGGGCGGGCGGGCGTGAGGGCCACCTGGGCCTCCACCTGATGAAGGAGCGCGCCGAAGCCGCCGGCGGATCGCTGGCCGTGGAGCGCGGCCCCACCGGCGGCACGGTGGTGCAGATGGTCGTTCCCGGCCACCTGGCGTTCGCCATGTAGGCGGGAGTCCTGAGTCCTGAGTGCCAAGTCCTTGGTGCTGAACAGCATCACTCACGGTTCGGCACCTGGGGCGTCGCACTTGCATTCGAGGTGCGGCCGGATCCGCCGGGCGCCCTGGGCGAGCCGTTCCTCGCGCGAGCGGCCCAGTCGTCAGCAGCGGGGCAGCGCGAGGTCACCGGCGCGTGGAGGGGCAGAGATAAGGCACGCGCGCGGGACGGAACCGTTCCTCGCGCACCCCATCGCGGAGCCGGAGGCGCATCCGCAGCTCCGCGCCGTTGAACGACAGGTCCGCGGGGATGGCGATACCATCTTCGGTGATCGTCACGCGCGACGCCGAGTTCGAGCGCCAGCGGTCGATGCGGTACGTCTCGGTGCACGAGCCGGTCATCACGGTGCCGCCCGCCAGGAAGATCCGGAACGTGCCCGCGGGCTCGGCCGGCGTGGTCCTCATCCACACGACGCCGGTGAGCCGGCTGCGGGCCTGTGCATCCGCATCCGCGGCTCTCGTGATGCCCACGAGTGCGGCGGCGGCGAACAGCACGCCCGCGACGATCCGGAACGGCCCGTAGTTCCTCATGAAGTGCGTCTCCCTGTCGAAGGATCCCGTTCTCGCGGGCCGCACAGGCGGCGTGCTCCCGCGCTCGTTTGCCGTTCCGCTCCCGTCGGAGCCTGCCACAGTCTGGCCGGTCACGCCGTGCGGGTATTGGACGCGGTTGGCCGATGCTCGGAGGCGGCACCGCGTGGATGACGCGACTCCGCTCCTTTACACCATGCCGGGAGTGAGCCGGGGCGCTTCGGAGATCGAGTGGGGCAGGGGGCGCGAGTGGCGGACGCGGGAAGGCGCGCGGCCCGCCCGCTTCGGGGTTGTGCTCGCCCCGTCAGAGCGCCTGGACGGTGCGCACCGCCGGCAGCGGGGGATTGGCGATCATGGGATATGCGGTTGCCTGTTCGCCTTCGCGCCGAGGTGCGAGGTTCCCCCACTGCCGCCTGCAGCTCTATCGCTCGCGACGGCCGCGAGCGGTGCCATTCTCCCGGGGCATCGGTGCGATCACCATTGGGTATTGGATTTTCCCATCGGCTCCGGCACTGTATCAGACGCTGCCGGGGCGTTACGCCATTCCGCCGTGCGGCGTACTCCCACGCTGGAGGGCCGCGCCTGGATGGGTGGCTGGCCGCGGGCCGTCGCACCGTGACTCCGTCCGCCGCTTGGGTGGGCGTACGATCAACCAACGACGAGGATTTCGTGAAGATGAAGCCGATCCACCTCCTCCTGCTGCCGCTGGTGCTCGGCGCATGCGGCACCTCTCTCCCCGCTGGCGGCACTCCTCCATTGCCGGTGGTGGCCGCGGACAGCATCGTGCTGGAGCGTACGCGCTGCTACGGCTTCTGCCCGGCGTACCGGGTGCGGCTCACGCCAAGCGGGTCGGTCGCCTTCCTGTCGCGCTACCCGAACGAGGGGCGCACCGAGACGGGGCGGATTCTCCCCGCCGACTTCCGGCGGCTGGTGGAGAGCGCACGCGCGGCCGGGTTCTTCACCCTCCCCGACACCGTGGCGCGTGACGCGGAGCTGTGCCCGGCGCCTACCACCGACTCGCCCACGGTGACACTGGCCATCTTCACCGCGGGACGCGCCAAGGAGGTGGTGGACGACCGCGGGTGCGCATCGCACGGAGCCACCCCGTCCGCACGGCTCGCGGCGCTGCGCACGCTGGTGGAACGGGTGGACACGGCCGCGGGTGTGTCGCGCTGGGTGCGCGTGCCCACGAGCAGGTAGGGACACGCAGACGGGCACGGCCGATCGAGATCCGTGCCCGTCCCGCTCCGCCGGCTCAGTCCTGGTCTCGCGCGGCCAGCGCGCTCTCCACGAACGCCTCAACTCCGGTGTCGGCCGCGGCCGGCGACCACCAGACGGAGAGCGCGGTGTGGATGGGTGGGTCGGCCACGGGGCAGAGCGCCACGCCATCGGGGATCTCCGGGAGTGACGCGGTCGTCAGTGCCCATCCGTGGCCCGCGCGCACTGCGGCGTCGTGCGCGGCCTGGGAGTGCATCCAGGCGCGCGTTTCCGCGTGGAGTCCGCGTGCTTCCAGGGCCGTGGTGATCCAGTCGTGGAGCAGGGGGTTCACCTCCCGGGGGAAGATCAGGAGCGGAAACCCTTCCAGGTCGCGGAAGTGGAGCGGGGCCCTGGACGCGAGGGGGTGATCCACCGGGAGGAGCACGCTGGAGAGGGAGATGTGCGCCAGCGGCTCGTGCGCCAGCTCCGACTCCTCGTCCGGCTGGCCGTAGCCGATCCCGGCGTGGATCTGCCGCTCCCTCAGCGCCCGCCACTGCTCGGCGGACGACATGCGGGTGACGGAGACCGCCAGGTGCGGGCAGCGGGTGCCGAGCGCGGCCAGCGCCGACGCCA
>DASVSA010000364.1:0-2152 GCA_036388335.1 Longimicrobium sp. | reverse complement strand
GCGGACGACTACTCGGAGCTGGTGGACTGGGAGCTGCGCCTGCGCGCCGCCGGCGAGACGGGCCTGCTGGCCGCGCTGGAGACGCTCCTCGACGACTTCCGCCGCGAGTTCTGCCGCTACGTGGTGGACGTGTACCCGCGGTGGACCGAAGGGGGCGAGGGCGCGCCTCCGCTCTCCGTGGACATCGTCCCGCAGTTCCTGGCGCCGCTGGTGGGGAAGGACCGCTCGGTGCTCTTCGTGGTCATCGACTGCCTGCGGCTGGACCAGTGGCGCGCCCTGCTCCCCATCCTGGACCCGCTGGCCCAGGTGGAGGAGGCGCTCTACTACTCCATCCTCCCCACGGCCACGCCCTTTTCGCGCAACGCCATCTTCAGCGGGATGTACCCGGACGGCGTGTCCGAGCGGGTGCCGGGGTGGTGGGGATGGGAGGGGGAGGGGAGCCTCAACTCCTTCGAGGCGGAGCTCTTCCGCGAGCAGCTCAAGCGGCTCACGGGGCTCAACATGCCCGTTCACTACGACAAGGTGTTCGACGCGGGCGACGGCGAGGCGATGCTGCGCCGCCTTCCCGCGCACCTGGCGCAGCCGGGGGTCACGGCGCTCGTCTTCAACTTCGTGGACCTGCTGACGCACGGCCGCTCCGAGAGCACGGTGCTGCTGGAGGTGGCGCGCGACAAGGAGGCGCTGCGCGCGCTCACCCGCCAGTGGTTCGAGCGCTCCGAGGCGCTGATGGCCATCCGCGAGGCGCTGCGGATGGGGGTGCCGGTGCTGGTGACCACGGACCACGGCTCCATCCACTGCCACCGCCCGGCTACCGTCTTCGCCAAGCGCGACACCACGCAGAACCTGCGCTACAAGTTCGGCGCGGACCTGCGGGCCGAGGACCGCACCGTGGCCATGACGATCAAGGATGAAAAGGCGCTCAGGTTCCCGCCGGGGAAGGCGGCCACCAACTACCTGATCGCGCTGGAGGACGTCTTCTTCGTCTATCCCACCAAGCTGAGGCAGTACCAGGCGCGCTACCGGGGCTCCTTCCTGCACGGCGGTGTATCACCGGAGGAGATGATCCTTCCCGTGGCCCTGCTGACCCCGCGATGAAGCTGTACCTGCGCATCCTGAGATACGTCCGGCCGCACCTGGCGCTCTTCAGCTGGGCGATCGTGGCGATGTCCGTGTACGCGGCGCTCGACGCCTTTTCGTTCACGCTGCTCATCCCCTTCCTGAACCTGCTTTTCGGGGGCGACGCGGTGCCCGGCGGGGCGTCGCTCTTCACGGGCGGCGGCGCCATGGGCGGCCTGCTGGGCTGGTCCGTGGGCTGGCTCGTCGTGGGGCGCCCGCCCATGGAGGGGCTGCGCAACGTGGTGGGCTTCCTCTTCGCCGTGTTCCTGGTGAAGAACATCGCGCTCTACATCTACCAGATCGGGATCTCGGTGGTGGAGGGGCGGGTGACGCGCGACATGCGGAACGACATCTACGGGCACCTGCTGCACCTGGGGTTCCCCTTCTTCCAGCGCACCCGCACGGGGCAGGTCATTTCCCGCGTCACCAACGACGTGGAGCAGATGCGCGGGATCGTTACCGGCAACGTCTCCAAGCTGATCTCGCAGGTCTTCCAGGCGGTCGCCACGCTGGGCGTGATGGTGCTGCTTTCGTGGAAGCTGACGCTGGTCTCCGCCCTCTTCCTGCCGCCCATGCTGGGGCTGTGGGCGCGGCTGCGGAAGCGGCTGCGGCGCGGCGTGCTGCGCGTGCTGAACGCCACCGGCGAGGTGGCGTCGCAGGTGCAGGAGACGGTCAGCGGCATCCGCCTGGTGAAGGCATCGGGGGCGGAGGAGTGGGAGACGGAGCGCTTCCGGCGGCTTACGCGCGGGCAGTACAAGGCGTGGGTGAGGAACGAGCGCTGGCGCAAGTTCTTCCCGCCGGCCACGGAGATGATCACGGCGACGTGCATCCTGGTGCTCCTGTGGTACGGGAGCTACCTGGTGCTGGCGGAGCGCTCGCTCACGGCGCAGTCGTTCCTGGTGTTCCTGACGCTGGCGGGCAAGCTGATGTCGCCCATCAAGTTCATCGCCCAGTTTCCCTCGGTGGTGCAGCCGGGTCTGGCGGCGGCCGAGCGCGCGTTCGAGCTGATGGATGCGCCCGTGGAGGTGAAGGATGC
>DASVSA010000363.1:0-14550 GCA_036388335.1 Longimicrobium sp. | reverse complement strand
GCGGCAGCGGCGTGGCGCCACGCCGCATGGGAGGCGCGGGAGCGGTGGCCTGCGCGCCGGGGCCGAGCAGCGCGGCCAGCGCGAGGCGGCGGTCCGTGTCCGACGACATCGAGCGGACGGCGTCCATGTACGCGGCGCGGGGGGCACCGTCCACGGTGTGCCGCTCGGCGGCGGCCACCAGCACCAGCCGCTTGTCCGTGTCCGACGACATCGTCGTGGTCGCGCGCAGGATCGCGGCGAGCGCCGTGGGGCCGGGACGCATGCGCTCCAGCACCTCGGTGAGCACGAGGCGCTGGTCCGTGGACGACGTGAACCTGGCGAGCGCGACCGTCAGCGCCTGCGGCACGTCGCCGCCCAGCGAGCGGTGGGCGAGCGCCGGCGTGAGCACGAGGCGGCGGTCCGTATCCGAGCTCATGGTGTGAGTGGCCTGGATGATGGCCACCACGTGGTCGCGGCGCAGGTCGGGGCGCCTCAGCAGGTCTTCGAGCACCAGGCGCCGCTCGTTGGACGACTGGATCTCGGCGGCCAGGCGGATGATCTCGTCGTATAGATCCGCCCCCCCGCCCGTCCGCAGCACGTTCATCATCGCGCCGAGCGTGGACGACGACACCGACGGCGCCGACGCGGCGGAGGGCACCGACGGTAGGGACGGCAGCGACGGCTTCGATGCGGTGGACGGCACCGAAGCGGCGGACGGCGAGGACGGGCTGGACGGATTCGATGCGGCGGACAGCGGCGACGCGGGATTCGCGGGCTTCCCACCCGGCGACGGGGCGGCTGAAACGGGCGCGAGCGCGCTCGCCGGCGGCACCCGCGCGCCGGCCAGGCGCAGCGCCGGGGCGCTCACCCGTGCCTTCACGGTGAGCGGCTCGTCCAGGCGCGGCTGGGCGGGGCTGAGCGCGGCCAGGGGCACGATGAAGAGCGCCCCGCCCGCCAGGGTGGCGAGCGCCACGGCGCGGCCAACGCCGGTGCGCGGCACGGCGGCGTCCAGGATGGCCAGCAGGCGCCCCTCGAACTGGGAGCGTCGCGCCATGGCCAGGGCGGCGGCGGGGCCGGACGAGGTGCCCAGCGAGCGCACGATGTCCAGCAGGTGGTCCGCGTACACGGCCGGCCGCGCGCCCAGGGCGAGCACCGCGTCGTCGCACGCCTGCTCGCGCTCCTGGCGCAGGCGGCGGGCGGCGGCCCACACCAGCGGGTTGTACCAGTGCACGGCCACGGCCAGGTGGGCGATCCACTGCGTGAGCGCGTCCCAGCGGCGGATGTGGGCAAGCTCGTGGGCCAGCACCACCGTCCTCCGCTCCTCGCTCCACCCGTCCGCCTCCGCGGGAAGGAGCACCACCGGGCGCATCACGCCCCACGTCATGGGCACGGTGGCGTGCTCGCCGCGCAGCAGCGTGACCATCCGCCCCAGGCGCAGCTTGCGCGCGAGGCCGTCGGTAAGCGAGGTCCATCCCGCGTCCGCCAGCTCCGCCGAGCGCCGCTCCATCCACCAGATGCGCGCCACGCCCGCCAGCAGCCGCAGCAGGAGGATCGCTCCACCCGCCGCCCAGATCCCCAGCGCCCACGTCATCCACGGGATGCGCGACACCGGCGCCTCCGGCTGGGACGCCGGCTCCGCCTGTGGCGTCACCGGAGCAGCTTCCGGCTGAGCCCGCGGCGCCACGGCGGCCGGGACCGCGTCCACCTCAGTACGCGGGGCGGACGCGAGCTCCGCGGGCACCGGCAGCACGCGCCACTCGGGAACGATGCGGCCCAGGAACGGGAGGACGAGCACGCCCCCGAGCGCCACCGTCCACACCAGGTGGCGGGTGGCGGCCGAGGCGCGGCGCAGGAGCGCGGTGGCGCAGAGGGCCAGCAGGAGCACGACGGTGGTGCGCACCACCACCCCGGCGATCACGGAGAGAGCGAGCGGGGTCATCCCTGTTCCTCCTCGCGGCGGGCCTGGTCGATCAGCTTGGCGAGACGCTCCAGCTCGGCGGGCGAGGGGCGGGCGTCTTCGATGAGCGCGTTGACCACCTGCTCCGGGCTCCCGTTGAAAAAGGTGCGCAGGAGGTGGTGGAGCGCGTTGGTGCGGGCGCGGCTGCGGGGCGTGGTGGGGAGGTAGACGTAGCGCTTCCCGTCCATCTCGTGCTTCAGGTGCCCCTTCTCTTCCAGCAGGCGGAGCGCGGCGCGCACGGCCGAGTACGTGGGCGGGTCCGGCAGGTCATCCAGCACGTCCGCGGCGGTGGCGCGGCCGCGGCGGTAGAGGATGTCCATGATCTGGCGCTCACGGCGGCTCAGCGTAGACGTTTCCATGCGGCCCGTTCGGGGAAGTGCAGAAAAAACAACACATGCTGAAGATTCAGCACTTCATCCCGATTGTCAAGTGTTTTCTCCGTGTCTCTGTGGCTCCGTGTGAGATTGCCGTTGGCGCCCTCGCGCCGTAACGTGTCCACATCTCACGAAAGGAGGGAGGATGGAGGAACGTACGCTGGGCGGCGGGCCGCGGGTTTCGGCGCTGGGGCTGGGGTGCATGGGGATGTCCGACTTCTACGCCGGGCGCGACGAGGCGGAGGCGCTCGCCACCATCCACCGCGCGCTGGAGCTGGGAGTCACCTTCCTGGACACGGCGGACATGTACGGGCCCTACACCAACGAGGAGCTCGTGGGGCGCGCCATCGCCGGGAAGCGCGACCGGGTGGTGATCGCCACCAAGTTCGGCATCGTCCGCTCCGAAGACCCGCAGGCGCGCGGCATCAACGGCCGGCCGGAGTACGTGCGCAGGTCGTGCGAGGGGAGCCTGAAGCGGCTGGGCGTTGATCACATCGACCTCTACTACCAGCACCGCGTGGACCCCAGCGTCCCCATCGAGGAGACGGTGGGCGCCATGGGCCGCCTGGTGGAGGACGGCAAGGTCCGCTTCCTGGGCCTGTCCGAGGCGGGGCCGGAGACGATCCGCCGCGCGCACGCCGAGCACCCCATCGCCGCGCTGCAGACGGAATACTCGCTGTGGAGCCGCGATCCAGAGGACGAGATCCTCCCCACCATCCGCGAGCTGGGGATCGGGTTCGTGCCGTACAGCCCGCTGGGACGCGGCTTTCTCACCGGCGCCATCCGCACGCCGGACGACCTGGAGGAAGACGACTACCGGCGCCAGTCCCCGCGCTTCCAGGGCGAGAACTTCGCCAAGAACCTGGCGCTGGTGAGCCACATCGAGGAGATCGCCCGCTCCAAGGAGTGCACCCCCGCCCAGCTCGCCCTCGCCTGGGTGCTGGCGCAGGGTGACGACATGGCGCCCATCCCCGGCACCAAGCGGCGCACGTACCTGGAGGAGAACCTGGGCAGCGTGAACGTGGAGCTGACCGCCGAGGACCTGGCGCGCATCGACGAAGTGGCGCCACAGGGCGCCGCGGCGGGCCCGCGCTATCCCGAGGCCGGGATGCGGATGGTGGGGCGGTGATCCGTCCGTGCCCCCGTTGACGTCCCCCGAGCGAGTCGCGCTCCCCCGGGAGCTGGCGAACTTCCTCATCGAGCTGGCCATCGCCCTGCAGAGCCACGGCGTGTACCCGGCGGGCCACCCCTTCCTGGTGCGCAGCGCCGACGCGGTGATGCGCCGGCTGGAGGGGCTCCTGCTGGACCGCGAGTCGGTGGCGTTCGGGGTGGCGCGCCAGCAGCTCGTCATCGAGGGCGTGGCGACGGAGTCCGGCAACCCGGTGCTCAGCGGGCTGGCCGGCCGCCTTCACCGGCACCGCGTGGGCGCCGTCACGCTGGGCCGCGGCGCCCGCGCGGAAGACGTGAGGGCCTTCCTGGCGCTCCTCTCCTCCGAGGCGGAGGTCACCGGCCCGGCGCTGGCCGGGGGCGGCGAGCCGGTGGCGTGGGGCGCCATCCGCCTGCACCCTCTCTCGTACGCCCAGCTCGAGCTCTCGGGCGAGGGCGAGGCGGGGGCGCCGGAGGACCCGCGCGCGGCGCGGCTCTGGATCGGGCTGGCCCGGGCCGCGGTGGAGACGGATGGGGACGCGGCGCCCGAGCCCTCCGCGGTGGCAGACGCCATCAACCGCCAGGCGCACGAGGTGGCCTACGACCAGGTGATCGTCGGCTACCTCCTCCAGCTGGCGGACGAGCTGCGCCACGGCGACGAGCGCGGCTCGGCCGAGGTGCGGCGGCGGCTGGCGCAGATGATCGGAGGGCTCAGCCCCGAGACGCTGCGCCGCCTGGTGGAGATGGGGGGCGACGACCTGCAGCGCCGCCGCTTCCTGCTGGACGCGTCGCACGGCTTCGCGGCCGAGGCGGTGGTGAGGCTGGTGGAAGCCGCCGCCGAGGCCAGCGAGCAGAACATCTCGCACTCCCTGCTGCGCCTCCTCTCCAAGCTGGCCGCGCACGCCGAGCGCTCCGGCGGCCCCGTGCGCGCCGTGGCCGAGAGCGCGCTCCGCGACCAGGTGCAGCTCCTGGTCTCCGGCTGGACCCTTCCCGATCCCAACCCCGGCACCTACTCGGTCACACTGGACGAGCTGGCCCGCAGCGCCGTGGGCGTCGCGGGCGTGCTGGGCCCCCACGACCCGGAGCCGGGCCGCATCGTGCAGACGGCGCTGGAGGTGGAAGCCGCCGGGACGACGGTGTGGGCCGCGCTCTCGCGCATGTCCTCCGGCGGCGAGCTCCCCGCCCTGGTGGCACTGCTGGACGGCGCTCCCGCGGGCTCCCGTCTCGCGGCCGACGCGTGGGACTTCCTCTGCACGCGCGAGAGCCTGCACGCGCTGCTGGCCGCGGGCCCCGAGGGGAGCGAGGCGCTCGACCGCCTGCTGGGGCACATGGGCGGCGAGGCGGTGGGGCCGCTGATGGACGAGATGACGGGCTCCGAGCTGCGCCCCGTGCGCCGCGCGGCGCTGGCCCGCCTGGGGCGGATGGGAGCGCCCGCCGCCGCCGAAGCGGTGCGCCGGCTGGACGACGGGCGGTGGTTCGTGGTCCGCAACCTCCTGGCGGTGCTTCACGACGCGGGGCCCTGGCCCGCCGAGTTCTCCCCCGCCCCCTTCCTCCGCCACGACGACCCCCGCGTGCGCCGCGAAGCCGTTAAGCTCGCCTGCCGCCTCCCCGGTGAGCGGGCGCGCGCCCTCGCCACGGCGCTGGTAGACACGGACGAACAGGTGAACCGCATCGCCCTGGCCGAGTGCATGGCCGAATGCCCGCCCCCGGTGCTCCCCCTCGTCTGCCGCAGGGCCGCCGACGCCGCCACCGGCCCCGAGCTGCGCCAGCTGGCCATCCGCGTGCTGGGCGTCTCGCGCGAGGCCCCCGCCGTCCAGACGCTGCTGAGATTGGTGGATGGCGGGCCGAGCTGGCTGGGGAAGCCGCGCCTGGCCTCCCCCACGCCCGAGATGCTGGCCGCCCTCTCCGCGCTGGCCACGGGATGGGCGGACCACCCCTCGGCCGCGCCCTTTCTGGCGGCGGCCCTGCGCTCCACCGACCCCGAAGTGATCCGGGCGGCGCTCACGCGCGTGGAGGCCCGGTGAGCGACGCGGCACGGTTCCTCACGGCCTTTGCGCAGGCGCTGGCCACCATGTCGCTCTACCGCGAGGGCCACCCGGCCCGCGAGCGCGCGGTAGACGCCGCCTACGCCGGCCTGGCCGACCTGCAGAGCGCGTCCGCGCGGCAGTTCTTCACCTTCCTGGGCGACGAGGTGGTGCACGGCAGCGAGCCGCTGCGCGAGCTGCGCGGGTGGGAGTGGAGCGCGCGGCTCGTAGCCGCGGGGGTGCAGCGGCTGGAGCTGGACGAGGAGGTGACGCGCGACGAGCTGGAGGAGCTCCTGGAGGAGATCCTCGCCCGCCTCACCCTGTCCTCCACGGACTCGCCGGAGACGCGCCAGCTCCGCCGCTCGCGCATCCGCTTCGGCTCCGTCGGCATCCGCGGCGAGGTGGACGACACGGAGACCGTCACCGCCGCGCTCGACTACTCGCTGGCGGACGAGGTGCAGGCGATCCGCTGGATGCACGACGAGGTGGAGCGCGACCGCCCCGTGCCGCTGGCCGAGGCGGAGGCCGTGGTGCGTTCCCTCTCGGTGGCGATGCACGGCGACAGCCAGATCATCCTTCCCCTGCTCCGCCTGCGCAACCACGACGAGTACACCACCACGCACTCCATGAACGTGTCGGTGCTCACCATGGCGATGGCCGAGTTCCTGGGCTATCCGGGGAGCGACATCCGCGCCTTCGGCGTGGCGGGGCTCCTCCACGACATCGGCAAGGTGAAGATCCCGGCCGACATCCTCAACAAGCCCGGCAAGCTCTCGCCCGAGGAGCGCGCCATCATCAACTCGCACCCGGTGGAGGGCGCGCGCATCATCCTGGACAGCGAGAAGAGCCTGGACATGGCCGCGGTGGTGGCCTACGAGCACCACCTGATGCACGACGGCGGGGGCTACCCGTCCCTCCACTACTGCCGCACCTGCCACTCCGCCAGCCGCCTGGCCCACGTCTGCGACGTCTACGACGCGCTCCGCACCCACCGCCCCTACCGCGCCGCCTGGACCTCCGCCGCCGTCCTCTCCTACATCGAGGAGCGCGCCGGCACCGAGTTCGACCCCGGCGTCGCCCACTCCTTCATCCGCATGATGCGCCAGTGGGAGCACCGCTTCGCCACCCTCGAAGACGAGCGCGCCTCGGTCGCCCCCACGGGCACCGACGCGACCGCCTCCGCCCCGGCCGCCGCCGGCCCGGTGCTGCCGCTCCAGGCGCGCCGCGAGAGCACGGACCCTCCGCGCGCCGGATGAACCCATGATGCCCATCATCGTCCAGACCGAGCGCCTGCTGATCCGCGGCTTCACCCCGAACGACGCGGGCTTCATGCTGCGCCTGCTGAACGAGCCGTCCTTCATCGAGAACATCGGCGACCGCGGAGTGCGCACGGAGGAAGAGGCGGCGGCCTACCTCGCCAGCGGCCCGATCGCGAGCTACGCCACGTACGGCCACGGCCTCTGCCGCGTGGAGCTCAGGGAGACCGGCGAGCCCATCGGCATGTGCGGGCTCCTGCGCCGCGAGCAGTTCGACGACCCCGACGTGGGCTACGCATTCCTCCCCGAATTCTGGGGCCGCGGCTTCGCCCTCGAATCCGTCGCCGCGATGGTGGAAGACGGGCGCCGCAGACTCCGCCTCACCCGCATCATCGCCATCGTCGCCCCCCACAACACCGCATCGTCGCGGCTGCTGGAGAAGCTCGGGTTCACGTTCGAGGAAACCACCCAGTTTCAGCCCGATGGCTCGGAGGTGCAGGTCTACGCGTCTTCCTGAAAAAAGAGCTCACACAGAGGCACAGAGGCACAGAGAAAGAACCTCTTCTCTGTGCCTCTGTGTCTCTGTGTGTGAGACTTCAACGTTTGTGGCGGTAGACCACGAGGAAGAGCGCGGCGGAGCCGCACGCCAGAGCGATCGCTGCCTGCCCCAGATCGTCTGTCGAGAAATAGTCCTGCGGGAACCTCCAGCGGAGGAGCGGGAAGGTGAGGAACCAGTAGAAGCCGAGCAGCAGCGGGAGCACGGCGTCGAACGCGCGTCCCGGAGCCGACTTGAACGCCAGCACACATACGGCGGCGGCGATCAGTAGGCTCGCCCCGGCGAAGGCCACCAGCCCGGACCACACGCCGTACTGCCGGCTGTACGCCACCACCCAGGTGAAGTGCACCAGCCAGCACAGCGCGGCGACGCCATGCACCGCGCGGACGGCGCCGATCCTCTGCCGCCATCCACGACCACCAAGGCGCATTCCCAGCGACAAGAGCGTGGCTCCCGCCAGAGTCCCGGAAACCGCGAGCAGCAGCGTGACGGACACAGCCCCAAAGTTCATGATTCACCGGGTTGCGGAGCTCCCGCCGGGAACGCCGTTATCGGAAGCGCTCCCGGCGGGTAAGTCAGCCTACTTGCACTGCTCGTTCTTGTAGCCGTAGCCGTCCCACGACCAGCCCTTCCAGTACCCGTTCGTGCGGGTATACACCACGTTCCCGTTGTTCGGCGCCTGGTAGCTGCACATGAACGGGAGGGGGCGTACAGTCGTCACCTTCGAAACCGTGCAGTACGCCGACGAATCGCAGCCCCACACGCGGTTTCCGAGCTGGGAGCTGATCTGGATCTGTTCGCGCGATCCGATGCTGGTGCTGCGGTTGTAGCGGATCCACCCATAGTACCATGTGCGGTAGCTGAACCGGTCGGGCCGGGTGCTCCCGATCGTGTGGTTCCGCACTTTGTCGAACGCGTCGCTTCCCACCTGCTCGTCCAGGTACGCGTATGGGAAGTTGCTCTCCCAGGTGTACCCGCGCCGCTTGCTCCCGTTGCGGTCCACCTCATACCCCTCGCCGTAGAAGCGCTGCCCGTCTCGCCCGTCCTGGTGGGTCTCGTGCTCATAGGTGAACGAGCCGGGCGAGTTCTTGTAGCGTGCGAGACGCCCATCCGCGAAGTAGATCTTCTGGTAGGTGTACCGGCCGAGGTTGTCCGTGTCCACCATCGAAAGCCCATTCGACGGAGTCCAACTGCGGTTGTTCACGCGGTTGTCGTCCTGCGTGCTCTGATCGTTGACTGGGTGCGAGTAGTCGTAGTAGGAGGCGTCACCCGGGGCGATGCTGTACGACGGCGGCGGGAACCCGGCCCACGGGTCCTCCTCCACGTAGGGGTCTGTGCCCCCGTCCGGGGTCGGATCCGGCTCCGGCTCCACGTAGCAGTCAGGGCACGGCTCCTCGCAGCCAGGCTCCGGGATGAGTGCGGTCGGCGAGCACACGGGCTCCATGAACATCAGCCCGATGTCCCCGGCGTTCTCGTCGAACTCGCCGGTCACCGCGTCGGGGAGGCCGGCGTGGCGGACGTCGCGAAGCCGTCCGCGGAGCGCGAGAAGCCGCCGCGCCTCGCCATGCAGGCGTACCGTGTGAACGAGCGAGCCCGCGCTCCTGAAGCGGTTGAGACGGGTCCTGAACGCCGCGGCCATGCGGCGGTGCGCGCCCTTCAGCCGCGGGTTGCTCTCCCCGGACGCCGCGTTCTCCGCTTCGGCCAGCGCGGAGGTGAGGAACGAGAGAGTCGATTCGCGATACTGCCTCTCGGCCTCGGCCGCGGTGGCCGGCTCGTCCAGGTTGAACTCACCTACCTGAACGTCGGAGCCGTAGCGGAACGCATGTGAGAAACCTTCGACCTGAACCTTATGTGCCGCGGCGGCTCGGACCAGGTCACCCGAGCGCTTGAACGCGCGGAAGGAGACCTGCATCGAGACGGGACGCGCGGAGTCGGCGGCCGCGAGCGCCGCCAGCCTGTCGGACCCGGCCATGCTCGCCTGCGCCGCAGTGGGTGATACAGCCGCCGCGGTAGCGGTGGGGGACGACTGATCCTGGCACGCCGTCAGGAAGACGAGAGCGCCGGCGCCGAGCAAGACACGTGCGCGCGGCGCGTAGAATGGCACAAATGGCATGTGATGAGTACCTGCGAGGGTGACGAGCAGAGATGCTGCAGAAGGAAGGCACCGGCGATGTCAGTGGGTCATGAAGGCCAGGGCTCGTGGCTGAAAGGGCTAACACGCGCCTATATGTACTACATTTAGTCCCTTAATACAAGTATCGGACGGAAGACACAGAGGCACAGAGATGAAGTCATCTCTGTGCCTCTGTGCCTCTGTGTGAGCCCAGCTGTTTACACCGCGGCCGTCTCCACCGCAGCCTCGTTCACCGCCGCGGCATCCTCGGCACCGAACTCCACCTCCTGGTACCGGTAGATGCCGGTGCCGGCGGGGATCAGGTGGCCGATGATGATGTTCTCCTTCAGCCCCTGCAGGTTGTCCCGCGCGCCGCGGATGGCGGCGTCGGTGAGCACCCGGGTGGTCTCCTGGAAGGAGGCCGCCGAGATGAACGACTGCGTGGTGAGCGACGCCTTGGTGATCCCCAGCAGGAGCGGCTCGGAGATCGCCGGAGCGCTCCCCGCTTCCATGATCCGCTGGTTCTCATCGAGGAACACCGTGCGGTCCACCGTCTCCGCCTCCAGGAACTCCGTGTCACCCGGCTCGGTGATGCGGACCTTCTGGAGCATCTGGCGGACGATGACGCCGATGTGCTTGTCGTTGATCTTCACGCCCTGCAGGCGGTACACCTCCTGGACCTCGTTCAGCAGGTACTCCTGCACCGCCCGCGGACCCTTGATCCGCAGGATGTCGTGCGGGTTCACCGGACCCTCGCTGAGACGGTCGCCGGCGCGCACGAAGTCGCCCTCGTGCACCCGCAGGTGCTTGCCCACCGGCACGTCGTACACGCGCTCGTTGCCGGACTCCGGGATCACGATCACCTCGCGCTTGCCGCGCTTGATGTCGCCGAAGCGCACCGTGCCGTCCACCTCGGTGATGACCGCCGGGTCCTTGGGCTTGCGCGCCTCGAACAGCTCGGCGATGCGCGGCAGGCCGCCGGTGATGTCGCGGGTCTTGTAGGCCTCGCGAGCGATCTTGGCCAGCGCGGCACCCGGGGCGATCACCTCGCCGTCGCGCACCGTGAGCTGGGCCCCCACCGGGACGATGAACTCGCGCAGCTTCACGCCGTTCTCGTCCACGATCTCGATCATCGGGTGAAGCTTCTTGCTGCGGTCCTCGATGATGACGAGCTGGCGGCGCCCCGTGGACTCGTCCAGCTCCTCGCGGACGGTCTCTTCATCGGAGATGTCGATGAAGCGGACCGTGCCGCCGAAGTCGGCCACGATGGGCTCCGAGTACGGGTCCCACGCGAAGAGCAGGTCGCCGATGGCGATCTTGTCGCCGTCGTGCACGCTGATGGTGGAGCCGTACGGCACCGCCAGGCGGCTGCGCACGGTCCCTTCCGGGGTGCGCATGATGATCTCGCCTTCGCGCGAGGTTACGATGCGGTCGCCCTGCGGCGTGGTGACCGCAGTGATGCGCTCGAACTGGGCCACGCCCTCCACCTTGCTCTTCCGCTGCGTGGTGGCCGCGATGCGGGCCGCCGTGCCGCCGATGTGGAAGGTACGCAGCGTGAGCTGCGTGCCCGGCTCGCCGATGGACTGCGCGGCCAGGATGCCCACCGCCTCGCCCAGGTCCACCATGCCCATGGTGGCCAGGTTGCGCCCGTAGCACTGGCGGCACAGCCCGCGGCGGCTGTCGCAGGTGAGCACGTTGCGGATCTTCACCGACTGGATGGCCGCGTCCTCGATCTCGTCGGCCACCTCTTCCGTGATCAGCTCGCCCGCCGCCACCAGGAGCTCCTGGTCCATCGGGTCGAACACGTCGTCGGCGGCAACGAAGCCCACGATACGGTCCTTGAGCGGCTCCACCACGTCCTCGCCCTCCTTGAGCGCGGACACTTCGAGGCCGAGAACCGTGCCGCAGTCCTCCTCGCTGATGGTGACGTCCTGCGCCACGTCCACCAGGCGGCGCGTGAGGTAGCCGGCGTCGGCCGTCTTCAGCGCCGTGTCGGCCAGGCCCTTGCGCGCGCCGTGCGTGGAGATGAAGTACTCCAGCACCGTGAGCCCCTCACGGAAGTTGGACTTGATGGGGCTCTCGATGATCTCGCCGATGCCGCCGGTCAGCTTCTTCTGGGGCTTGGCCATCAGGCCGCGCATCCCCGCCAGCTGCCGCATCTGGTCGCGCGAGCCTCGGGCGCCCGAGTTCATCATCATGAACACGGGGTTGAAGCCGGCGCGGTCGCCCGCCAGGCGGGCCACCATGGCGTCCGCCACGTCGTTGTTGGCGTGCGTCCAGGTGTCGATCACCTTGTTGTAGCGCTCGCCGTTGGAGATGACGCCGTTGTTGTAGGCGCGGGTGAAGCGCGCCACGTCGTCCTCGGCCTCGCGCAGGATCTCGTCCTTCTCGGCCGGGATCTTCATGTCCTCGATGCCCACCGACACGCCGCCCAGCGTGGCGTAGCGGAACCCGAACGCCTTCAGGTCGTCCAGGAACACCACCGTGCGCCCCAGCCCCACCGTGCGGTAGGCGCTGAAGATCACGTCGCCCAGCTCCTTCTTCCCCATAGTCTTGTTCCAGAAGCCCATCGGCCCCGGCACCACGGAGTTGAAGATCACCCGGCCCGGCGTGGTCTGGATCCAGACGGGCTTGCGGGCCTCGCCCTCCTCCAGCTCCGCGTCGGGACGCGGATCGGTGAGGAAGTACACCGGCGAGTGCAGCTGCACCAGGTCGTGGGCCAGCGCCATCTCCACCTCGGCCACGTTGCCGAAGCGGCGCACCAGCTTGCCGGCGTCACGCTCGGCGCCGGGGCGCGCGCGCTCCTCCGCGTCGGCCGCGAAGGCCAGCGGCGAGTCGGCGCGGTCCTTGGTGAGCCAGTAGCACCCGATCACGATGTCCTGCGAGGGCGCGGCGATGGGCCGGCCGTTCGAGGGCAGCAGGATGTTGTTGGACGACAGCATCAGCACGCGCGCCTCCAGCTGGGCCTCGAAGCTCAGCGGTACGTGCACGGCCATCTGGTCGCCGTCGAAGTCGGCGTTGAAGGCGGCGCACACCAGCGGGTGCACGCGGATCGCCTTCCCTTCCACCAGCACCGGCTCGAACGCCTGGATGCCCAGGCGGTGGAGCGTGGGGGCGCGGTTGAGGAGCACCGGGTGGTCGCGGATGATGTCCTCGAGCACCTCGTACACCCGCGGGTCGTCGCGCTCAACGATCTTCTTGGCGCGCTTCACCGTCTCCGCCTCGCCCCGCTTCTCCAGCTCGTGGATGATGAAGGGCTTGAAGAGCTCCACGGCCATCGCCTTGGGGAGGCCGCACTGGTGAAGCTTGAGCTCGGGGCCCACCACGATCACCGAACGGCCCGAGTAGTCCACGCGCTTGCCCAGCAGGTTCTGCCGGAAGCGGCCCTGCTTCCCCTTCAGCATGTCGCTGAGCGACTTGAGGGGGCGCTTGCCTCGGCCACGGATGGCCTTGCTGCGGCGGCCGTTGTCGAACAGCGCGTCCACGGCCTCCTGCAGCATGCGCTTCTCGTTGCGGAGGATGACCTCCGGAGCGCGCATCTCCATCAGCTTCTTCAACCGGTTGTTGCGGTTGATGACGCGGCGGTACAGGTCGTTCAGGTCCGACGTGGCGAAGCGCCCGCCGTCCAGCGGCACCAGGGGCCGCAGGTCGGGCGGGATCACGGGGATCACGTCCATGATCATCCACTCCGGCCGGTTGCGCTCGGCCGGGGTGGCGCCCGAGGCGCGGATGGCGTCGATGACCTTGAGGCGCTTCAGCACCATCTTCTTGCGGTGCTGGCTCGTCTCGGTGGCCACCTGCGCGCGCAGCGACTCGGCCAGGCTGTCCACGTCGATCTGGCGCAGCAGGTTGCGAACCGCGTCCGCGCCGATGTCGGCGGCGAACTCGGCGTCGCCCTCTTCGCGCGCCTTCTCACGCAGTGCCAGGTACTCGTCCTCGTCCAGCACCTGCGAGTGCTTCACGTCCTGCGCGCCCACGGTGGTGACCACGTACGTGGCGTAGTAGATCACCTTTTCCAGGTCGCGCAGCGTCATCCCCAGCAGGTAGCCCATCTGCGAGGGGAGGGTCTTGAACATCCAGATGTGAGCCACGGGCACGGCCAGCTCGATGTGCCCCATCCGCTCGCGGCGCACCTTGCTGAGCGTCACTTCAACGCCGCACTTGTCGCAGACGTGGCCGCGGAACCGGATGCGCTTGAACTTGCCGCAGTGGCACTCCCAGTCCTTCACGGGCCCGAAGATCCGCTCGCAGACGAGCCCGTCCCGCTCCGGCTTGAAGGAGCGGTAGTTGATCGTCTCCGGCTTGGTTACCTCGCCGAAGCTCCAGCCCCTGATCTCGTCCGGGGACGCGATCTTGACCTGGATGTAGTTGAAGTCCTGCGAGCGTGTCTCGCGGGCGCGGGGAAAATCGATCATGTCAGTCCCCTGGATCTATGGTTTCCCGGGCGGCGGTGGCGCGGGAGGCGATACTCGTCAGTCAGTACGGTTCCGGCTCGGGAGTGCGTTAGTGCGTTGGAGTGCGTTAGTGAACTGCTTTTGAACGCACTCACGCACTAACGCACTCACGCACTTCGCGCTGTTCTCAGCTTCCCAGCGTAACGCTGATCCCCAGCGCCTGCAGCTCCTTCACCAGCACGTTGAACGACTCCGGCAGGCCCGGCTCGGGGAGGTTCTCGCCCTTGACGATGGCTTCGTACACCCGCGAGCGGCCGTTCACGTCGTCCGACTTCACCGTGAGGATCTCCTGCAGGGTGTGCGCGGCGCCGTAAGCCTCCAGCGCCCACACCTCCATCTCGCCGAAGCGCTGGCCGCCGAACTGCGCCTTGCCGGCCAGCGGCTGCTGCGTCACCAGCGAGTACGGCCCGATGGACCGCGCGTGGATCTTGTCGTCCACCAGGTGGCTCAGCTTCAGCATGTAGATGGCGCCCACCGTGACCGGGCTCTTGAACGTCTGCCCGCTGCGGCCGTCGCGCATCCACACCTTGCCGCCCGGGGTGAGCCCGGCGCGGAGCATGTGCTCCTCCAGCGCCGCGTTCAGCCCCGTGCCGCCACCCGTCGTGGTGAGGGCGAAGGCGGCCGGGAAGTCAGCCTCCATCGTCCCCTCGCCGCGCGCCACCAGCTCGGTGGCGGCGGCCACCAGGTAGTC
>DASVSA010000362.1:0-13840 GCA_036388335.1 Longimicrobium sp. | reverse complement strand
CTTGATCAACAGGCACCTCCCCAAAGGGTGAAGGCGCCAAGCTGAGGAGGAGACGCCGGGGCGGCTACCGCCGCCCCGCGTCAGGGTCTGGAGTGGGACATTTCGACCGCCAGAAGTGAGACATTACCCCCGCCGCCCACAGGAGGAAACCCGGCAAGAACCTACAGACAACGGCTCTGTAGGTTCCTTTCGCGATGCACAACCGAAAAGCCGTGGAGACGAGAGAATCTACGCCCTGCTGATACACCATTCTCGCTGCACGGGATGTCTATCGTCGGTGGACTAGAGCGGTTTCCGGACGAATCATCAGGTGGCACGTAGAGTATTGCGGTGCTTTGGTTTAGCGGAACAGGAACTCCTGCAACACCAGCACCGCCCAAAGAAGCCCCCGAACCGAACACACCAAGTTGCGGGGGGGCTGTCTTGGTGCTCGGGGCCTCAGCGCTGGGAGACTACCTTTTCTTTAGCGGGGTCGGGACCGCTGGAGTTATGTGGTGGAGAGCAGGAAGCTTTTCCGGAGCTCTTGCGGGCGGAACGCTTACAACCGCTGGAACGACCGGTGCGGGGCAATCCGCGCGGCGTGCTTTCTTCGGCGAGGTAGGCAAAGGGGCTGTTGGGGCAGTGCAGGGGGCAGGCCTTGCGGCAGCCGAGGGGGATAACTGGCAGCGCGCGATTCCGGGCTGGGGTACTCTTCGGTACAGGGTGCCTGAAGCGTGGAACGCATGTCGGCCGGCCCATTGATTTATCGCTGCCGCGTGGGGTCCGTTATGCAACTGCGGCGTCGAAATCGCGAACCCCGGACATGGCTCGCGGATGGCGCGAAGCATCTGACGGGCGCCCGGCCCGCGCTGTCGGCGTGCATCCTGGACGCGCGGAAGTACCTCGCCGTTGAAGGATGGGCGGCGGCGAGCAGGGGAACGTTGAGGAGTGGCGCAGGCCTTCCAACTGCTGAGCGCGCGGACGGCGCGTTCGGGAGTTAGGACTTGATAGAAAGGAGGAGGCGTGGCAAGGCTCAGGAGAACCGTTGAGGGAATGTTGTCCATCTTTGTTGGCGCGACGATTCTCGCCTTGGGATTCGGGGTGTTCGCCGATGCCCAGGCGTACACGTCCGGGTGGTGGCGGGGTGCCTTTTCGCTCTCGGTGGGAGCGCTTTCGATCTTGGTTGGAGCGTACTGGATCACGCGGGCGAGAAGCCCATGACACGCCTCATTCGCCGGCACTCCCCTACGTTTAGTCAAGTACACGAGGGCCGGCTTGGGCGCCAGGACATAGACTAGCGCCAGGCTGGCTGGAAGCGGGGTGAAAGTCTTCCCTGCGGCCGTACCAGCTAATATGTCGCACGCTAACAGCAGGGGTGGCAGCATCCGCCACTCCTGCTGTTCGCGTAGTAACGCCCAAGGTAGTGATCGTGCCGGACGCGCGCACCAACTCGCTCCTGGTGCGGGCGAATCGCACCGACTACGCGCTAAGGCCCTGGGCTGGGTGCAGAGCGAAACCGACCCGCGGGGGATGACCACCTCGTTCGGATACGACCGCGCCGGCAATCGGACGTCCGTGACCAACCGGCGCAACCAGGCGGTTTCGTTCACCCACGACGCGCTGGGCAGGGTGAACACGCGCACCACCCCGGACGCCGGGGTCACGAGCTACGGGTACAGCCCGTTCTCCGAGCCGCTGCACCAGTGGATATCCGCGCAGAACGCCGAAGGCGCGGACACGCTGGTCTACAAGCAGGGCCGCCTTCACGACCAGGTGACGTGGCTGAACGGGGGGCGCTACCTGGTCCATTCGCGCTACATCGGCGATTCGGAAACCCGTGACCAGATCCGGGTCACCTCGCCCTTCAGCCGGATCATCAAGTACGGCTACGACAACCAGATGCGGCTGGGCTCGCTGACCGACATGGCGGGCGGCACCACGACGCTCGGCTACAACGGCGACCGGCAGGTCAGCGGGGTGTGGCTCCCCAACGGGATCTCCCGGAGCTTCACCTACGACTTCACGCACCGCGTCAAGGGGCTCGGCTTCGCCGGGGTGGCGAGCGAGAAGCTGGCCGAGTCCTACATGTACGACGGGATGGGCCGCATGGTGCAGCGGATGAACAACGCGGGAGACACGCCGCACCTCTACGGCTACGACGCGGCGGGGCAGCTCACGTCGGACCAGATGCAGGTGAAGGTGGACGCGGGGGTGCAGTGCGAAGACCCGCTGCGGCCGGACAGCTGCCATCCGACGACCGCGTGGCAGAACGGCGCGTTGGCGCAGTACGCCTACGACCCAGCGGGGAATCGCGGGCAGGCCGACACGGGCAATCGCCTTACGGCGTTCGACGGCTACTCCTTCACGCACGACGCCGAGGGGAACATCGTCCGCAAGCTGAAGGGCGGAGTCGACGACGTGACGATGACGTGGAACAGCCTGGGGCGGATGACCGGCGCATGGCGATACCAGCGGGGAAGCGTAACGTACGGGTACAACGGCTTCGGCCAGCGGGTTCGGCGTACGACGGAGGACGGCACGGTGACGCGCTACCTGTACGATGGCGACGACCTGCTGATGGAGCTGGACGGCGCGGGCAACCCGATCCGGGAGTACACGTACTACCCGGGTGTGGACCAGCCGCACAGCGTGCGCTCCTGGCCGAACGGAGGAGCCACGTACTACTATGCCACCGACGCGGTGGGGCACGTGACGGGGCTGCTCAACGGGAGCGGCCAGGTGGTGAACCGCTACACGTACACGCCGTGGGGCGAGGTGGTGAGCGCGCACGAGACCATAACGCAGCCGCTCGGCTACATGGCGCGTGAGAGCGACCCGGTCACTGGGCTCTACTACGTGCGCGCCCGCTGGTACGACGCGCACCTGGGGCGCTTCGTCAGTGAGGACCCGATCGGGCTGGCGGGCGGGCTGAACGTGTACGCGTATGCGGCCAACAGCCCGACGAACTTCACCGATCCATCAGGGCTGTGTGTGGACTTCGCTTCCGCGACCGACAAGCAGCACACACAGGTGAAGAAGGGTAAAGACGAGTACTGCCCGGTCGCACTCGACGCGATCGAGGTCAGTTCTGAATCCGGCGGCGGGGGTGGCTACGCGTTGAGCTTCGTCGGCGCGACAGGAGCCGGAACATCTACCGGTGGGACTAGCGCAGGTGCGAACCCAGGGCTACCGAACCTCCCGGGATACGAGCCACGCGAGCGGCGGCAGGCGATCTGCAACAAGCAGAGGGCGCTCTTCGCCACGAATGTTGTTTTCGACGTGGCGGCCCTCGGGACTGCGGGGATGGCGCTATGGGCCGGTAAGCCCATTCTCCGCGCGGCGGGAGTTGGTCTGTACGCCAGAGTGGTGGGGCCAACCGTCGGAGGGGCACTGCGTCCAGGGCCGATACCTGCTGTAGTATCCCTTGCCAGTGGTGCGCTCGATCACGGGGATATCTTCAACACGAGAGATGTCTTCATGAGCGTCGTTAGCCTGGCTCCGGGAGTTGGTTCCTATATGGCTTGGAACAGCATGCGGGAAGCATGTAAGGGCTTGTAGCTTACCCTGACGGCGCAGCAAACGTGCACCGTTTTCGCGCCTTGATCTCTGTTGGTGTAAGCACGATGTAGAGCATGAGACAACCCCCCGTGACGGGTGGGTCGGTACGCCAGGTTCTACATCGTGCATCCTGCAAAGGTATATCAGACACGGAGTAGATAACGTGAAGATTCTGCGCAATGTTTTGCCATTGCTCTTAGGCTTCTTCTATGCAGCAGTGGGAATCGGTGTACTGGCGCGCATCTACCTAACCGCTGGGCAACTCCATTCGGCCACAGATTGGCTCGTAGCCGCTTTCTTCTTCGTGGCAGCTCTCTGCACGATCGGCGGCGGTGTCTATTACCTGCGTCGCGTGCGCGGAGACTGATGCGAGACACCGCCGCGTAGGCGCCCTGCTCCTTCGCCCGTGCAGATGCGGAACAGCACTGGTCAGCTGACCGGCGCGTACTGATCCAGCGGCGCGGCGTCTCGGACGCCTATAACGGGCTTCGGTCACCGGGTTTGGCTTACGGCGCCGGACGGCACCCGTCACGCGTTAGCTTTACGACGGCGACGACCTGCTGGCGGAGCTGGACGGCGCCACGGGGCAGACGATCCGCGAGTACACCGTACTACCCCGGCGTGGACCAGCCACACAGCGTGCGCGTGGCCCATTCGGGCGCATCGTACTACTACGCCACGGATCACCCAGGCAACGTGGTGGGGCTGATCAACTCGGCGCAGGAGCTGGAGAACGAGTACCGCTACATCCACTTCGGCGAAGTGCAGGTGGTGAAGGAGAACATCGGCCAGCCTCTGCGCTTCGCCGCGCGCGAGCGGGACGACGTCCCCGGCCTGTACCAGGTTCGCGCGCGCTGGTACGACCCGCAATCCGGCCGCTTCGTCAGCGAGGACCCGATCGGGCTCGCGGGCGGGATCAACCCGTACCTGTATGGGAAACGATCCGATCAACAACACGGACCCATCCGGCCTTTGTGCCCTCGTGATGCACTACATCGATCATTACTTCAGCGATGGATCGGTGGAGAGGGAAGTCACTGGATACTCCTTGCAAGGTGCCGATTGTGAACGGGCTGGTGGAGGTGGTGGTGGCGAACGGGGTCCGGGTCAGCCTACTGATAAGCAGCGCGAGTACATCGAATGTGTTGCGACTCACGGGATTACGAACGGGCAATCGATTCTGTCACCTCTTCCCGAGGCAAGTATTTGAGATCTACGAGGGAAGGCGGATGACAGCGAGCGTTGAGAGTATCGCGTGACCTCCGGCGCGGCGTAGTTCCCTGAGCCGTATTGTTACAGGAGAACGGGGCAGGTACTGTATAAGCCAGCGGCCCGTCCCCGGGTGGGACGGGCCGCTTTGCCGTCTCTACTGCTGGAGGGCCGCAGCGCGAAGAATGCGCGAGGTGTCCACGAACTTCGCAATCGGCGTCCCGAGACGCACCGCGCCCAGCTGCTCAGGCGTGAGCTGGCCCTGGGCGACGGGCTGCTGCGCGAGCTGGACGTTCACTTCCTTCGTGGAGAGGACGTACCACGAACCCGTGGCGGCGTCGACGATGATCGGAATCAGGCCGCCAAGCACGTCCAGGACGACGTACGTGGGCGAAACCTGGCGGGTGATCTCGTAGTTGGTGTCGGCGTGGCCCGCTTTGCGGAACGTGACCGTGTGGTTCTTGCCCTTCTCGAGCTGCAGGGTCGCGGGAGTGATGCCACGGTTCGTGCCGTCGATCCAGATCTCGGCGCCGGCCGGGTTGCTGTTCATCGCGACATTGGCCGGGCCGCCATTGAAGAGGGCGCCACATGCGGAGAGGGCGAGCGTAGGGATCAGAATGGTGAGACGCTTCATGAATCCTCCTGGGGAGTTTTGCGCCGGACGGCGCGGGTTCCACCCGAAGTGGGTGGGGTATGTAGCAGATTGGCCCGCTGGTGCTGATCTGTCGAATATTGGCGCGTCGGTACTGCAAAGTGAAGTCGCTCTATGGGTTTGGACGGGCGAGGGGCGCAGGAGGATCCGGGCGGCGGCTCGCGCTGGGGAGAACCACCCCGCAGCACGCAGCAATATTAACTTCGCATTAGGTGCCCCGCTAGGCTCGGACGGCTTAAACCCTCAGAGACGTTCTCCGTGCCTCTGTGTCTCTGTGTGAGCCATTCAGTTCTGCAGCAGCTCCACCGACCCCGCCCGGCTCACCTTGATGCGCACCGGCGCGCCTACTCGCAGCTTCTGGAACTGGTCCAGCGCGACGGGGCTCTCGTAGGTGTCTCCGTCGTCGTCGCGGAAGCGGAGGACGTACTTCTCGGTGCGCGCGCCTTCGCGCTGGCGCTCGCGGAGGCGGGTGACGGGCCAGGCGGGATCGGCCGGCTCGGTGGGCTCGTCGGCCTCGCCGGCGGAGGCGAGGACGGTGTCGCGCACCCAGCGCTCGATGTCGTAGTCGTGCCTGGTGGCGTACACGGGCTCGCGGCGGTAGATCGGCTCCTGGTACTTCTCGGTGCGGTAGCGCGTCTCGTACTCGGGCTCGGTGCAGGTGCGGTCCTCGAAGTTCCCGTTCCCCAGGTCGCGCGTGCCGCAGGTGTAGGTGCGCGTGCCGGTCTGCACGCGCTCGGATACCTGGCGCTCGCGCGACTCGTAGTGGTCCAGCACCTGGCGGTACTCGCGGATGTCGCGGTAGCTGCGCACCTCGCGCCCGCCCGAGGGCACCGACCAGTCCGACTCGCGGATCGTGCGGTACGCCTGGACTTCCAGGGTGCGGTTCCACGTCTTGGCGTCGACGACGGCGGTCACTTCGTGCGGCGCAAAGAACCAGTAGGCCAGCGCCGCGAGCACCGCCAGCACGCCGCGGCTGATCCAGGGCGAGCGGCGCTTCTCCGGGAGCGCGGCGGCGGCAAGCGGAGCGGAGGAGCGGCGCTCGCCGTCGCGGGGGATCTCGTCCAGGTCGTAGTCGTGGACCTCCTGCGTCGCGCTGTCGCCGCGCGGGGCGCCGCAGCCGGGGCAGTCGGCCTCCTGCGCGGAGGCGGTGGCGGCGCAGTGCTCGCAGATCCAGTCCGCGCCGGCACGGGCGCGGGCGAGATGCGCGGCGTCGGTGATCTCGGGCGCGTCTTCGGGGAGGTAGAAGCGGGTGCCCTCGGGGCGGGGAAGGCCGCACTGCGGGCAATTCACCGCGCGTCCGCGGTTGGCCACGGAGCCGCACGAGCCGCAGTCCCAGCATCCTTCGCGAATGGCCATCGGGGTGATCCAGCGGATGGAGAAGAGGCGGCGGAGGGGGCCCCCGCGCGGAAGAGCAGGCTTCAACTATGTGGAATCGCACGGCCTTAGGCAAGCGCCGTGCAGTGACACGGGCGGGGCTCACACAGAGGCACAGAGACACAGAGAGGGGCCATGCCCATGCGCGACGAGCTGTACCGGGACATGGCCGCCAGCCGCGAGGCCGCGGAGATGGAGGCGAAGCGCGCGGACCGGCGGCGGTGGCTGCTGGTGCTCGCCGTCTGCATCCTCTGGCAGATCGTGGGCGGGGCGATCGTGGTGGCCGCGTTCGCGCTGGTGCTCCCCTACGACGACGCGATGCAGCTCCTGTGGGCGGGGTGCGGAATCGCCGCCGCGGGGACGGTGCTGACCGTCGCGCTGGGGGCGCCGAAGCGGGGGCGCGAGGGGTAGCGGAGAGGTTCGCGCGAATTCTACATGGTTCGCGAAAAGCGTTTAGCAGGAACAGAGATACGTCGCGTTGCCTCGGGCATCTTCTAGCAGCCGTAGTTGCTGTCCAGAAGCGGCGGCGGTAAGATGGGCGGTATCCCAGCCGATCCCCACAGACAAGCTCCGCGCATGAACCGCAGAGAGTTCTTCCTCCGCAGCGCGGGGGGCGCCGCCCTGGCGCTCGCCCCGGCCCGGCTGCACGCGAAGTACGTCCCCCTCGATGATCCCGACTACCGGGCGCTCACGGCGCGCGCACTGGATGCGGCGCGGCGGGCGGGCGCCGGGTACGCGGACGTGCGCATCTCCCGCAACCGCAGCCAGTCGATCTCCACGAGAGAACGGCAGATCACCGGCTTCGACGACGGGGAGACGCTGGGCTTCGGGGTGCGGGCGCTGGTGGACGGCGCGTGGGGGTTCGCCGGGTCGCGCGACCTGACGGCGGACGAGGTGGAGCGCGTGGCCCGCTCGGCCGTGTCGCAGGCGCGGGCCAGCGCGGCCACCCTGCGCCGGCGCGTGGAGCTGGCGCCCGCCGAGGTCCACCGCGACGCCACCTGGCGCTCGCCCATCCAGACCGACCCGTTCGACGTGCCCATCGAGGAAAAGGTGGCGCTGCTGCTTGCCGCCAACCAGGCCGCGCTGGGCGTGAGGGGCGCGCGCTTCGTCACCTCGTCGATGTTCTTCCTGCGCGAGGAGAAGACCTTCGCCAGCACCGACGGCTCGTTCATCACGCAGACGATCTACCGGTCGTATCCGCAGATGAACGTGACGGCGGTGGCCGGCAACGACTTCCAGACGCGCATGTCCACCGACGTGCAGCCGATGGGGCTGGGGTACGAGCACGTGCGCGGCGCTCGGCTGGCCGAGAACGCCCCGCGGTGGGCCGAGGACGCGGTGAAGAAGCTGACGGCCCGTGCGGTGGAGCCGGGGCGCTACGACCTGGTGCTGATGCCCTCGCACCTCTTCCTCACCATCCACGAGTCCATCGCCCACCCCACGGAGCTGGACCGCATCATGGGGTACGAGGCGAACTTCGCCGGCACCTCGTTCATCTACCCCATCCAGGACTACCTGGGGAAGTTCCGCTACGGCCCCGCCAACTTCAACATCCAGGCGGAGCGCAGCGCCCCGGGCTCGCTGGCCACCGTGGGCTTCGACGACGAGGGCGTGAGGCCGGACGAGTACCTGATCGTCAAGAACGGCATCCTCAACGACCTGCAGACCACCCGCGAGCAGGCCCCGCTGCTGGCCGACTGGTACCGGCAGCAGGGGAAGCCGGTGAGGAGCCACGGCAACTCGTACGCGCAGAGCTGGAGCGACGTGCAGTTCCAGCGCATGCCCAACGTCAACCTGATGCCCAACCCGGAGCGCGACGTCGCGCTGGACGAGCTGGTGGGCGACGTGAAGGACGGCATCCTGATCGAGGGGCGCGGCTCGTACTCCATCGACCAGCAGCGCTTCAACGCGCAGTTCGGCGGGCAGGTGTTCCACGAGATCAGGAACGGCAAGGTGGGCGGGATGCTCAAGGACGTGGCGTACCAGATGAGGACCCCCGAGTTCTGGAACGCGGTGGACGGCATCGGCGGGCGGAGCACGTACTTCGTGGGCGGGTCGTTCAACGACGGCAAGGGGCAGCCCTCGCAGTCCAACGCCGTGTCGCACGGGTGCCCACCCGTGCGCGTGCGCAAGATCAACGTGATCAACACGGGGCGCCGGGAGTAGCGATTCTCCGTGCCTCTGTGCCTACGTGTGAGATCTCTGTTCGGGATGTGTCCGCCGCTGGACCCTTCGGGACGGGTGCGTGTACCGATGGCGTCAGTGGTAATCGTTTAAAGCGCAACGCGTTGGGCGGCTTTCGCCCGCCGCGGCGCAACCCGTTCCATCCGGCTCCCGCCGGTTGACGAAGGGGCGCCGCGCGGGTAGCTTTGCAAGCTCTCGCGCGACAATCGCTTCCACGGTTACCTGCGTTTCCTCCAACCCCCTCCTGGAGTCCGCACTCTCCGATGTTTCAGAACCTAAGAGCCCGTTGGGGGCTCATCGCACTGGTCTCCCTGGCGAGCCTCTTCTTCCTCTACCGCAACTACATGCGGCCGGCGGGGAACGAAGGCGAGCCTTCGCGCCAGGCGGTCACCCTGGGCCTGGACCTGCAGGGCGGCAGCTACTACGCCCTCGAGCTCGACCAGACGAACCAGCGCCTGACGGCGGAACAGCGCGCCGACGCCATTGAGCGCGCGCTCACCGTGGTGCGGATGCGCGTGGACGAGCTGGGCGTGGCGGAGCCGCTGGTGCAGAAGTCCGGCGAGGACCGGATCATCGTGCAGCTGGCCGGGCTCAAGGAAGGGAACCGCGCCAAGGAAGTGCTGCAGAAGACGGCGTTCCTGGAGTTCCAGATCGTCCGTCCGCTCACCGAGCTGCAGACGGTGCTTCCGCGCATGGACCAGGCGATCGCCCGCGCCTTCCCAGCTGCGGCCAAGGGCACGGCCGCCGCTCCGTCCCCCACCAACCCGGTGGGCGGCATCCTGCAGACGGCTCCCAAGGCCGGCGACAGCGCCACCGCTGCCACTCCCGCGACGCCCGCCGTCACCGGCACGCCGCTGAGCTCCAAGCTCGCCCCGGGCCCGCAGGGCTCGCTGGTGGTGCGCAGGGGGGACGAGGCGGAGGTGAACCGCTGGCTCAGGAGCCCCGAGGTGCAGCGCCTGCTGCCGCGCGGCACCACGCTGCTGTGGGGCGTGCCCGAGGCCGAGGTGAACCCCGAGTTCCGCTCGCTGTGGTTCGTGGAGAACCGCGCGATCATGACGGGTGAGCACCTGGAGAACGCCATCGCGCAGAGCGACCAGTTCGGCCGCCCGGTGGTGGTGTTCGAGCTGAGCCGCCCCGCGGGCCGCGTGTTCGAGCGCGAGACGGGTGCCCACATCAACGAGCAGATGGCGATCGTGCTGGACGACCGCGTCTACACGGCTCCGTCCATCCGCAGCCAGATCGGCCGCAACGGGCAGATCGACATGGGGAGCGCCAAGCTCGAAGACGCCTCGGCGCTCGCGCTGGTGCTGCGCGCCGGTGCCCTTCCCGCGCCGCTGCGCGTGGTGGAAGAGCGCACGGTGGGCGCCTCGCTGGGCCAGGACTCCATCCGCAACGGGCAGATCGCCGGCGTCATCGGGGTCATCATCGTCATCGCGATGATGCTCCTGTTCTACAAGTTCTCGGGCCTGCTGGCGGTGGCGGCGCTGGGGCTTTACGTGCTCTTCGTGCTGGGCGCGCTGGCCATGCTGGACGCCACGCTCACCTTCCCGGGGATCGCGGGGCTCATCCTCTCCATCGGCATGGCGGTGGACGCCAACGTGCTGGTGTACGAGCGCATCCGCGAAGAGCTGGATGCCGGGCGCACCGTGAAGGCGGCGGTGAACGAAGGGTTCCAGAACGCGCTTTCCGCGATCGTGGACTCCAACCTCACCACGCTGATCACCGCGGCCATCCTGTACTACGTCGGCACCGGGGCCGTGAAGGGCTTCGCGGTCACGCTGGCGATGGGCATCGTGGCCTCCATGTTCACGGCGATCTTCGTGACGCGCACCCTGTTCCTCGCGTACCTGCAGCGCCGTCCGGCCGCGCAGTCCCTCTCCATCTGACCCGGCCCGGAGGATACTGAGATGCGAGTGTTCCAGAACGCGAACTACCCGTTCATGCAGTGGCGCCGGCGCGCCTACATCATCACGGCCCTCCTCTTCCTGGTGGGCTTCGGGGCGATGGCGGCGAACGTGGCGCGCTTCGGGTCGTGGATGAACTACGGCGTGGACTTCACCGGCGGCACGCTGGTGCAGCTCCGGTTCCAGCAGCCGGTGCAGGTGGACCAGATCCGCGGCGCCGCGCGCGCGGCCGGGCACAACGAGTGGGAGATCACCCAGTTCGGCGCTGCCAACGAGTACGTGGTGCGCATGCCGACGTTCCGCGAGACGGCCACCACCACCTCGCAGGGGATCGTGACGCAGGCGCTCACCCCGGCCTTTGGCAACCAGGTACGGGTGGTGCGCACCGAGGCGGTGGGGCCCAAGGTGGGGAGCGAGCTGCAGCGCAACGCGCTGATCGCCATCATCCTGTCGCTGGTCGCCACCATGGCGTACCTGGCGGTGCGCTTCGAGTGGCGCTTCGGGCTGGCGGCCATCGGGGCCACGGCGCACGACATCCTGATCACGCTCGGGATCATCGCGCTGTTCCGCATCGAGGTGGACCTGGGGATCGTGGCGGCGCTGCTCACCATCGTGGGCTACTCGCTGAACGACACCATCGTGGTGTTCGACCGCATCCGTGAGAACCTCTCCAAGCCGCGCCACGGCGCGAGCTTCACCGAGGTCCTCAACCGGTCGATCAACGAGACGCTTCCGCGCACGGTGCTCACCGGCGGAAGCACCATGGGCACGCTGCTGGCGCTGCTGATCTTCGGCGGCCCGGTGATCCGCGGCTTCGCGCTGGTGCTGATCCTGGGTATCTTCATCGGTACCTTCTCCTCGATCTTCGTGGCGTCGCCGCTGCTCAACGCCATCCAGGCGCGCTGGCCGCACAGGGCTCCCACGCGCGAGCAGGCCGCCCGCTCGTCTTCGCGCGGCCGCGAGGCGGCGCGCATCAGGGTCTGAGAGCTGGTTGGCTCACACAGAGGCACAGAGACACAGAGAGCGGGCCGTCGTGGATCATCCGCGACGGCCCGTTTTCCTTTTGGGATTGGACGATGGGGCTGATCGATACGCACGCACACCTGGCCGATGAGCGCATCCTCCCCCACGTGGACGAGGTGGTGGAGCGCGCCCGGGCCGCGGGTGTGGACACCATCATCGCCATCGCCACGGGCGCTGAAGACGCGCGGGTGGTGGCGGGGCTCGCGGAGCGCTTTCCCGGCGTCTACGCCACCGCCGGCATCCACCCCCACGCCGCAGCCAGCGCCACCGACGAAGCGTTCACGACGGTGCGCGGGCTCCTGGCCAACCCGCGCGTGGTCGCCATCGGCGAGGCGGGGCTCGATTACCACTACGACTTCGCGCCGCGCGACAGGCAGCGCGATTCCTTTCTGCGCCACCTGGAGCTGGGGCGCGAGACGGGGCTCCCCGTCATCGTCCACGCGCGCGAGGCGGACGAGGACCTGCGCGCGCTGCTGCGCGAGGGAGGCGCGGGCACACGCGGCGTCCTCCACTCCTTCTCCAGCGGCCGGGCGCTCCTGGAAGACGCCCTCGCCCTGGGCTGGTACGCCTCGTTCAGCGGGATGGTGACCTTCAAGAAGTACGAGGGCGCCGACCTCCTGCGCATGGTGCCCCCCGACCGCGTGCTGGTGGAGACGGACTCGCCCTACCTTGCCCCCGTCCCCCACCGCGGCAAGACCAACGAGCCGGCCTTCGTGGCCGCCACCGCCCGCTTCGCCGCTCAGCTGCGCGACGAAGACCCGGACGAGTTCGCCGCCCGCACCACCGCCAACGCCCGTTGTCTTTTCGCTCTTCCGTAGCTCCTCTCTGTGCCTCTGTGCCTCTGTGTGAGATCGCAGTATAATCCCGCAGCCGAATCCACCCGAACGAAGCCCGAATGCCGCGCCGGATCCACATCCTTCCCGAAAAGCTCGCGAACCAGATTGCCGCCGGGGAGGTGGTGGAGCGTCCCGCGTCCGTCGTCAAGGAGCTGATGGAGAACGCGCTGGACGCCGGCGCGTCGCGCATCGACGTCGTGGTGCGCAACGGCGGGAAGACGGAGATCCGCGTGGCGGACGACGGCTGGGGGATGGGGCGCGAGGACGCGCTGCTGGCCGTGGACCGGCACGCCACCAGCAAGGTGAGGAACGAGGCGGACCTGGCGGCCATCCGCACCCTGGGCTTCCGCGGCGAGGCGCTGCCCTCCATCGCCTCCGTGTCGCGCGTGGTGCTGGAGACGGCCGAGCGCGACGGCGACGGCACGCGCGTGGTGGTCACGGCCGGGCAGCTCGCGGCCGTGGAGGAGTGCGCGCGGCGCACCGGCACCACGGTGTCGGTGAGGAGCCTCTTCTTCAACGTGCCCGCCCGCGCCAAGTTCCTGCGCTCCAGCGCCGCCGAGAACCGCGCGGTGAGCGAGGTGGTCACCACGCTGGCGCTGGCCACCCCCGCCGTGGCGTACCTGCTGGATACGGGCGCGCGGGAGCCGCTCAACCTCCCCGCCGCGTCCACGGTGGCGGAGCGCGTCGCGTCCATCTGGGGCGCGGAGTCGGCGGACGAGCTGATCCAGGTGGCGCACCGGGCCGGGGGCATCACGCTCACCGGCCTCATCCAGCGCCCGGACGACGCGCGCCCCGCCAGCCGCCGCACCTACCTCTTCGTCAACGGGCGCTCCTTCGCCGACCGCGCCCTGGTGCGCGCCGCCGACCGGGCGTACCGCACCACCATCCCGCAGGGCGTCTACCCCTCGCTCTTCCTCTTCTTTGAAGTGCCCGACGGCGAGGTGGACGTGAACGTGCACCCCGCCAAGGCCGAGGTGCGCTTTCGCGACCGCATCGGCATCGAGCGGCTGGTGGAGGAGGGCGTCCGCGCGGCGCTCGCGGGGCTGGAGAGCACCCCGTCCATCGGCATGCGCGGCGCGGCCGTGGACGAGCGCGAGCCCGCGCCGCTCCCGCCGCAAGCG
>DASVSA010000361.1:0-5684 GCA_036388335.1 Longimicrobium sp. | reverse complement strand
AATCGCCGCCCCCGCCGCCCAAGGCCTCGCGGCCACTCTGTCCACTACGCTCGTTAGGACACTGGAGATTTTACGTCCCGCCCATGCTCCGCGCAAGAGAGGCCAAGACTCGCCACATGCGAGCACCCGTCATCGCAGCGGCCCCACGGCCTGCGTCGTGTCCATGTGGATCACGGCGTCGAACTGGCGGGAGAGCGAGGCCTGGAAATAGTGGCTCGCGCGCTCCGTCTCGGGGAGATAGAGGACGCCCACCGCGCGCTCCAGGCGCGGCCCGGCCAGCGCGGCACGCAGCGGCTCGTTGCCGCGGAAAACCAGCAGCGAGTTGCCGATCCCCGCCTGGTGGAAGAGCGCGGAGTAGCTCCCCGGCAGGGCGGGACGCAGCGGCCTGCGCTCCCCGCGCCCGCCCCACTCGCGCGCGGCGAACACGGTGCCCGCGTAGGTGGTGAAGCCCACCAGCACGGCGCGCCCGTCCGCGCGCTGGCGCATGAGCTGGCCCACGTTCCACTCGCCCTGCTCGCCCGGCTCCGTCACGCGCGCGTCGCCCATGTGGGTGTTGTGGGCCCAGCCGACCACTTTCGGCGCGCGGCCGTGCGCCGTGAGGTGGGCGATGAGGGCGTCCAGCATCTCGGCCATGTGCTTGTCGCGCACGTTCCACGGCGAGATCCCGCCCTGGAACGAGATGCGGTAGTATTCCTCCGCGTTCCTCACCACGCGCGCGTTCTGCAGCACGGAGAAGCGCGCCTCCGCCTGCGCCGGATCGGCGGGGGCCGGGGCGGCGCCGAGGGTGCGCTCCAGGTCGGCCCACACGGCGGCGGCTTCGTCCTGGCACGAGCGCGAAGAGCGCTCCGCCGCCGCCGCGCCGTACGTCTCCGGACGGTCGCGGTAGGGCTGGAAGCACCGGTAGCGCTCGCGGGTGCGCTGCGCCGCGGCGGGGTCGATGGCGGCCAGGCCGCTCACCACGGCGTCGGCCGACTCGGTGAGGCTGTACAGGTCCATCCCGTAGAAGCCGATCTGCTGCTCGGCCGGCTTCCCGGCGTTGTAGGTGCGCATCCACTCGATCAGGTCGCGGGTGGGCGCGTTGGGCCACATCCACTCGGGAAAGCGCGTGAAGCCGGAGAGCGCCTGCACGGCGGTGCGGTCGTCGCCCAGGCCGCGCACGTAGCGGTTGACGCGCTCCGCGTCCGGCCAGTCGCCCTCGATGGCCATGGCCGTGAACCCCTGCTCCCGCGCCAGCCTCTGGGTGATGCGCGCCCGCTCGCGGTAGAACTCTTCGGTGCCGTGCGAGGCCTCGCCCAGCAGCACGAAGGTGGCTTCGCGGGTGATGGCCAGCAGCGGGTCGTAGTCGCCCGTGCTCCCCGTGATGGGGCGCGCCGCCGCGCGGATGGCGGCCACGGCCCCGGTGTCCGCGGGGGGCGCCGCGGCACCCATCCCGGCGACGGGACGCGGCTCCGGCGCCGGCGAGCACGCGGCGATGGCGAACAGCAGGGCGGCGATCAGGCGGTCGATGAGCATGGCTGTAGTCGGGTGCGGGTTCACCCCGCTGGGGGCGCACGCGCCGTTCCCACCGCGAAACACAAACAGAGTGCGCGGCGGGGTTGACATAAACAGGCGCCGGGCATACATTTATCCTCGTTGAGCATGGCTGGGGAGATCAGCGTTTGAGCCGACTCCTTTGAAGCAGTGGGGCTGGTCATCGCGGGGAAGGGGAAGTCCTGAGGGACATCGCCGGAACTGTGGGACGGTCACCAAACGGATCTTGTATCCGGCTTCAAACCGCCTCCCTGGTATGCTCGGCCACCCGTGTCGCGGGGTGGAGCAGCCTGGTAGCTCGTCGGGCTCATAACCCGAAGGTCGCGGGTTCAAATCCCGCCCCCGCTATCGAAAGGGAAAGGCCCCGAGAGTTCGCTCTCGGGGCCTTTCTGTTTCTCCGTGCCTCTGTGTCTCTGTGTGAGCCCCCGCCGCTTCAGCTCCCCCGCGGGAGCCGGGCGGGGAGCCGCAGGCAGAACGTGCTTCCCTCCCCCACCCGCGAGTGGGCCGTCAGCTTGCCGCCCAGCGCGTCGGCCAGGCGCCGGGAGATGGCGAGGCCCAGCCCCGTGCTCCCCTCCTGCCGCTCGCCGAACTGCGCGAACTCGCTGAACAGCTTCGGTAGATCTTCCGCGTCGATCCCGCGGCCCCGGTCCACCACGTCCACCGCCACTCCCCCGTCCGGCTCCGGCCGCCAGCGGATCTCGATGGGCTCCCCCTCTCCGAACTTCACGGCGTTGGAGAGGAGGTTGAGGAGGATCTGGCGGACGCGGCGCGGGTCGGTGAGCACCTTGTGATTACCCTCGCCCGCCACCGAGATGGTGGACCCGCGCTCCTCCGCCAGCGGCTGCACCGTCACCAGCAGGTCGTGGAGGAGCTCGGGGAAGCGCGCGTGCTCGGGCTCCAGCTCGATGCGCCCCGCCTCGATCTTCGCCAGGTCCAGCACGTCGCCCACCAGCTCCAGGAGGTGCCGGGCCGCCCGCTGCCCGCGGGTGAGCGCCGCGCGCTGCTCGTCGGACAGCGGCCCGTAGATGTCGTCCAGCAGGAGCGAGTTGTAGCCGATGATGGCGTTGACGGGGGTGCGCAGCTCGTGGCTCATGCTCCAGTAGAAGCGGGCGCGGGCGGCGAGCGCGTCTTCCAGCGCGCCCGTCTGCGCCTGAAGCTCCGCGGCCTGCGCCTCCAGCTCGCCCGCGGCGGCCTCCAGCTCGTGCTGGATCCTGCGCTCCTCGGTGAGGTCGTGGAGGACGACGGCGTACACGCGGTGCCCGCCCGCCTCCACCGGCATCACCACGATCTCGCCCTCGCCCAGCGCCCCGTCGGGCAGCCGGAAGGTGATCTCGCTCTCGCTGGGACCCAGGCGCCTCTGGAAGTCGGGGAGGGTCCCGGTGACCGGCTCCACCACCTCGTGAAGCCGCCGCTGGAGCACCTCGTGCTGCGCGTGCCCGAACACCCGCTCGCCCGCGGGGTTCATGGAGATCACCCGTCCCGCCGTGTCCACCGACAGCACCGGGTCCGGCAGGGCGCTGAGGAGGGCGGCCAGGTACGCGTCGGAGAGCACGGCACGTCGCGGAGGCGAGGGCTCCAGGTTGGCCAGCGCGTGCTCCACCTGCTGCTGCCGGCGCCGGTGGGCGCGCCGCTGGCGGGTGACCTCGGCGGCGCGCTCCAGGAGCTCGGGGCCCACCTCGCCGGGCGCCACGATCCACACCTCGCCCACCCCGCGCGCGAAGAGGAGCCCGCGCTCGATGCGCTCGCGCGCGGCGCCCTCCGCCACCACGACCGGCTGCAGCGCCGCGTCCACCTGCCGCACCCTGCGCACGTGGTCCAGCAGGGCCGGCGCGCCGGCGTCGGCGAAGAGGCTGGTGGCGCGGGCCAGCGCCCGCGCGTCCAGCTCCCCCGCGCCGGGGTCCAGCACGCCGGCCCCGGGGAGCGCCGCCTCCCACGGGGCGGGCGAGGCGCCCGCGGGGCGCAGCACCAGCGGCCCCGTCAAAGGAGGGGCTGCCCCAGGAGCGCCCGCCCCACCCACGTCTTCAGCAGGTCGGTGGTGGGCGACATCACGTGCGCCGCGCGGGCGTCGCGCAGCATCCGCGCGAGCTTGCCGTTCTCGCGGTACCCCGCGCCTCCGCACAGCGTCATCGCCTCGTTCGCCAGCTCCACGGCCGTGTCGCCGGCGGCGGCCTTGCACGCCAGCACGCCCAGCAGCGCGTCCGCCTCCCCCGCGTCCGCGCGCGCCGCCGCCGACTCCACCAGGCGGCGCGTGCGCTCCAGCTCCGTCCACAGGGCGCCCAGCCGGTGGGCCAGCAGCGGGTTCCTCCCCAGCAGCTCGCCGGAGTGGCTCTGCCGCCGCGTCCGCAGGTGCTCGCGCGCCGCCTCCAGCGACGCATCGGCAACGCCCACGTAGGTGCCCGCCATCGCCATCAGGAAGTAGGGCGCCACCACCTCGAACACGTACCACAGCTGGTCCCCCTCCGCCCCCAGCAGGTGGTCGGGGCGCAGGGGGACTTCCTCCAGGTGGAGGGTGCGGGAGCTGTTGCTCCTCATCCCCAGCCCCGCCCACGCCGCGTCCCAGCGCAGCCCCGGCAGCTCCGCGTCCAGCACCACGCAGCTGAAGCTTCCCTCGTCGTGGAGGTCGCCCTCCGCGGCGGTGGACACGACGTACGAGCTGGCGTAGCCGCCGTTGGTGACGAAGCTCTTGGTGCCGGTGACGCGGTAGCCGCCGTCCGCGCGGTCCAGCCGCGTTTCGGGGAGCCAGAAGAAGGAGCCGGTGCCGGGCTCGCTCAGCGCCAGCGTGGTGATGTGCTCGCCCCGCGCGATGGGCTCCAGGTACGCTTCCTTCTGGAAGGGGGTCGCCTTGGCGGCGATGACGGCGGTGCCCACGCAGTGCATGGCGTAGCAGAGCGCGGTGGAGGGGCTTTCGCGCGCCAGCACCTGCGCGATGGCGAGCAGCCCCGACAGCCCCTGTCCGTGCCCGCCCAGCTCCGGCGGCACGTGGAGCCCCATCAGCCCCGCCTCCGCCAGCGCCTTCATCGCGGGCGCCGGCCAGTGAGCTTCGCGGTCCTCCTCCTCCACGTTGGGGGCGATCACCGTGGCGGCGATCTCCCCCGCCCTCCCCACCAGCTCCTCGATCTGCGTCAGCCTCAAGTCCGTAGCTCCCATCAGTGTACGCGCGGCCTCCATGCCCCCCGGTCCGCAGCTTCCGCGCCGTGGAACGGCGGGCTCACACAGAGGCACAGAGGGTCAGGCCGCGGGGAGCGTGAGGGTGAAGGCGCTGCCGACGCCGGGCTCGCTCCGGGCGGTGAGGTCGCCGCCCATGCCGCGGGCCAGGTCGCGGCTGATGGCGAGGCCCAGGCCCGTGCCCTCGGCCGTGCGCGTGAGGTCGGCGCGCACCTGCACGAAGGGCTCGAAGATGCGGTCGAGCTGGTCGGCCTCGATGCCGATCCCCGTGTCGCTCACCACCACCTGCACGCGGCCGTCCGACGCGGCGCAGGCGAGCTCCACGCGCCCGCCGCGGTCGGTGAACTTGACGGCGTTGGAGAGCAGGTTCACCAGGATCTGCCTCACCTTCTCGGCGTCCGCGCGCGCCACCAGCTCGGGCGGGCAGGGGGCGGTGGCGAGGGCGAGCTCCTTGGCCTGCGCCTGCGGAGCCACCAGCGCCTCCGCGGCGGCGATCGCGTCGCGCAGCGGGACGTCGGCCACGTCGTAGTGGACGGTCCCCGTCTCCAGGCGGGCGTAGTTGAGCACCTCGTTGATGAGCCCCAGCAGGTGCCGCTGGCTCTGCTGGATGCGGTGCAGGTCGTCGCGCTGCTGGGCCGTGATGGGGCCGCGGATCCCCATCTCCATCAGCTCCGCGTAGCCGCCGATGGCGTTGAGCGGGGTGCGCAGCTCGTGGCTCATCACCGCCAGGAACTCGCTCTTGGCCCGGCTGGCCCGCTCCGCGTCGGCCCGCGCCGCTCGCTCGGCCTCGAACAGGCGCGTGCGCTCCACCGCGAGCGCCGCCTGCCGCCCCAGCGCCAGCAGGAACGCGCGCTCCTCGGGCGGGAACTCGCGCGGCGCGTCGAAGGCGAAGGAGATCACCCCCACCGTCTCGCCCGCCACGGCCAGCGGGACGAACGCCGCCGACCGGACGCCGAGCCTGTCCCACACCGGCGCGATGGGCGGGAACC
>DASVSA010000360.1:0-3763 GCA_036388335.1 Longimicrobium sp. | reverse complement strand
GGGGGAGGGGGGCGCACTCCGTCCGTCCAGCCGCGACCGTGTCTCTCGACGCCTCTGTACTGAAGAGCCGCGGCCGTGTTCGGATTGTAAGCGCCGCGCCGACACCGAAGATGCGCCCCCTCCCCCGCACGCGGGGGAGGGGGCCCGGGGGGCGGGGGCCTCTCCGCGCGCACCTCGGTGGTCAACGCACTAACGCACTCACGCACTCACGCACTCACGCACTCCTGTTCCCAACCGTCCGCCCCGCTGATACTTTCTCCCCCATGCGCTACTCGGGATCCGAAGACAGGCTCAATCCCCTGACGCCGGATGGGGTGACCGACGAGACCCTCGGCGGGTACGCGACGGTGCACGGGCGCGCCGCGGCCTTCCAGGGGTGCGACGGCGAGCCGTACACCGCCGCCGTGGAGACCGACGAGAGCGGCGACCCGGAGGCGCCCTGGGCCGCGTACCTCGTGTTCGTGCGCTGGGCGCAGACGGGGACGGCCGTGATGGGGCACCTGGAGACCGGCGACCTGGTGGCCGCGCCCACCGAGAACCAGGCGCGGGAGGCGCTGGAACAGCTTCCGCTGGCCGCGGTGCGCTCCCTGCTGGACGAGACCATCCGCGCGAAGCGGAGCGAAGAAGAACGCGCGGACTGACGCGCCCACACGAGACCTTCGAGCCCATGCTCAAGCAGAGCCTGCTTTACCTCAGCCAGAGCCCCACCGCCAAGCGGATGGTGACCGGCACCCCCGTGTCCCGCCAGATGGCGCGGCGCTTCGTGGCCGGCGACACCCTGGAAGAGGCGCTCGACGCCGCCCGCGCCCTCAACGCCGCCGGCCTCACCGTGTCGCTGGACTACCTGGGCGAGGCCGTGGAGAGCCGCGAGGAGGCCGAGGCGGCCACGGACATGGTGATCCGCATCCTGGAAGCCCTGAAGCGCGAGGGGCTCGACGCCAACGTCTCGGTGAAGCCCACGCAGTTCGGGCTGGACCTGGACCCCGACCTCTGCCGCCGCAGCATCGAGATGGTCCTGCAGCGCGCCCGCGAGCTGGGCGATGGCGAGGGCGAGATCTTCGTGCGGCTGGACATGGAGAGCAGCGACTACACCGAGCGCACCGTCGCCCTCGTGGAGTCGCTGTGGGCCGACGGCTTCCGCAACACCGGTACGGTTCTGCAGTCCATGCTCCGCCGCACCCCGGACGACGTGGAACGGATGGTCGCGCTGGGTGCGCGGGTGCGGCTGGTGAAAGGAGCGTACCTGGAGCCGGAGACGGTCGCCTTCCCGGACAAGGCGGACACCGACCGCATGTTCGTGGAGGAGATGGAGCGCCTGCTGGACGCGGGGAACTACCCGGCCATCGCCACCCACGACGAGGCCATCATCGACGCCGCCCGCCGCTACGTGTGGGAGAAGGGGATCGGGAAGGAGTCCTTCGAGTTCCAGATGCTCTACGGCGTCCGCCGCGACCTGCAGACGCGGCTGCGCGAGGAAGGGTACAACGTGCGCGTGTACGTGCCCTTTGGCGAGAGCTGGTACCCGTACCTGATGCGCCGCCTGGCCGAGCGCCCCGCCAACATGATCTTCATGGCCGGCAGCATCGCCAGGGAGAGCGGCGTGAGCGGCTACGGGCGTCCGCTGGCCATCGGCGGCGGGATCCTGGCGGGGGCGCTGGCGGCGCTCGCCTGGCGCCGGCGCCGCTAGGTGGCGGCGGTCCGCTACCGGCTCTCGATGCCGGAGCCCCACACCCACCTCCTGCACGTGGAGCTGGAGGTGGACGGGGTCGGTTCCGCGGCGTCGCTGGCGATGCCTTCGTGGACCCCCGGGTCGTACCTGATGCGCGAGTTCCCCCGCAACGTCCAGGGCTTCGCGGCCACGGACGGGGCGGGGGCTCCGCTTTCCTGGACCAAGGCCGACAAGAACCGCTGGCGCGTGGACGCCCCCGCGGACGGCGCGCTGCGCGTGAGCTACCAGGTGTACGCCAACGAGCTCACCGTGCGCACCAGCCACCTGGACGCCACCCACGCCCTGGTGAACGGCGCCAGCGTCTTCCTCTACCCGGAGGACCGCGCCGGCGAGCCACTCTCCGTACAGGTGGATGCGCCAGATGGCTGGCGGATCACGACCGCGCTCCGTCCAGGCGAAGGCGGCTTCGTGGCCCCCGGCTACGACGAGCTGGTGGATGCGCCCATGGAGATCGGCACGCACCGCCTGCTGGAGTGGGAGGTCGCGGGCAAGACCCACCGCTGGGCCATCTGGGGGCGCGGCAACTACGACGAGCAGCGCCTCGCCGCGGACACGTCGCGCATCATCCTGGCGGAGGAAGCGCTCTTCGGAACGCTCCCGTACCCGGACTACACCTTCATCGTGCACCTGACCCCCGGCGGCGGGGGTGGGCTGGAGCACCGCGACTCCACGGTTCTGCTCGCGGACCGTTGGGCCTTCCGCGGGCAGGCGTACGAGCGCTTCCTGGGGCTGGTGGCCCACGAGTTCTTCCACCTGTGGAATGGCAAGCGCATCCGCCCGGCCGTGCTGGGCCCGTTCGACTACACGGCCGAGAACTACACGCGCGACCTGTGGGTGGTGGAGGGGATCACCAGCTACTACACGGACCTGCTCCTGCGCCGCGCGGGGCTCATCACCTCGCAGCGCTACCTGGAGCGCCTGGCCGAAGCGATCGCGCGCTTCCAGGCCATCCCCGGCCGCGCCGTGCAGACGCTGGCCGATTCGTCTTGGGACACCTGGATCAAGTTCTACCGCCCCGATCCCAACACCCCCAACTCGTCCATCTCGTACTACGAGAAGGGCGCGCTGGTGGCGTTCCTCCTCGACCTGCTCATCCGCTCCGCGACGGACAACGAGCGCTCGCTGGACGACGTGATGCGCCGCCTCTGGGCGGAGTACGGCGCGCCGGACGTGGGCTTCCCCGAGGGCGAGGTGGAGCGCATCGCCGCGGAGGTGGCAGGCACTTCGCTCGCGGACTTCTTCGACCTGGCGCTGCGCGGCACGGCGGAGCTCCCCTTCGAGTCGATCCTGGAGACGGCCGGGCTGGTGCTCCGCCCCTCGCACGAGCTGGCGCCGGCCCCCTTCCCCGCCATCGAAGCCTCCACGCGCACGGAGGTGCGCACGGGCCTGCAGTTCAGGCCCGAGGGCGGACGCACCCTGGTGTCGCACGTCCTGGCGGACACCCCCGGGTACCGCGCCGGCGTCAACGCGGGCGACGAGCTGGTGGCGCTGGACGGCGTGCGCATCACCCCCGACACGCTCCACCCCCGCCTCGCCGAGCGCCGCCACGGCGACCGCCTGCCGCTCACCGTATTCCGCCGCGATGAGCTGCTGACGCTGGAGCTGGAGGTGGAGCTGGTGCCCCCCGCCCGCCTGACCCTGCGCCTGGCCGCGAGCCCCACCCCCGGCCAGCAGCGCCTCCTGGACGACTGGCTGCGCGTGGACGTGCCCGAAGCTCCCTCCGTGGAGGTGCGGCGTCCCGCCTGACCGACCTTGCGTGTCTCGGCACGCGACGGTATAAACCTTCTGCCCGCCTCGAACATCGAAGGTTTGCAGAAGGTTGCCGTCCGTCTCCAGATCCGAGACTCCGTCATGGCAGAGACCACCCGCGCCCGCCCATTCGTCGCGGCGCTTTTCGGCGCCCTCGTGGCGGCGGCGCCCGCGGCGGCGCAGAACGCCGCGCTGGACCGCGTCGTGGAGGCGGCGCGCGCCGCCGGCTTCAGCGGCCTGGTGCTGGTGGGCGACACGAGCACGGTCCTGTACGAGCGCGCCGTC
>DASVSA010000359.1:0-25500 GCA_036388335.1 Longimicrobium sp. | reverse complement strand
GAGGAGGGCGACCCGGAGCGGCCCTGCGTGATCGGGAGCGTGTGGAGCGGGAAGGACCGGGTCCCAGGCCCGCTCCACATCGTCACTCGCGGCGGCAACACGCTGCGGCTGAGCGACGAGCCGGGGAAGGAGGCGGCCGAGATCCACACGGCACGCGGCACCTGCCTGATCCAGCTCGACAACGACGCGGGCGGCGTTCCGACCATCACCCTGCACGCCGAGGGAGACCTGGCGCTGGAGGCTACGGGCGAGATCAGGATGCGCTGCAGGCGCCTGGTGCAGCGGGTGGAGGAGGACGCGACGCGCGACGTGGGCGGCGGCGAGGCGGTGAAGATCGGCGGCGGCCTGAAGCTGGCCACCGGCCGGGAGCTCGCCCTTTCCGCCGGCACCGACGCGAGCCTGCACGCCGCCGCCAGCCTGGAGACCCTCGCGGGCGCCACTCACAGCATCGCGGGCGCGCTGGTGCAGATCCAGCCACCGGGCCACGTCCGCCGCGCCGTTCAGGTCGTCACCCCCGCGCCGAAAGCGGCGCTCTCCCATGCCCGTCCCGTTCCCACCCCGGTGCGGGGCACCAGCACCTCCGACGCGCGTACTCCGCGAGCGGGTGAGCGGCGGCCCGCGCACAACGCCACTCGTCCGCCGCCGCCGTTCCGTGTCACCAGGGTCACGGCTCAGGGGCCGGGGAACGAACGCGGCACCTCCATCCGTGCGCGCACCCACACCACGGTCGTCCTCACGGCGGACCGGTTCACCCGCCCGCCCGCCGAAGGCGAGCTGCAGCAGATCCGCTGGGGTGTGCGGATCGGGAGCGGGCCCGTGGAGCCGCAGGGGGCACGCGGCGAGCAGCTCACCCTGCGGCTGGAGGAGAAACACGACGGCCGACAGATCCGCGTCTACGCTTTCTGCGAGAGCGCGTCCGAGCAGGTGTGCGCCGCCATCCAGGTGGGCGAGTCGCGGGAGTGGATGCCGTTCGCGGAGCGCGAGCTGAACGTCACGGAGATCCGCCAGCCCGGACGCCACAACCCGCGCATCCTGGAATACCATCGCACCACGACGCTCTCCCGGGGGGACGCGGGGAACGACGAGACCCCCTGGTGCTCCTCGTTCGTGAACTGGGTGATGACGCGGGCCGGGTATCGCGGGACGAACAACGCGCTCGCCGTAAGCTGGCTGCGCTGGGGCCATGCGCTGGAGGAGCCGCGGCGTGGCGCCATCATGGTCGTGCGCAGGAAGTCGAGCGGCGGCGACCGCGCCACCGGATCATCGACGGGAAACCACGTCGGGTTCTTCGTCCGCGCCACCGCCACTCACTTCACCCTCCTGGGCGGCAACCAGGGCGGTGGCTGGCGCGTCACGGAATCGGACTATCGACGCGAGTCTTACCACATTCTCGGTTGCCGCTGGCCCGATTGACGGCATCCTCCAACCTGAACGCGGCTATGACTGCCATTCTCTTCTTCCTATTTGCCCTCGCCGCCTGCGTCCCGCAGGACTCATCCGCGGATCTCGTGCGCGCCGCGGCAGGGCCGGACGCGACGAGCCATGTCGAGGCGGCGGCGTTATGGAGGGACTTCCGAGGCGCAACGCTCTCGAATGACATCGAGCGCGTGATGCGGCTCACGAAGTTCCCGTTCGCCACGACCGGGGAGCTCGACGACGGTCCCATCACAAGGCACGACCGCGCGGCCTTTCCCGCGCTCTTCACCCGTCTCCTGCGCCAGCACGAGCGGCCGAGACCCGGCGTCTCCATCACCATGCGCGAGCTCATCCGGCAGACGCCCGTGCTCCGCGAGCAGAACTTCAACGGAGAGGACGAACATTTCCACGTGGGCGCGTTCTACTTCGGGAGGGAGGGCGAGCGCTGGTACTTGCTCGAGGCGTATCTGGCCGAGTGATCGGACACGTGCCTGCGATGCGTCTGGAGCTCAGTTGCGGGCGGATCGCCTTCCCGCGCCGGAGTGGGCACGGTGACTGACCCACCCGCGGGATTCGACTGGGACCCGGCCGCGAGTGAGCGGTGCGAGGACGAGCACGGCTTCTCGTTCTTCGATCTCGTGCACGTCTTCAGCGACGAACGGTACGACTACCTGGATCTGGGCGAACACGAGCGTGGGGGCGAAGCCCGGCGCGTGTTGATCGGCCGAATGCCGTGGGGCCTGATCGTTGCTGTTGTATATACAGCGCGTGAAGGTGTGAGACGGCTGATCTGGGTGCGGCCCGCCCGACGCGGGGAGCGGAAGGCGTTCAACGAGCACAATGGACTGAGCGATGAGCGACCACGTGTCCGAGGAGAGCCGCCGGCGTAGCTGGACGGACGAAGAGATCGACAGGATCGCGGGTGCGGACACGGAGTTCCCCGCGATTTCGGAAGACGACCTCGCCCGCGCCTCAGCGGTTTCCGCCTCCGGCCGCATCAAGGTCCCGATCTCGATCCGTATCGACGAAACGGCCCTCGAAGCCGTCAGAGCCGAAGGCCCGCGCTACCAGACGCGGATCAACGACCTGGTCGTCGCCTATGCACAGGGAACGCTGTGCACCCTGGACGAGGAGGTCGCCGACGCGTTCCGCGCGGGCGGGGGCGATTGGAGAGCCAGGATCAACGAGGTGCTGCGGGAGCACCTGAGGCAGCAGCGAGACGGCGCGCGGTCGGAAGACTACTCCGCGATCCACCGGTGACCTCATCTCCGTGTCTCCGTGCCTCTGTGTGAGGCCGCCGTTGGGGCCCGTAGCGGAAGGCTTCCTCGCGTCGCTATAATGGGAGCGACTCCTCCGCCTGCCCCGTTCCGCACATGCGCTCCCACTTCGCGGCCTTCCTGTCGGCCTTGCTGGTGGCGGTCTGCTCCGATGCCGCGATCGGATCGTTCGCGCCCGAACACCCGTCACCCGTGGTGAGCTTCTCAGAGGCCGACACGCACGCCCTGGGGCGGGGCCTCGTCCGCACGGGGAACGCGGTGGTGGAAGGAGGCACGGCCTCGCTCACGCTGCCGGCGCACACCTTCGACGGGGCGGAGATCCGCAGCGTTGAGCGGTTCGGGTACGGCGTGTACGAGGCGCGGATGAAGACGCCGCGGGCGCCGGGGACTCTCTCCGCCTTCTTCCTGTACGAGGGCGGCTCGGACATCGCGGACGAGCTGGACGTGGAGCTCTTCAACGACGGCTCGCGCCGCGTGATGTTCACCACCTGGGTCGCGGGGAAGACCACCCACACCGCTACGCTGCAGCTCCCGTTCGACCCCGCGGACGGCTTCCACGACTACCGCATCGAGTGGTCGCGCGACCGGGTCCGCTTCCTGGTGGACGGCGTGGTGATGCAGGAGTGGCGGGACGCGCTCCCCGCCAACCCGATGCACGTGATGGCGAACACCTGGTGGCCCACCTGGATCTCCGGACCTCGGCCCGACACGCCGCAATCCCTCCAGATCGACCGCATTCGCGCGGCTCTCTGACGCTCCTCCCGGATCAGCACACCTCCCGCGGCAGCACCGCTCCGGCTCCCTCCCGATGACTCCTTCGCTTCACCCCGTGCGCGACCGGCTCTCCATGCTCGTGGCCGGCGCCGTGGTTGCCGCCGCGCCGGTGCAGGCGCAGCTCACCCTGCGCCTCACGAGCGTGCCGCCGGGGACGCCCGCGGACGCGGCCATCTACGTGGCCGGCAACTTCAACGGCTGGAACGCCGCGGCGCCCGAGTACCGGATGACGGCCGAAGGTGGCGAGTACTTCATCACCCTCAACGAGCCAGTGGACGGGCCGGTGGAGTTCAAGTTCACGCTGGGCTCGTGGGACACGGCGGAGGGCGACCTCGCCGGACGCGACATCGCCAACCGCACCTTCACGGTGCCCGGCACGGGCGCCGCGACGTACACGGGGGCGGTGACGGCGTGGGTGGACCCCGCGACGAGACCGCGCCCCGCATCCACCGCCACGAGCGGCGTGTCCGTGCTGAGCGCCGCATTCCCCATGGCCGAGCTGGGGCGCACCCGGCGGGTGTGGCTCTACCTGCCGCCCGACTACGCCACCTCGCGCAAGCGCTACCCCGTGCTGTACCTGCACGACGGGCAGAACGTCTTCGACGCGGCTACGGCCTTCGCGGGGGAGTGGGGAGTGGACGAGGCGCTGGACGAGCTCCACGCGCGCGGCGACGGGGGCGCCATCGTGGTGGCGGTGGACAACGGCGGGCAGAAGCGGCTGGACGAGTACTCGCCCTGGAAGAACGCGCGCTACGGCGGCGGCGAGGGTGACGCGTACGTCGACTTCCTGGCGAAGACCCTCAAGCCGTACGTGGACCGGCACTACCGCACCCGCCCCGGCCCCGCCAGCACGGGGATCCTGGGCTCCAGCATGGGCGGGCTGATCTCGCTCTACGCGGGGCTGAAGTACCCCGAGGTGTTCGGCCGCGTGGGCGTGTTCTCGCCCGCGCTCTGGTTCTCGCCCTCCATCTTCTCCTGCGCCGCCGCGGCCGACCCGCGCCGCCCCCGGCCGCGCTTCTACTTCGTCACCGGCGCGCAGGAGGGCGCCGCGCCCGAGGTGTACGTGCGCGACCAGGGGCGGATGGTGGAGACGCTGGCGGGGCTGGGCTTCCGGAGCGGCACCGAGCTGAGCGCCGTCGTGCGCCCCGACGGCAAGCACGCCGAGTGGTTCTGGCGGCGCGAGTTCCCGGCGGCGTACCAGTGGCTGTTCGGGGGCTGACCACCAGCCTCACACGGAGATCACGCGCTCCCGTTCTCAGGGACCAGGAGGAGCGCGATGCCGGAGGTGTCCACGCGCAGCCAGCCGGGGGTGTGGACGATGCGCAGCATCGCGGTGTCGCAGTGTGGGCAGCGCAGGATGACGCCCATGGCGTGGCCGTACTCCAGCAGCGTGCCCACCGGGCCGGCCGAGCGGCACCCGCTGCAGGTCGCCACGGCCGCCGTCACGTCCATGGCGAACACGTCGCGCAGCGCGCCGCCTGCGGCGTTTCCGTCCAGCCGCATCTCCTCGATCTGCATGTCGGGCTCCGGTTGAGTGGTCACCCCGTGGGGCCGAATCGCTCGGTTCGCACGCGGTCCGGGGCGTGGCCGAGCTCCACGAGCAGCGTCGCCACGGATTCCACGAGGGGCGTGGGGCCGCACACGAACACGCGCGGCATGGACGAGGCGGGCCACCCCACCTCCTCCAGCATCGCGCGGTCGATGCGGCGGCGATGCCCCCGCCAGCCGTCCGGCGCGTCGCGCGTGAGGGTGAACACGACCTGCACCTCCGCGTGCTCGGCGAGCCGCTCCAGCTCTTCGCGGTAGATGAGGTCGTCCCACGCGCGCGCCGAGTAGAGCAGGCGCGCGGGCACGCTGGACCCGGCGAGGGCACGATGGCGGAGCATCGCCATCAGCGGCACCACGCCCGAGCCGCCGGCCACCAGGAAGAGCGGCCCGCCCTGCGCCACGTCCCACGCGAAGTAGCCGCCGATGGGCCCGCGCAGCTCCAGCCCGTCGCCCGCGTGGAGCACGTCGTACAGGTAGGGCGACACCTCGCCCTCGTCGAGCCGCTCCACGGTGATGGCGACCGCCGCGTCTTCCGGCGCCGACGCGATGGAGTAGGAGCGCTGCGCCTGGTACCCGTCCTCGGCCACCAGGCGCACGTCGACGTGCTGGCCGGCGCGGTGGCCGGGCCAGTCCGGCACGTCCAGGACGAGCGTGCGGGTGCGCGGCGTCTCGTCGCGCACCTCGGTAACGGTCGCGACCCGCCATTCCAGCCGCCGCGGTGCCACCGTGGTCGCGGCGGTCACTTCACGTGTCTCCCTGGTAGCGCTGCTCGCGCCAGGGATCTCCGCGCTCGTGGTAGCCGACCTGCTCCCAGAAGCCCAGCTCCTGGTTCGTGAGCAGGCGGAGCCCGCGGACCCACTTGGCGCTCTTCCAGAAGTAGAGGTGCGGCACCAGGAGGCGCGCCGGCCCGCCGTGCTCGGGCGGGAGCGGCGCGCCTTCGTATCCAAACACCACCCACGCCTGGCCGCCCGTCAGGTCCGCGAGCGGCACGTTGGTGGTGTAGCCACCGTCGCAGAACGCCATGAGGTGCTCCGCGTCCCCGGCGCCGCCCGCGGCCTCCAGCAGCGTGTCGACCGCCACGCCCTCCCAGCTCGTGTCGAACTTGGACCACTTGGTGACGCAGTGGATGTCCACCGTGGGCGTCTCGTGCGGCAGCGCCTGGAACTCGTCCCACGACCAGCTGGTGGAGCGCCCGTCGAGGCCCTGCACCGTGAAGTCCCACGAGGCGAGCGGCGTGCGCGGCGTGGGACCGGCGGAGAGCACCGGGAAGTCCCGCGTCTCGTGCTGCCCCGGCGGGAGCCGTCCCGGCGGCGAGGCCACACGGCGGCTCTGGAAGCCGCGGGCGATGAAGGGCTGGTCGGCCATGGTCACGCTCCCGGACGAGAGAAGAGGGGCCCGGAGATAACATCATCCCCGTGCCCCTCCGCCGCTTGAACCAGATTGCCCTTCTCCGTGCCTCAGTGCCTCTGTGTGAGGCTGCCGTTCACCCCCGGCCGGGCGTGAACGGGTCGATCCGGCCGAAGCGGACGCCGCTGGTGCCCACGCCGTGCCGGTCTCGCGCGGCTCGAAGGAGGCAGGTGCGGCCGTCGTATGGTCGGCGGGTGCACTCTCCCTTGCCTCAGAACGCAATGCTGCCGTGCTTCACCTGAAGCACAATCTTTTCCGCTGCACCCTGTCCGTAGCGGAGCGGCTCCTCGTGTCACTATACGATCGACCGTCGCGCCGTATCATTCCTTCATGTGTCCGCGGCTGGGCTGCTCGCGCCGCCAAGCGCGGTCCCAAGTTCAGTACGCAGCGCGGGACATGTCCCCGTCAGGCCCCACTACGTGTGATACCAGAACCGGATACGCTGATGGTTCTCGGTACGGGGATGGAGCCCGTGCCTCGCCGCGATGTCCCGTATCAACCTCTTCGTAGTTCCCTCAGCAATCCCTAGTTCCCGGTCGATCTCCTCAAAGAATACCGTCTTTGTAAGCCGCCTCCCCAAGTACAGCGCCAGAGTTGAGTTCATCATCCCTAGTTCTTCGGGAGTATGGTACAACTTGGAGTAGAGCTTCCCACCCGGCGAGAATAGTTCCCTCGTCATCGACTCGCGTGCGTGCTCATTTACAAGGTCGGCGATTCGTTCGCAAACCGTCGCGAGGCCGCGGGCAACGCTGACCCACGCTTCATCGGCATTGGGCCACTGGGAGATCGGCTTGGCGTCTTCCGGGAGTGCCTGCAGCGTCATGAAGGCCGCGCCATCGAGGTACGTTGGGCGGAGAATGACGGGAACCACAACCGCTTGGCCGGCCTGGTGCCGCTCGAGCGCTCGAGCGACCTCGACGTCCCAGCAGTAATCCGACGCCACAAAATCCGGGCTTACGAGCAGGAGGATGACGTCTGCGCTCTCCATATGTGTGCTGATCTGCCGGTGCCAGTCTTCACCCGGTCCAATCCGCCGATCGTGCCATTCCCCGATTTTGTTTTGGCGCCGGAGTATTGCTAAATGCTTGCTCAATTCATCGCGGTAGGACTCATCGCGGTGAGAGTAGCTGTAAAAGAGATTGGCAAGTGCCACAACCACCTCCGCGCGGCGGCTTCCTGTCTCACACGTCTGGACGCGAACAGTACTCGGGTATCGCGGGTCGCCGCAAGCACGAACCCACGCTGCTTCCTGTCTGGAGCAGTTTGTCTGATAGGAGCACGGAAGCGAGGCGCGCAGAAGTGAGATGCTGGCGGTTGGAACGAACGCCCCGGACCTCTCCTCCGTGCCTCCGCGTGAGCCCCTCTGATACATGGCGTGGGGCGATTCCCCACCCACCCCGATGGAGATTCGCCCCGGGCGGACTCCAGAGCCCCCCGACAGCCCGGCAGCCCCGCCGGCCTCATCATTCCTTTCGTACGGCGACGCGGGATCGCGCGCCGGGGTGAGCGGTGTCCTCGCTCCCGCGGCGGAGCTGGCGCTCTACCGCATGCAGGAGGCGCTCTGCGACGCCGAGCATTCCCATGCGGCCCGTGTCCGCGTGCGCGTGACGCACACCGGAGGCTCCGTGGAGACGGTGGTGGAGGATGACGGCATCGGCTTCAGCGTGCCGAATACCGAGGCGGAGGACGTGTGCCTGGGGCTGTTCTGGATGCGCGAGCGGGCGGCGTACGCCGGTGGCTCGGTGCGCGTCGAGAGCGCCCCGGGAGAGGGGACGCGCGTGATCATCTCCCTCGCCGCGGCCGGGTGACACGCGTATGCGACTCAAAGCAGCGGGGCTCATGCAGAGGCAGCTGACCGAGGGAGCGACTCCGTTCGTGGTGCGCGAGCGCGTGCGGTGGAGCGACGTGGACGCGGCGGGAATCGTCTGCTACGGCTCGTTCCTGCGCTTCTTTGAGCTGGCGGAAGGGGAGCTGTTCCGGGCCGCGGGGCTCCCGCACACGGTGCTCGACGGCGAGGGCGTGTGGCTGGTCCGCCGCCGCATGGAGTGCGACTTCCTGCGCCCGGCCCGCCTGGACGACGAGCTGGAGGTGAGGGCCACGGTCGCGGCGCTGGGGCGCACCTCCGTGTCGCTTGAGTTCGAGATCCGCGGCGCCGCACACGACGGCGCGTCCGTGCTCAGCCGCTACACGCTGGTGGCGGTCGATCGCGAGAGCCTGCGCCCCGTGCCGCTTCCCGAGAGGGTGCGCGCGGGGCTGCGGCGCTTCGGATGTGACGCGCGTCACATCCAGGCGCCGCCAAGGGCCGCACATTCACAGTAGGTCCACCGCGTGGAGGACCGGTCCGGAGACCAGGGGCACCCGTGTACACGCTCGTCCGCCGCTTCATCAAGACAGGGATCGGCTTCCTGGCCGCCGGCATCGCGCTGGGGCTGTGGATGCTCGTGCGCCGCGAGCTGTTCGGCATCTGGCCGAACCCGTTCCTGGTTTCCGCCCACGCGCACGCCGTGCTCGTGGGCTTCATGATGTTCATGATCCTGGGCGTGGGCCTCTGGCTCTTTCCCCGCGCGGAGCAGGGGGACACGCGCTACCGCCCCGAGCGGATCGAGGCGGCGTACTGGATCCTGCTGGCCGCCACGCTCGCCCGCTTCCTGGCCGAAGCGCTCCGCAGCGGCGCGCAGGGGAGGTGGCTGGCCTGGACCGTCGTCTTCGGCGGGGCGGGGCAGGCCCTCGGGATCTTCATCTACTTCTGGACGATGTGGACACGCATCCGCCCCGTGGGGAGCCACCTCCGAGAGGCGAAGGGCGAGCGGTTTTGACGTGAGAAGGGCCTATCCAGGAGCGAATGAGAATTCGCCGCTGGAACCGCGCGAAGTCCCCTGCGGGGACTGTACGGTCCACCCCCGGCGGAAGGCACAGACCGCAATGGCGGTCTTCGCGTAGGTGCAGCGGCGAATACATTCGCCCCTGCGATGCGTCTCCGCACCTGCGTGGCTGGCGCCCTCTACGCGCCGGTGGGGATCGGACCGTTGGTGGCCGCGGCGCGTCGCGCCCGCGGCGGATGAACCGGAGGAGAGATGGAAGCGAGAGATGTGCTGCGCGGGCTGCCGATGTTCGCCGCGCTGGATGCGACGGTGCTGGACGCGGTCGCCAGCCGAACGGTGGGGCGGAGCTATCCGCAGCACGGGCGGGTGTTCCGGCAGGGCGAGCCGTGCCAGGGGCTCTTCGTGGTGGTGGAGGGGCGGGTGAGGATCTACCGCGCGAGCCGCGACGGGCGGGAGCAGGTGCTCCACGTGCGCGGCCCGGGACAGACGCTGGCCGAGGTGCCCCTCTTCGACGGCGGGCCTTACCCGGCGTGTGGGCGCGCGGAAGAGGACAGCCGGCTCCTCTTCCTCCCCGCGGAGGCGTTCCAGCAGCTGTACCGCGCCTACCCGGAGATCGCCGAGGCCACCATCCGCGAGCTGGGCCGCCGGCTCCGCCGCATGGTGGGGCTGGTGGAGAAGATCTCCCTGCGCGACGTCCCCGCGCGCGTGGCGATGACGCTGCTGGAGTACGCGGAGGCCAGCGGGGGCGCGGAATTCCGCCTCCCGCGCACGCAGGAGGAGATGGCGGCCGAGCTGGCCACCACGCGCGAGAGCGTGGGGCGCGCGCTGGCGCGGCTGCGCAGGGACGGCGCGATCGACCAGCGGGGCACCCGCGTCCGCATCGTGAACCTGGACCGGCTGCAGGACGCGGCCTGGTCCTCCTGAAAGGAGCCGAAATGGACCCGTTCGTACGCCGCTTCATCCGCGCCAGCCTGGTGTGGCTGGGGATCGGAGTGCTGATCGGCGTGGCGATGGCCCTGGTGCCCCGCGCCATCGCCTACCGCCCCGCCCACGTGCACGCCAACCTGCTGGGCTTCGTGAGCATGATGATCTTCGGGGTGGCGTACCACGTCATCCCGCGCTTCACGGGGCGCCCGCTCCACGACCCGCGAATGGCCGCGCTTCACCTGTGGGTGGCGAACGCCGGCCTCGCGGCGCTGGCCGGCGGGTGGATCGTGCGGGTGCACGCGCCGCGGGTGGGCACGCCCATGGTGGGCGCCGGCGGGCTGGCGAGCGCCGTGGGTGCCTACCTGTTCATCTACAACCTCTGGCGGACGATGGAGCCTGTTCCGGCACCCCTCCGTCCCCTGCCCATGCGGAGATGAATTCGTCTCCGTGCCTCTGTGTGTGGCCCATCCATCCAGGGCGTCCCTACAAGGCCGTCGACCAACCACCGACATCCTGGCGCCCTGTAAAGCCCGATATTGAAGTGCGGATCAGGAACAACCATCCAAGGAGTCCTGCAATGAGCACTCAACTCGAAGAGCCGCGCGGGGCGCAACGCAAGTCTTCCGGCGTGACACGCTGGATCGCGGTCGGCGCGGCCGTCGTGGCGCTCGCCAGCGCGGCGTCCATCGGCTACGCGGGGTACGGCGAGGACGTGGAGACCGGGCGCGCCTTCAGCGCCACGATCCCGGTACGGAAGGCCGAGCCGGTGCGCGGCACCGAGCGGGCGGTGCTCGCCGCGCCGCCCATGGTTCCCGCCCCCATCGACCGCAACTACGCCACCCACGTCATCGTGGACCTGGAGGTGGTGGAGAAGACCATGCGCCTGGCCGACGGGGTGGACTACACCTTCTGGACCTTCGGCGGCTCGGTGCCCGGGCGCTTCATCCGCGTCCGCGAAGGCGACCAGGTGGAGCTGCGTCTCAAGAACCACCCCAGCAGCATGGTGGCCCACAACATCGACCTCCACGCCGTGACCGGCCCCGGCGGCGGCGCCGAGGCCAGCATCGTCCTGCCGGGCCACGAGAGCACCTTCAAGTTCAACGCGGCCAACCCCGGGCTCTACGTCTACCACTGCGCCTTCGCGCCCGCGGCGCTGCACGTGGCCAACGGGATGTACGGGCTGATCCTGGTGGAGCCCAAGGAGGGGATGCCCAGCGTGGACCGCGAGTTCTACGTGATGCAGGGCGACTTCTACACCAGGGGCGCGCACGGCGAGAAGGGGCTGCAGACCTTCGACGAGCAGAAGGCCATCGACGAGCGGCCCGAGTACGTGGTGTTCAACGGCGCGGTGGGCTCGCTCACGGGCGACAACGCGCTCAAGGTGAGGACGGGCGAGACCGTGCGCCTGTTCGTGGGCAACGGCGGGCCCAACCTGACCTCCTCCTTCCACGTGATCGGCGAGGTGTTCGACAACGTGTACTCGGAGGGCGGCACGCTGGCGCAGCACAACGTGCAGACGACCACCATCCCCGCGGGCGGCAGCGCAATCGTCGAGTTCCGCGCGGAGACGCCCGGGAAGCTGGTGCTGGTGGACCACGCGCTCTTCCGCGCTTTCAACAAGGGCGCCGTGGGGCTGATGACGGTGGAGGGCGAGCAGGTGCCCGGCATCTTCGGCGGGCAGACTTCATCCCGGCAGTACACGCCGGCACCGGCGGGCCGGTAGATGGAACAGCGGGCGGGGCCGCACGGCTCCGCCCGCACTTACGAGGTGATACCCATGCGCGCGACCCTCACCACCCTGGCCCTCCTCCTCAGCGCCGCCTCCGCCGCTTCGGCGGGGCCGGCGCCGGGGATGGCGCGCATCCCCGGCGGGCGCTACGAGCCGCTCTTCGTGAACGGCGCGGCCACGGTGGAGGTCCCGTCGTTCCACCTGGACCGCTATCCGGTGACGCGCGGCGAGTACCTGGAGTTCGTGCGCGCCAACCCGCGCTGGCGGCGGGGCCGCGCTCCCGCGGCGCTGGTGGGGCGCGCGTACCTGGGCTCGTGGCCCGGCGCGCTGGACGCCGGAGCGGTGCCGCGCCGCCCCGCCACCGAGGTGTCGTGGTTCGCCGCCCGCGCGTACTGCGCGTGGCGTGACAAGCGCCTCCCCACGACGGACGAGTGGGAGTACGTGGCACGCGCGGACGAGACGCGGTTGGATGCGTCGCGGAACGCGCCGTTCATCGCCCGCCTGCTCGATCTCTACACCACCCGCGGCGCGCGCGTGAATGCCCGGGTAGGCTCCACCTTCGTGAACCGCCACGGCGTGGCGGACATGCACGGGCTGGTGTGGGAGTGGACCGAGGACTTCAACTCGCTGCTGGTATCGGACGATTCGCGGGCGACCGCGGGACGCGACCACCAGCTCTTCTGCGCGGCGGGCGTGATCGGCGCGACCGATCCCCGCAACTATCCGGCGTTCCTGCGTTACGGGGTGCGCGCCACGCTGGAGGGACGATCCACCACCTCGGGCACAGGCTTCCGATGCGCACGCTGACCCTGCTCTTCGCCGCGCTGGCCCTGGCGGCATGCGATGCACCCCGAGCGGCGGAGGCCCGCACCTCCACGGCGGACGACTTCTCGGTTCACGAGCTGGATGCGCGCTTCCGCGACCAGTGGGGCCGCGAGCGCACCCTCGCGTCGCTCGGCGGGCGGGTGCAGGTGGTGGCGATGGTCTACACCCACTGCTCCCACACCTGCCCGCGCATCCTCATCGAGCTGAAGCGGATCGAGGCGGCGCTGGGGGACGACGAGCCGGTCGGCTTCACCCTGCTCTCGCTGGACCCGGAGCGCGACACCCCGGCGCGCCTGGCGGAGTTCGCGTCCAGCACGCGGCTCGATCCAGCGCGCTGGACGCTCCTCACCTCCGACGAGAACACGGTGCGCGAGACCGCCGCGCTCCTCGGAATCCGCTACCGCCGGGAAACCTCCGCCGAGTTCTCGCACTCCAACAGCTACCTGGTGCTGGACGCCGCCGGCCGGATCGTCCACCGCCAGGCGGGGCTGGACCAGGGACCCGAAAAGGTGCTCGCGAGCATCCGCTCCGCCCGGTCCGGGCCCGCACCAACCCGCGACTCCAACGATCCATGAGCATCCGCATCGCGCCTGTCCTGGTGGCGCTCACCCTCACCGCCTGCGGCGGCTCCGGCAGGGTCGTCGAGATCCGCATGGCATCCGACGAGAAGGGCAACTACTTCGCCCCCGCCCGCGTGGAGGTGAATCGCGGCGACGTGCTCCGCTTCACCCTGGTGAGCGGCATCCACAACGCCAGCTTCCCCACCGACAAGAACCCCGGCAACACCAACCTCCCGTCCGCCACCGAGCTCCTCCAGCGGGCGGGCCAGACCACAGACGTGTCGGTGGATTTCGCCCCCGGCGAGTACACCTACCAGTGCGATCCGCACGCGGTTCTCGGAATGACCGGCAAGGTGGTGGTGAAGGACTGAACTTGTTCTCTCTGTGTCTCCGTGTCTCTGTGTGAGACCGAGTTTTCCCCTACACGCCGCTGAGCCTTTCCCGACGCCCGCCCCGGCCCTGCCCACCTAGCTTACAGGTGCGAAAACACCTGAGCATGGGGGCGACCGATGTACGGAACACTCTGGGGGCTCATCCCCGCCGCGATGACGATGGCGGCGGCGCTCGCCGGCCCGGACGCGCGGCCGCTGCCGTTCGCGCCGGGGGACCAGTGCGTGTACCGGGGGAGCGGGGTGCTGGGGCGCATCGGCACCGGGGTGATGGCGGTGGAAGCGGAGGAGGTGGACGGGCGCTCCGTGTACCTCCTCCGCTTCGACTTCCGCGGTCGCCTGGGGCCCGTGACGGTGGAGGACCACACGCGGTCCTGGTTCGACCCCGCCGACATGGCGTCGCTCCGCTACACCAAGCGGGAGCGCACGCCCGTCTCGTCGCGCAACCAGGACGTGCGCATGGACCGTTCGGCGCGCCGCTGGACGGCCGCCGACAACACGAGCGGCGCGCTGGTGACGGGCTCGCCGCTGGACGAGCTCTCGTTCCTCTACTTCATCCGCACGCTCCCGCTGGAGAACGGCGCCTCGTATTCGCTCGCGCGCCACTACGAGGCGAGGCGCAACCCGGTCACCCTGACGGTGATCGGGCGGGGGCCCATCCGCGTTCCCGCCGGCCAGTTCACCGCCATCGAGGTGCTGATGCGGGTCAAGGACCCGGCCCGGTACGGCGGCGAGGGCGTCATCCAGCTCCACCTTACCGACGACGCCCGCAAGGTGCCGCTGCGGATCGAGTCCGCGGTGCCGCGGGCGGGAAGGATGGTGCTGTCGCTGGAGTCGGGGACGGGTGGGTGCAGCGTAGGGCGTTGAGGGGCTCACACAGAGACACCGAGGCACGGAGATGAGGTTCATCTCCGTGCCTCTGTGTTGTAGGGGAAATCTCAATCAGGGGAAACCATGAAAACCCGGCAGCGAATCGACCGGCGCCCGGCAGAGCGGGGGAGTGGCCCGGCGTAGCTTGGTGTCAGACGGAAACACCACACGGAGAAACTACCATGCTCAAGCAGATCCTGATGGGAGCCCTGATCGGCGCCGGAATGCTCCCCACGCTCTCCTTCCAGCCGCAGAGCCGGGTGTGGGTCGAGGGGACCTCCACCGTCCGCTCTTACCGCTGCGAGAGCACCGGCATCACCGGCAGCGCGCAGGCCGCCTCGGCGGAGATCGCCGCCCTCGCGTCCGTGCCCCGCGCCGAAGTCAGCATCCCGGTGGCCTCGCTGGACTGCCGCAACGGTACGATGAACGGCCACATGAGGAAGGCGCTCAAGGCCGAGCAGAACCCCACCATCCGCCTCCGCGCCAGCTCGGTGCAGGTGAGCGCGGCGGGCGCGGCCAGGATCAGCGGCGACCTCACCATCGCCGGGCAGACGCGGCCCGTGAGCATCGACGGCACCGTGACCAGCGAAGACGGCAAGGTGAGGGTGCGCGGCAGCAAGCGCCTGGTGATGACCGATTTCGGCGTACAGCCGCCCACGCTGATGATGGGCACCATGAAGGTGGCGGCGCCCGTGACGATCGGCTTCGACGTGGTTCTGAAGCCCTGAAGAACAAAGCGGAGATACACGGGGGCGCACATCCGCGCCCCCGCAGCTGGAGACCCACCCCGGAGACCGGACCATGACCTCCCTGAATCGTGCGCTGCCCCAGGCCGCACTCGCCCTCGCCTTCGCCGCGATGCCGGCCGCCGCGCAGCTCGCGGTGGCGGTGCCCGGCGCCGACACCACCGCGACTCCCGAGCCCCGCGCCGCCGCGGCCTCGGTGGTCGGAGGCACCTACGGCCTGGCCGGCTACGGCCGCCCGACCTTCGAGCTTCCCAAGCAGGACCTGAGCGAGAGCAGCCTCCAACTGCAGATCGGCGGCGCGTTCGCGCAGACCTTCCAGGCGCTCGACCACAGCAACACCGCCACGCCGGCCCCCGGCACCACGCTGGGCAAGATCCGCGGCGGCTTCAACCTGGCCAGCGCCAACCTGACCCTGGGCGCCCGCCTGGCCCGCGGCATCCGGGTGGACCTGGACAGCTACATGTCGTCGCGGCACCACAACGAGTTCTGGGTCAAGGGCGGCTACGCCACGGTGGACGCGTCGCCCATCGACCTGCCGGTGCTCAACGAGATCATGAAGTACACGACGGTGCGCGCCGGCATGTACCAGCCCAACTACGGCGACGCGCACTTCCGCCGCTCGGACAACGGGAACACCATCCGCAACCCGTTCGTGGAGAACTACATCCTGGACTCGTTCACCACCGAGATCGGCGCCGACGTGCTGGTGCGCGCGGGGAACGCCTTCGTGATGGGCGGCGTGACCACGGGGCAGAACAAGGGCGACATCAGGGAAGGCGCCGTCGACGCGAAGCCCGCGTTCCTGGGCAAGATCGGCTACGACCGGCAGGTGAGCGACGCGTTCCGCTTCCGCCTGACGGGGAGCGGGTACACGGTGAGCTCGTCGCCCTCGGTCACGCTGTACGCCGGCGACCGCACGGGTTCGCGCTACTGGGGCGTGATGGAGGATACGGCCACGCTCAAGGCGGGCACGGCCTTCACCAACGGGCGCATCAACCCGGGATTCAGCAACGAGATCACGGCGCTGCAGATCAACCCCTTCGTGCAGCTCGGCAACCTGGAGGTCTTCGGGGTGCTGGAGCGCGCCACGGGCAAGGCCGCGGCCGAGACGGAGCGACGCGAGGTGCGGCAGATGGCGGGTGACGTGGTCTACCGACTGCTCGGCGACCGGCTCTACGTGGGCGGGCGCTACAACCGGGTGGACGGCGACTTCTCGAAGCAGACGGAGCTGACGGTCACGCGCAAGGCGGTCTCGGCGGGCTGGTTCCTAACGCCGAACCTGCTGACCAAGGCGGAGTGGGTGCGCCAGGACTACGACGGGTTCGCGGCGACGGACATCCGCAACGGGGCCCGCTTCCAGGGGCTGCTCATCGAAGGAGTGATCGCCTTCTAACAGCTGGGCTCGCACAGAGACACGGAGGCACGGAGATGAAGTCATCTCCGTGCCTCCGTGTCTCTGTGTGATGGATTCAGTGCCCCTGGCTTGGCGTGACGAGCTGGGCCGGCGCGGCGGGGGTCCGGGTGACGGTGGCGCGCACGCCGCGCAACGCCGCTTCGCCGAGCCGCACGTGGTTGAGGGAGAGGGCCAGCACGCGCGCCGCTTCCTGGTCCGCGTGGAAGCCCATGGAGTTCTCCGCCTCGATGAAGTCCAGCAGGAACTGCGCGCGCCGCTGGTACTGGCGGGCGGAGTCGAGCTGCGCCGGGGGGGCGCCGGTGCGCTGGGCGGCGGCGATGTTCCGCGTGAGGTCCAGCACGGCGTCCAGCGCGATGTTGCGCATCTGGAAGGTGCGGTCCTGGATGGTGTGCACGCGCTGCCGGAGCTCGTCCTCGCTGAAGTTGTGGCAGGTCTGGCAGGCGCGGTTGATGTTGAGCAGCGGGCTGCGCACGTGGTGGTCGCTGATCTTGGTGGCGCCCACGCGCTGGTACGGCATGTGGCAGTCCGCGCAGGCCACGCCGGAGCGGGCGTGGATCCCCTGGTTGTAGAGCTCGAACTCGGGGTGCTGCGCCTTCAGCACGGGCGCGCCGCTGGTGGCGTGGGTCCAGTCCTTGTGCCCGTTCTCCTCGTAGTAGGCAAGGATGCTGTCCGCCGTCAGGCCGCGCGCCCATGGGTAGGTGAGGCGCTTCTCCGGGCCCTTGAAGTAGTACTCCACGTGGCACTGGCCGCACACGAAGGTGCGCATCTCCTGGCGCGTGGCCATGCGGTTGACGTCGTAGTTCTGCACCCCCTGGCTGGCGCGCAACGCGCGGATTCCCTCGATGAACCCGGGGCGCGTGATGCGCAGCGCCATCGTCTCCGGGTCGTGGCAGTCGATGCAGGCCACCGGGTGCTTCACCCGCTTCCGCGCCTCCGCGTAGGGCATGGGGTTCATCCGCTCGAACCCGCGCATCAGGTCGCCGCCCCCGGCGCGCATGTAAGGGACGTACACGGAGGCGTGGCAGTGGAGGCACGCGCCCGGCTGCTGCGTGGCCTGCTGCCGCTCGGTGAAGAGCTGGTCCTCCAGCACGTAGGCGTGGCCGCGCTCCTCCCGGAAGTCGCGCGAGAAGGCGTACCCCGCCCACAGCTCGCGCAGCCGCGGGTCCTCTTCCAGTCGCGACTGCGCTACCACGGTGCGCGGGTCCCCGGCCGTGGGGTCGCGCGGCACCGCCTCGCTGCCGCCGTAGCGCGTGCGCACCTGGTCCACCGTGCGCAGGTACGAGTCGTAATGGAGGGGGAAGTTCTTCCCCCACACCGCCGGGTCGGTGATGGTGTCGTTGAGCTCCACCACCCGGTAGAACGGATTCCGCGCCTCCTGCTTGCGCTCGAAGATGCTGGTGAGGAGCGCGGCGATGCCCACCGTGGCGAGCCCCGCCCCCACCGCGGCGAGCAGCATCCAGCGGCGTTTCCACATCCGCCGGCGAGGAGGCGGGGTATCGGCGCGCGGATCGGTTTCCATGAGGGCGCGGGTGCTGGGGTGAGCGTGGCTACTGGCGGGTCCAGTGTCCCACGTCGCTGTGGCAGCGCGTGCAGAGCAGCTGGTCCTGCGAATTGGAGACGCGGGTGGGCGCGGGGCCCCGGGCGCCGTGCTCGATGGTCTCCGTGATGTCCTGGTGGCAGTACCGGCAGGCGCCCTCCGTCACCCGCTCGTTGCGCGGGGTGATGCGCAGCGGGTACGGATAGGTGCCGGTAGTGAAGTAGAAGGAGTGCCAGAAGCCGTTGAGGCCCTTGGTGTAGTACTTCCCCACCAGGTCGTGCGGCGCGTGGCAGTCGTTGCACACGGCCACGTTGTGATGGCTGGAGCGCTGCCATGCCTCGAAATGCTCGCGCATCACGTGGCAGTTGGCGCACGCGGAGGGCTCGTTGGTGAGATACGAGGCCCCGCGGGCATACACGAAGGTGAATGCCCCCAGACCCACGACGATTCCGAAGAGGACCGCCAGGACAGCGGTGATGCGGGGGCTCGGCATCGGGCTCGGCTTGCTTCGGATGGGTCCGGGGTCGCACGCGAGGCCGGGACGTCGTTCCGGCCCGCTCTCCGGGCACGCAAGCCGAATGCCGGGTATGGGGGTAAACGATTGCGGGAGTGTGACCTATGTCACACTCTCGCATTCCGTCACTCCCCGTGCGGAGGAGGGCTGTTTCGCGAAGTTCTATGGCCGCCGCGAGTTAGCTCGTCGGTATCACCCCGCGGCGCCGAGCAGCGCGTGCATCACGCCGTACGGCGTCACGATGCCCAACAGCTTGCGAAGCGAGTTCCCCACACGACCGCAGGATTTTCCGTTGTGGGCGGGATCAGCCGCGGCGTATCCTGGACCCAATCGCCCTCCCCTCCACCACGCGCCGCGGCGAGTCGCGCATCGTCGCCCTCCTCCGCCCCGGCGCGGGCGTCGCCACCCCCGTGCCCACGTCCACTACGTCGTCACCGAGTGGGGCGTCGCCAACCTCTACGGCAAAAATCTCCGCCAGCGCGCCCACGCCCTCATCTCCATCGCCCACCCCAACCACCTGCGAGTGCTGGAGCGCGCTACGTTCGAGCATCTCGGGCGTTGAATAAACGCGCAGAGGTCGGGCAGGCTAGTCTCGGCCGCCGCTACCCTGATGCTCCGCGTCTGGCGACACGAGTCGAAGTCACACGACGCGCCTTCTGTTGTGAGGCGATGTAGCACAACGTAAATCGCAACAAGCACAAGATTGCTGTCCAGCCGAAACGACACGGTGGAACACGGCTACCGGGCCAGCGCTTGGCGCTGGCCCGGTCTTATTTACCTGGACTACACCGCTTCCGCTGGGGCGGGCGGAGTGATCGCCCGAAGCTCCGCTTCCGTCAGCGACAGCCCAAGCCGTTGCTTCAGGTACGCCTTGGTGGCATGCCGCGCCTGCCGGTTCGAGACCACCGAGTTAGCCACCATGTTCACGTTCTCCCAATCTCGGTTTTTCTTGCTCCAGTCGATTGCCGCAAGCGCCTCAAGGCGTCCCTTCCACCCGGTCGGGTCCTCCTCCATGAGCTCGGCACCTGCGGCACCCATCGCTCGAAGCACCACGGAGTGGGATGAGATGCTCTCCTGCCGGAGTTCCCTTGCGAGCATCTGCCCATTCTTCACTCGTGCCCAGTCGGGAATGTGCTTCGCGACGGACACCCAGAAATCTACCGCGATCGAGGTCAGTTCGTTTCTCGTGTAGTCGTCATTGTTCTTCTTGTCCCGGAGCAGCTCTTCATTTGCGTCGTACAAGGCGGCCAGGCTGAACAGATTTTTCGACCCAGCCGGAAGCGAGGCATAGTCCTTCTCCACGAGACCCTTAAATGCGGGCACCTTGTCGGCGATGTCGTTCGTGACATTAGCCAGCACATCCCTCTTGTCGTACAGAATGTCCAGCGACTTCGACGTCTTCTTCACAAACCGATTGAGGTCTGAGAACATCTGCTGCACGCGCTCCCGATTCTCGTACTGAAAGAGGAGGACGCTTACTGTCTCCTCGCCGAGAGCGGGGTTCATCTGCATGGCCAACTTGATGGCTTCTGCCCGGTGCTGACCGTCGTTGATCACGAAGTTCGCCTCGCGCATGTCCATCTCGATAAGTCCAATGTTCTCCGAGACATCGCTCGGGATGAACCGGATCCCGCCACGGAAGGACGCGGTGATGGAGGAGAACAGATAGCCGTCCTCATTCTCCACGATGTACCGGGCGATGTCTGGCACCCGCTTACTGTTAAGCACTCGCTGCTCACGGTCTTCTGGGAGAAACTCCGCCCATTCGGTGAACGTGAACATCTTCGGGACAGTACTCAGCGGCATCAGCGTAGAGTAATAGGTGCGCTGCCCGATGGTACCCTGCATCGCTGGAAACGTGACTCTCATGTAAGCCTCCTAAGGCCAGGAGCTCTGGAGCGGGGAGAGCGGGAATCGCTCATTCCGATGGGGCGAGCTCCTGAAGGAGTATGGTAGAGCTGCGACGTGTCGGTGTCAAGAGCTGCGTACGTGCACGTGAGGAGCTGCACGAGAAATTCCCGGAGAGCTCCTCAAAGGTATCGGGGCAGAGTTCTAAGGGAAGCCGCGCCGACGAGAGGCCCTCTGCTCGTACATACAGCGCCCGTGAGCACAGTGGATACCTGATGAAGGCCTCCCTCGATCTCGTATGCCCTCGTGCGGCGCGGTGTTCAGGCGGGGACGGCGTCGGGCGTGGGAAGGGCGGCGTAGAAGCTCCAGGCCTCGCCCATGGGGGCGCGGACCACGTCCAGCGGGATCGGGTGCCAGCGTGCCTCGCCTGGGCGCTTGCGGCTGGTGTTGCCGCCGTGCACCAGGGCGGCGTAGAGGCCGGGGTCGGGGATGGCGGCCACGGCGCCCGCGGGGAGCGCCCACACCCAGCGGGTGTCCTCGCCCTCGTTGAGGTGGGGAAACGGGCGCCGCTCCCACGCGGCACGCCGGAACATCAGCGTGCCGCCCGCCAGCCACGGCCGCCCGCGCTCGGGCCAGCGGTACTCCCACGCGCGCCCCGCCGCGGGGTCGAAGAAGCGCACCTGCGCCAGCCCGCACGCACCCGCCGCCGGCTGGGCGGCCAGGGCGCGCACCTGCGTGGACAGGCGGTGCGGGGGCATCCAGTCGTCGTCGTCCCAGTGCGCCAGCAGCTCGCCGCGCGCCAGCGAGCACGCCAGGTTGCGCTTGGCGCCCAGCGTGGCCTGCCGCTCCACGCGGTGGTAGCGGATTCGCGGATCGGGCGGGATGAGGTCGTCCACCGCGTCGGCGCCGTCGTCCACCACCACCAGCTCGCGGCGGGGGTGGTCCTGCGCGAGGAACTGCTCGATGGCGTGCCCCACGAACCGCCGCCGGTCGCGCGTGGGCATCAGGCACGAGACCAGCGGGACCGAAGGGTTGTCGTCATCCTCGGCACCCGGCGCCGAGACCGTGCGGGTGAGCGAGACGAGCGCGATCCTCCGTCCGGGCGCACCCTCCACCGGTACCGCGATTCCATTCGCTCGCGCCTCCCCGTCGCGCCGATCTCCTCCATCCACATCCATTCGTCCCTCGTCCAGCGTTCCCATCAGCGTGCGGACCTCGCGCTCCACGCGTGCGACATCGAGCGAGCGCAGGCAGTCCACGCGGGCGCGGCAGGCGCGGAGGCGCGCGGCGGTCCAGCAGGGCTCGCAGGGCAGGCCCGCGCGCAGAACGGCGACGTTGGGCAGGAAGGCGCCCAGCACCCGCTCGGAGGTGGGGCCGAAGAGGAGGAGGGTGGGCACGCCGGTGGCCCCGGCCAGGTGCCCCAGGCCGCTGTCGTTCGCCACCACCGCGCCCGCCGCCGCGAGCACCGATGCAGTCTCGCGGAGCGTCAGCCGGCCGGCCAGCGAGCGTACGTGCGCGGGAAAGTCGAACGCGGCGCCGCCGAAGCCGCGCAGGTCGTCGGCCGTGCCCACCACCACGACGTCGGGGAAGCGCTGGGCCAGGGCGGCGAAGTGAGGCCAGCGCTTGGCCGCCATCTCGCCCGTCTTGCACCCCGGCGCTAGGACGAGCGTCGCCTGCGTTACGCCGTGCGCGTCCGACGGGGTGATGGGAAGGGTGTACGCCGGGCGCTCGCTGCGCGGCCAGCCCAGCGCCTCGGCGAAGCCCAGGTACCACCCCTGCTCGTCGCGTGCGAAGAGGGAGTCGGGCGGGCGGGGGACGCAGTCGCGGCGGCCGTGGTGCAGGCGGCCGAGCCGCGCCCAGTAGAAGGGCGGCACGGCGGGGAGCACGTGCCGGTATCGCTCGCCGGGAGGGACGGCGCCGGCGTGCACGCGGCGCACCACGCTCCACCCGCCGAAGAGCTCCGCGGCCTGCGGGTAGTCGGCGTGAAGCAGGAGGTCCACCTCGTACCCCATGCGGTGAAGCGCCACCAGCAGCGGCGTGGCCAGCACCAGGTTGCCGACCCCGGCAGCCAGATGCACCAGCACCGCGTCCGCCGGATCATGCCCGCGCATGAGGGACCCCGGCGCCGCACGCGTATCCATCGTCACGCCTTGCGCCACACCCACAGGTTCTGGGCGTGGTCCACGTGGTAGCGGCCGCGGCCCAGCATGCGATCCAGCGCGCGGCCCACCGAGGGGTAGGTGTCGATGTCGTGGCCCGCCACCACGCCGCCGGGCCTGACCCGGGGGAGCCACCAGAGCAGGTCGTTCACCACCGCCTCCTCCGCGTGGTCGCCGTCCAGGAAGAGCAGGTCCACGCTGGCGTCGCAGAACTCGCGCGCCGCCCGCAGCGAGTCCATGGGGAGCACCGTGACGGCCCCGGCCGCGCCCGCGCGCTCCAGGTTGTCCTCGAACGCCGCCCGCAGCGATCCTCCGTGCGACTCCACCACGTGGAGCACCGCGGGGTCGGAAGGGGAGCCGGTGAAGGTGTCGACGGCGAAGAGGCGCAGGTCCTTGCGCGCCGCCTTCATCGTCTGGGCCAGGTAGATGATGGAGCGCCCCAGCAGCGTTCCCACTTCCACCACCACGCTGCCGTGGGAAAGCTCGCGCACCTGCTGCTCGTAGAAGCGGGGCCAGTCGAACCACCCCGGCACCTCGTCCCAGCGCAGCGCGGGCGCGGCGCCGTCGCCGGCGCGCCACCACGGGTCGAAGTCGGCGGCGGTGTGGTGGCCGGCGCCGTGGGTGGAGCCGGTCTCCACGTGCTCCACCAGGCTGGGCGTGTGCACCACCAGCGCGTGCGGGTCCATGCGCGCCGCCAGCCGCGACATCCTGATGTCCTGCAGCGCGGGGACGTCCAGCCAGTGCTGGAGGCAGTATTCGGCCACGTCGGGGGTGATGAGGAACGCCTGGCTGCCGTACACCGAGCCGGAATCGGCGATGAACCCGTCCGGTACCGGCGGGGCGTCGCACAGCGGGGCCAGCGTGGGGTTGTAGAGGATGCCCAGCAGGGGTGCACGCCCGTCGCGCACCGGCTGCCACCGCTCCACGTTGGCGCGCAGGTGGCGGCTCACCGCCACGTCGTCTTCTAAGACCAGCGCGTAGTCCGGCCGGTCGGAGGCCACGCGCTCCAGCACGCGCCGGTAGTTCTCCGTCTGGTTGGCCTTGGGGTCGCCCCCCACCGCCTCGTCCACGCACACGATGGGAGGGTCGCGCCAGTCCGAGCGCAGGATGGAGTCGAGCGTGGCCCGGGTGACGCCCGCGGCCACCCGCGCGCCGCAGGTGAGGACGTAGCAACGCAGGTCAGGCATGGAGAGGGCCCGTGAGAGGTAGGGCCCGGCGGGTGCCGGGCGCTGGAGGTCCGGAGATCACCTGACTGTGGTCCGGGCGGACGGCTCTACAGATCGTGGATCGGGGGTGCGGGCGGCCTGCTCCAGTACGCTCCGGAGAGCCGCATCCCCTCCGAAGTTCCCCATCGCCCTTGCCGCATTTCCATCCCTCCCCCCTACGGTCGGCTCGTGCCTCGTCGGCCGGCACGCCGTCGGCTCCGGTTTCGGGCGATTCTGATCCCGCAACGGTGTCATTCCGGGAGTCCACTCCTGACACCCCGGGCTGCTCGCGTACTTCTGACGGCCTGGGGTGGGCGCCTTCGTCAGGATGAAACGCATCGTACGAATCCGTTGTACCTGCGGCTCTACGCCTCGTCGCCGGGCGCGTAGACGAACAGCTTCCAGCCCATGCGCCGGGTGAGGGCGTGGCGGCGGAAGAGGGTCTCGACGGTTCGGTGCAGGGGGTCCTGCTTCCATCCGGCCGCCAGGAAGCGCTGGTGCCACCACGCGCGCGTGCGCAGGGTGACGTGGCTGGGGTCGTTGCCGCGCGGGGGCGGCGCGGCCTGCTGGGCCTCGTTGTCGAAGCTGGGGATGAGCGCCACCAGCGCCGTCTCCGTCCACCGGCGCGCGCGCGGGAGGAACGCGTCGATCTGCGCCTCGGTGAGCGTCTGCAGCAGCTCGGCGGCTACGAGCACGTCGAAGCGGCGGTCGTATTGGGCCTCGTCCACGGGGGCGCGGGTGAGATACGGGCGCGCGGCGGGCTCGGCGTGGCCGATGGCCCAGGCGCTCCCGTCGAAGCCCCATGCGTCCTTGCCGCGCTCGCGCAGCGCCCTCACCAGCAGCCCCGTGGCGCACCCCGCGTCCAGGAACGAGGTGGCGTCCGGAAGCAGCTCGCCGAGCATGCCCGCCGTCTCGCCGAACAGGCCGCCGAAGTTCTTCCAGCTGTAGCCCGACGACCAGTTGCTCTTGCGCCCGGTCTGGAAGTAGTCCTCGTCGTACCACTCCACCGGGATGGCGCCCTCGAACGGCGGATGCGCCGGCTTCGTCTCGGCCAGCGGCGCGTTCGGCGTCGCGCGGCGCCGGCGGGGTGCATCGGCGCTGAGCAGGACGTCGGCCAAGCGGTCGCGGGCGGCGGCGCCCACGGCGTCGAGCGAGAATTCGGCGCGGATGCGCTCCGCGGCGGCGGCGGTGCGCGAGCGGGCGGCCGCGGGGTCGGCGTGGACGGCGCGCATCAGCTGGGCGGCGTGGGCCACGTCGGGCAGGGCCCAGCGCATCCGCGGATGGTAGTACTGGTACGGCTGGCGCACCGGGCCCAGGGTGCAGTTCACCAGCGCGTGAGCGGCCGGGTCCAGGTAGTCCAGCGGCCCCGACCAGGCGGTGGCCACCACCGGCGTGCCGCGGCTGGCGGCTTCGAACAGCGGGTATCCCCACCCCTCGCCGCGGTGGAGGCTCACGTAGCAATCGCCGCGGCGGTGAAGCGCCTCCACCTCCGCGTCACTCCAGCTCTCCGCCCGCAACGCCACGCGCGCGCCG
>DASVSA010000358.1:0-14484 GCA_036388335.1 Longimicrobium sp. | reverse complement strand
GAGCGCCCGGAGACGGGGTTCGACTGCAGCGGCTTCGTGCGGCACGTGATGAGGCTTGCCGGCGTGCAGCTTCCGCGCACCTCCGCGCAGCAGGCGCGGATGGGGCAGGAGGTCCCGCGCGACGTGTCGCAGCTTCGCGTGGGCGACCTGCTCACCTTCGGGCGCGCGGGACGCATCTCGCACATCGGCATCTACGTGGGCAACGGGCGCTACATCCACGCCAGCAGCTACGCGGGCCGCATCACCGAGAGCGAGCTGCCGCGGCGGTCGTGGTGGCAGGGCGCACGCCGGGTGCTCGCCTCCGGCAGCTGAAAGAAGCTCACACAGAGGCACAGAGGCACGAAGATGACTTCATCTTCGTGCCTCTGCCGCGTTCAGAAGACCCAGGTGAGGACGGCGATCGTGGCGCCCAGGACGAGCGTGGCGGCCTGGAGGACGACGCCGGCGGTGCGGGCGTGTGCGTCCAGCTTGCGCGACGCGGCTTCGTCCTCCTGGGCGCGCAGGATCTGCTGGTGCTGGCAGAAGGAGACCATGCGGAACTCCGCCTCGGTGAGCGCGGCGCCGGGGGCGGCGGCGCGCTGCACCAGCCCCTCGCACTCGGCCGGGATTGCGACGGCGCGGGGCTCGTACGAGGGCATCTGCACGGACTGGGGGGCGTAGCACGCGCCCAGCAGGAGGATCGCGGGAGGAATCAGGAGGCGGCGCATCGTCATCGTCTCGGTACGGGTGTCTCGCGAAGGTAGGGCCCGGTGAGCGGCCCCGGCAAGGTGCTCAGCGCGGCGCGGGGATGGTCACGGGCAGGCGGCCGAGGAAGGGCTGTGCGCCCGTGAGCCCCCGCGCCGCCGCGCGCTCGGAGACGGAGTGCGGGCCCCACGCCAGCACGTACGTGCCCACGGCGGGGAAGGCGTTGACCAGGTACGGGCTCCCCAGCGACACGGCCACCACGGGCACCCCCGCCCGCGCCGCCGCCTGCACGAAGGGAGCGAAGCCCCCCGACACGCCCAGCGACTGGTACTGGAAGGGCGCCACCTCCGCGCTCACCAGCAGCACTTCGGCGCGCTGGGCGCGTGCGGTGAGGCGCGCAAAGGCCGCCGCGGATGTGGACGGGCTCACGCGGACGTGCTCGGCGGCGATTCCTCCGTCGGACAGGTGCCGCTGGAGCGTGGCGCCGGCCGGACCGCGTCCCGTGCGCGAGTAGGTGACGTGAAGCACCCGCGCGCCCCGTTTCAGCGGGAGGAGGCGTTTGCTGTCCCGGTGCAGCACGATGGAGCGGTCGGCGACGCGCTGGGCCACCTCGCGGTGCGGCGCGATGCCTACACGTGTGGCGAGGGCGGCGGGATCGATGCGCGCGCCGCGATGCAGGCCGGCCACGGCCTTGGCCGTCAGCACGCGCCGTACGGCGTCGTCCAGCCGCGCGCGGGGGACGCGCCCCGACTCCACGGCGCGGACGATCTGGTCGATGACCACCTCGGGGCCGGGCGGCTGCAGCAGGACGTCGGCGCCGGCGAGCAGCGCGAGGATGGAGGCCTCGGCCGGGGTGTGGTCGCGCGTGACGGCGCCCATGTTGAGCGCATCCGTCACCACCAGCCCACGGAAGCCGAGGGAGCCGCGCAGCACCCCGCCCACCATGTGCGGCGACAGGGAGGCGGGCGGCGCGTCTTCGCCATCCAGGCCGGTGGCGGCGATGTGGCCCACCAGCACGCCCGCCATCCCCGACTCCACCGCGCGCCGGAAGGGGACGAGCTCCGTGTTGAAGAGCCGCGCCGAGTCCGCCCTCACCACCACGCGGCCCACGTGGCTGTCGGTGCTGGTGCCGCCGTGCCCCGGGTAGTGCTTGCCCACCACCAGCAGCCCGCCCTCGCGCGCTCCCTCCGCCCACGCCGTCCCCAGCCGCGCCACGAGCCGCGGGTCCTCGCCGAAGGAGCGGACGTTGATGATGGGGTTCGCCGGGTCGGACTGCACGTCCAGGATGGGGCCGAGCGTGGCGTGGATCCCCACCGCCCGCGCCTCCACGCCCGTGATGCGCCCCGCCTCGCGCGCCAGCGCCTCGTCGCCCGCCGCGCCGAACGCCATCGCCGCCGGCATGTGGGTGCCGCCGGGGGTGAGGCGCATCCCCGGCCCCGTCTCCAGGTCCGAGATCACCAGGAGCGGCACCCTCGCCCGCCCCTGCGCCGCGTTCAGCTTGGCGGCGATGGCGCGAGGCGTCCCGGTGGATACGATCACCCCGCCCACTCCTTCCGCGCCGGCCCAGCGGGCGAGCCGCGTGGCCTCCTCCGGCACCTCCCGCCCCGAGATCCAGGGGAAGACGAGCTGAGCCACCCGCTGCCTCACGTCCATCGCGCCGAGCTGCTGGTCCACCCACGCGCGCCCCGCCGCGTCCACGGGCAGGGGCTGCACGGCGGGCGCCCGCGGCGCAGCCGCCCGGGGCGGCCCGCCGCCGCGCGCGGGCTCGGCGGCCTCGTCCCGCGAGCACGCCGCGACCGCGATCAGGAGCACGGCGCCGCACCGGGCGCGCTCACGGAATCCAATCATCCACACTCTCCAGTCCTCCACGAACCCGCTGCGCCGCGGCGGTGCGGACGTGCGGCGGACCATACACGATGCGTACCGCCCCGCCCTGTCGCACGGACCGCCTGAAAGTGGGCGGATTGTGGCCGGGGGCACGGAAGCTGCGGCGCGCTCCGCCCGCCGATCACCCCCCCTTAGGAGGACCGATATGGACCGACACAGGACGGACGGCGACATCCCCCTGATCCGCGAGCGCGGGTACAGGGCGGAGCAGTTGACGGAGCAGGAGCGCCGGGAGTTCGCGGAACGGCTCCGCGAAGACGACACCATGCGGGCGTCGTCGTGGCGGCGTGAGAGTCTGGAGCCGGAGATGCGTGGCCGCAGGTAGGGAGCGGGCGGGGAGGGGGTGGGCGCGCGATGCAGAAAGAGGCACGGAGATCTTCTCCGTGCCTCTGTGTTCTCTGTGTGAGCCCCGCTTTTACCGGCTCTCGTACACGCTCGTCTTCCCGTCGCGGCCGAAGGCGATGATGTCGTAGCGGTCCTTGTACGGCCCCTCCATTCCGGGCGAGCCCATGGGCATCCCCGGCACCGCCACCCCGGCGATCTGCGGCTTCTCGCGGACCACGCGCGCGATCACGTCGGCGGGGACGTGGCCCTCGAAGACGTAGCCGCCCACCTTGGCCGTGTGGCAGGACGCGAGGTTGGCGGGCACTCCCCACTCCGCCTTGGTGGGCTCCACCTGCTCCACGTCGTGGACCTCCACCTCGAAGCCGGCGCCCTTCAGGTGGTCCACCCACTTGGCGCAGCAGCCGCAGGTGGGCGTCTTGTAGACCACGGCCAGCAGCGCGGAAGCCGCGGCCTGGGCCCCCGGCGCGCGCGCCGTGCCCTCCGCGTGCGCCGCCGCCGCGTGGACGGAGGTGCTCGGGCGGGAGGCCTCGTCGGGACGGGACTCGCCGGAGGGGGCCGCGCAGGCGGCCAGGAGCAGCAGGGCGGCGGACAGGCCGCGGAAGTGTGTCATCGGAGGCTCGCTCTGGAGGTGGTTCGGCACGCGCCGCCCCCTGTACACGCGACCGCCCCCGCGCGGTCCATCGGCCGCGATTCACGCGCAGGTGCGGAGGAGAACTTCCCGGTGCGCGCTTGACAGGCCCGGGGAACAGGCGGATCATACGCAGCGCCCTCGCTCCATTCCCGCACCCCCCACCGCATGGCCCGCCAGAGAAGATTCACCACCGGCACGCTGCCGGAGCCCCGGCGCCTGCTGGCCTGGGTGTACATGGCGCGGATGTCGGTGGCGGCGGCGATCTTCGTGGCCGCGGCGTGGGCCTGGCGCGACGCACCGCCCGGGACGACGCTGGCCGCCACGCTCCTGTTCGTGACGGCGCTGCTGGTGACGGGCGCTTCGCTCTGGTACACGCACATCGCCCGGCGCGAGCCGGGGCCGGCCTACCGCTACACGCAGACCGTCTTCGACGTGCTGATGGTGGCCGTGGTGGTGCACCTGACGGGGGGGAAGGACAGCAGCTTCGCGCCGCTCTTCGTGCTGGCCATCTTCTCGGGCGCCGTCCTCCTCCCCATCGTGGGGGGGATGCTGATCGCCGTGCTGGCCAGCGTGCTCTACTTCGGCGACATCGTGTGGAGCGCTCACACGCTCGACGCCGGGGTGTTCATCCAGATCTTCATCTTCGCCTCGGTGGCGCTGGTCACGGGCTACCTGGGCGACCGGCTGCGCCACACGGGCACCGTTCTGGGCGAGGTGGAGACGGAGCTGCGCCTGCTGCGGCTGGACACGGACGACATCCTCGCCAGCATCCACACCGGGATCCTTACCCTCAACGGGCACGGGCACCTGGTGTACATGAACCCCACGGCCGCGGAGCTCCTGGACCTCCCCGCGCACCGCTACCTGGGGCAGCCGGTGCTCGCCGCGCTGGACGAGGCCGCGCCGGGGCTGGGGGAGCTGCTGGAAGGCTCGCTGCGCAACCGCACGGGTGTGCGCCGCTCGCAGACGGGGGAGGGAAGGGACGGGATGGTGCTGGGGGTGAGCACCACCGTGGTGGAGCGGCCGGACCCGGAGCCGCCCTCGGTGACGGCCATCTTCCAGGACATCACGGGAAGCAAGCGGATGGAGGCGCTGCGGCGGCGCGCCGAGCGGCTGGAAGCTGTGGCGGAGCTGAGCGCGTCGCTGGCGCACGAGATCAAGAACCCGCTGGCCTCCATCCGCAGCGCCACCGAGCAGCTCGCCGGCGACGGGGTCGACCCCGAGGACCGGGCCGTGCTCCGCGGCCTGGTGGTGCGCGAGTCGGACCGGCTGAGCCGCTTGCTGACGGAGTTCATCGACTTCGCGCGCGTGAAACTGCGCGCCTCCACCCCGCTCCCGGTGGGGCGCATCCTGGGCCACGCGGTGGACCTGGTGCGCCCCCACCCGGACTCTTCGGGGCGCACCATCCGCCTGGAGTGCACCCCCGCCGCGGGCGAGGCCGAGGTGCGCGGCGACGAGGACCTCCTCCACCGCGCCTTCCTCAACCTGGTGCTGAACGCCGCGCAGTGGGCCGGCCCCGGGGGCACCGTGCTGATCGAGGCCGACGTCGTGGAGTCCGACCTCCTCTCCACGGCGCTGAGCACCACCCGCGCCGTGCGCGTTCGCGTGACCGACACGGGCCCCGGCGTCCCTCCCAGCGAGGTGGACCACGTCTTCGACCCGTTCTTCACCCTGCGCCCCGGCGGCACCGGGCTGGGCCTGGCCCTCGTGCAGCGCGCCGCGGAGGCCCATGGCGGCGCCGTGTTCGTGGACGAGCCCCGCGGCGAAGGCTGGGGCGCCACCTTCACCCTCTACCTCCCCGCCCTGGACGGCAGCGGCGAGGCGTGAACGTGGCTCTCTCTGTGTCTCCGTGCCCCTGTGTGAGCTTGCTGTTCCTTTCTTGAAGGACTTTCGTCCCATGAGCGACTCGACCAAGATCCTCGTAATCGACGACGAGACGGCCATCCTCGACACGCTGCGCATCCTCCTCCGCCGCGAAGGCTTCGCGGTGGAGACGGCGGTGGGCGGGCAGCAGGGGGTGGCGCGCATGGAGGAGCTGCGCCCCGACGTGGTGCTCAGCGACGTGCGGATGCCCGGGGTGGGGGGGCTGGAGGTGCTCCTGGCCGCCAAGGAGCTGGATCCGTCGCTCCCCGTGATCCTGATGACGGCGCAGGCGTCGCTGCAGACGGCCATCCGCGCGGTGAACGAGGGGGCCTTCTACTACATCCAGAAGCCCTTCGCCAACGACGAGATGGTGGCCATCTGCCGGCGCGCGGCGGAGAGCCGGCAGTTGAAGCGCGAGAACCAGGCGCTCAAGACCGAGATCCGCCGCCGCGACCGGGGCGACGCCGCGCGCCCCATCGGCCGCAGCCGCCGCTTCCTGGACGTGCTCAGGACGGCCGAGACGGTGGCGCCGACGGACTCCACCGTGCTGGTGTCCGGGGAGAGCGGCACCGGCAAGGAGGTGCTCGCCAAGTACCTGCACGAGGTCTCCGGGCGCACCGACGGGCCCTTCGTCTCCATCAACTGCGGCGCCCTTCCCGAGAGCCTGCTGGAGAGCGAGCTCTTCGGGCACACCAAGGGCTCGTTCACGGGCGCGCACCGCGACAAGCAGGGGCTGTTCGAGGCGGCAAAGGGCGGCACCTTCTTCATGGACGAGGTGGGCGAGATGTCGCCCGCCACGCAGGTGAAGCTGCTGCGCGTGCTGCAGGAGCGCGAGGTGATCCCGGTGGGCTCCACCGAGCCGGTGCCGGTGGACGTGAGGATCGTGGCCGCCACCAACCGGGACCTGGAAGAGGAGATCCGCCGCGGCGGCTTCCGCAGCGACCTGTACTACCGCCTCAACGTCATCACCCTGCACCTCCCCCCGCTGCGCGACCGCGCCGAGGACGTGCCGCTGCTGGCGTCGTTCTTCCTGGAGCGCTTCGCGGCGGGGCGCGGGCGGGCCGCGCCGGTGCTGTCGCAGGAGGCGGTGGATGCGCTGGCCGCCTACGACTGGCCGGGCAACGTGCGCGAGCTGGAGAACGCGCTGGAACGGGCCGCCGTCCTCACCTCCGAGGGCGAGATCCAGGTCTCCACGCTCCCGTCGCGCATCACCGAGCGCGCCCCTCAGCCGCTGGTGAGCGCCGCGCTCCCGCCCAACCCCACGCTGGAGATCGTGGAGCGCGCCTACATCCACTGGGTCCTGCAGTCGGAGAGCGGCAACAAGACGCGCGCCGCGGAGGTGCTGGGCATCGACCCCTCCACCCTGTACCGCAAGCTGCTGCGCTACGGGATGGAGAGCGCCTGAGGGCGGCCCTCACCCGGCGGCCTGATAGCCGCCACCCTCTCCCAGAAACTGCCCTGGGAGAGGGGACTACTTCGTTTGGGTGCACCGCGGAGGCACAGACACGCGGACGAGCCGTTCGCTCCGTGTCTCTGTACCTCCGTGTGACATCGCCGTTGTACGCGGACCGTCGTAAGCCCCGGCTCGCTGCACCGAAGTAGTCCCCTCTCCCATGGTGTTTATGGGAGAGGGTGGCGGCTATCAGGCCGCCGGGTGAGGGCCCACAACCGAGGAGACTCGTAGAGTGATGCGGCGAATCGAGATCGTGCCGGTGGGCGGGGCGGACGTGGGGCTGGTGGAGGCGCTGGGGCACGAGCTGGACCGGCGGCTGGGCACCGTCTCCGCGCCGGGCGCGCCGCTCCCCCTGGAGCCCGAGTGGTGGGACGGGGAGCGGAGGCGCTACCTCTCCGGCCCCATCGTGGACGCCCTGCTGGAGCGCGCGGACCGCTCGGGGCTGGACCCCGCCGTGCACTGGTGGCTGGGCGTGGCCGAGGCGCAGCTCTGCGCCCCGGGCTTCGACGTGGTGTTCGGGGAGGCGACGGTGTCCGGCCCCTGCGCGGTGGTGGGGCTGGGCTCGCTGCGGGCGCCCTCGCCAGACGGCGTGCCGCTGCTCGGGCCGCGCCTGGTCACCTCCGCCGTACACGAGCTGGGCCACCTGGCGGGCGCCGAGCACTGCGGGGACGAGGGGTGCGTGATGTATCCCTCGCGCGATCTGGGGGATACGGACCGCAAAGGTGAAAGCTTCTGCAACAGTTGTATGGCACAGTTCTCCGCGCAATAACCTTGATCGCGCGGCGTGTTTCTTTTACCTTCGGGAGCGCCGCCGATCCCCCTCCGCGATGCACGGCTCTCCTCCGCCCGTACCGGTCAGTTCATGCTCCAGCACTCACCCCGCTCCATGCGCCGCGCGTACCTGGATTGGGTGGAAGAACAGGTCGAGAACTACAAGGACGAGATCCCTCGCTCCGAGATCCTGCGGATGGCGGACGAGGTGGTGCGTGAGCTGCGGATGACGGACTCGGGCCAGTACCAGCTCACCGAGCTCCTGATCTGCCACGCGATCGACAAGCGGATCGCGCGCCTCCTCAAGCTGCCCGGCTACCGCACCTGGCGGGCTCACCGCCTGGCCGCTCTCAACGCCCCGCTCATCCCCCACGACCTTACTCCCCCTCCGCCTCCCCAGGCGGCCGAGCCCGCGGCTTCCGCGGAGCCCCTCGCGCGTGTCGGTTGAACACACCTCCTGATCGCATTCAGCTACACCTCGCCTCGCGCCGCCCGGTTGCGTGGGAGTAAGCCGTTGTGACGGAATGATTTACGTTCACGGGCGTCCGGGTACGCGCCGTGCATTGGGGACCGCGCCGTAGGCAGCGCGGTCCCTATTTTCGAGGTCCATCATGATCGATCCACATACATCCGCCGACGACCTTGCGGCCGAGTCCCGGGAGATCGTCGGGATCGTGGTGCAGGGAGTTCCGGTGCTTCCCGTGCGTCCGCACCTCGCGTTCATGTGGGGTCCCGAGCCCGAGCCGGTCCCGTCGCTCGCCTTCGGGCGCTCGCGGAGACGCACGCGGGCCGCATAACCGGTTGGCTCACACAGAGACACAGAGGCACAGAGATAAGTTCTTCTCTGTGCCTCTGTGTCTCTGCGTGAGCTTCAGCGGTGCTCGGTGACGCCCACCTGCCTGCAGAACTCCAGCACGGGGCAGGTGGAGCAGTGGGGGAGGCGGCCCGTGCACACGTGCTTGCCGAAGGGGACCAGGCGCTCGTTGATCTCCACCCAGTAGCGCGTGGGGAGCACCTCCTCGAGCGCGGCCATGGTCCCTTCCGGCGCCGGGGCCTGCACGTAGCCCCAGCGATTTGTCACCCGGTGCACGTGGATGTCCACACCGATGCGGGGGGCGTCGCAGGCGATGCCCATCACCAGGTTGGTGCACTTGGGGCCCACGCCGCGGAACCCCAGCATCACCGTCTCGTCGCAGGGGAGGTCGCCGCCGTGCTCGTCTACCACGCGGCGCGCGATCTCCAGGAGGTTCTCGGCCTTGGCGCGGTGGAAGGAGCTCTCGCGGATCAGCCCGTCCAGCTCGTCGACGGACAGAGCGGCGAGGGCGGCGGGGGTGCGGGCGCGCTGGAAGAGGCGGCGCGCGACCGGGAGCATCGTCTCGTCGCGCGTGCGGACGGAGAGGATGCATGCAACGAGCTGCTCGAAAGCGGAGGCGTACCCTTCGTCGCGCAGCTCGAAGAGGGCGGCGCGGGCGAAGGGAGCCGTCGCCGTGCGCAGGCGGCGGAAGATCTCGTCGATGTCGAACCGTTTCTTGACCAAACGGCGGCTCCGCGCAACTTTGCACGAACGAAGGCCGCCGGGCACCCGCGGGCGCCCGGCGGCCTTCGTTCGCGAGGGTCAGGACTCGGGGCGGGTTCCCCCCACGGCCGGGTCGCCCTTGGACTCGCCGCCGCGCTCGTGCACCACCACGTTGTCCGAGTCGGGGCGCTGCTCGCTCGGGGTGTTCATCACGTGCTGCTGGTCCTCCGGCACGCCGGCCACCTTCTGCCCGTAGCCGCCGGGCGTCTTGTCGTCCGCCGAGTCCACCAGCCCGGGGGCCGAGAAGTCGGGGCCGCCGTTGGGCGCGTCCTGGAACCCCGCCTCGTCGAACGCCTGCTCGCCGAGCGGATCGGCGTCGTCGATCTCTTCGGGGTCGAACGCGGGGTCGATGTTACGCTTGGGCATCGTTGCTCCTGGTGTGGGTTACCGCCGCGGCCGGTGGCGCGGCGGGATGCTGAACTCGACGTCGTAGCCGAACCGGGCGGCCCACGCGCGCAGGGCGCGGTCGCCGCCCTGCCCGTAGGCCGGGCTGTGGCGCGGGGGCACCCGGTAGCCTCGATCGTAGCCGAAGCCCGGGTTGGCGGCGGCCATGTTCGCCCCGTACGGCAGAGGCATGGGCCACGCCATCGGCCCCATCATGGGGTCGTAGCCGAACGGGACGAAGGGGAAGGGAACGGGCGCGAACTCGCCCCCCGCCCGGTACCCCCGGTCGTAGCGCTCCCCCGCGAATCCGCGGTCGTAGCGGTCGCGCGGGCCGCCGCGGAAGCCGCGGTCGTAGCCGAAGTCCCGGCCGTACCCGAAGTTCCGGCCGTAGCCGCGCCCCTGTGCCATGCTGCCCTCCGGTTCCGAGTGGTCGAGTAGGACGGCGGGCGCTCCGCAAGCCCCGTGCGCGCGGAGCGGAACAAGCATTGCAGAAGGCCTGTACATGCCGGGCGCGGGGGCGCGCGGCTGCTGGGCTTTCGCGTGGAGGAGCGGTGTTGACGATCGTACTGCTCGTGGCGCTCGCCGCCTTTGCCGCACCCGCGGCCGCGGCGCTTTACCTGGGCCGCCTGCCGTACGCGCCGGAGTGCCCCCACTGCCGCGCCGTCACCAGCGGCGCGCGGGGCGGGGGAACCCGGCTGGACCGGCTCTGCGCGCTCGCCGCCGCCACCCCGGTGCGAAGCTGCGCGCGCTGCGGCTGGGCCGGGCGGATGCGGTGGAAGCTCGCCCCGCAGCGCGCGGCGGCGCGGCAGCCGTGATGCCGATCGTCGGGGACTTGGCGGAAGTGCTAAGCCCGAAGTGCTAAGTGCTGAACAGCAGTTTCACTCAGGACTCAGGACTCAGGACTTTGCACCTCGGTTCCCCTCCCCCCTTCCAACACCCCACGGCCCCGGGCGCCCCGGGCCAGGAGCAGCGCATGGAGCAACGCATCCTGTCGGACCGGGACCTCTGGATGCTGGTCGCGTCGGGGCACCTCAACCTGCGCGGCGCCGTCCTGGACGGGGCGCAGCTCGAGCGCGCCAACCTCGCCGGCGCCAACTTCGAGCGCGCGGCGCTGCGCGGGGCGCAGATGGCGGGCGCCAACCTCAAGGGCGCCAACCTGAGCGGGGCCGAGATGGAGGGCGTGGACCTCAAGGGCGCCGACCTGATCGAGGCCAACCTCACCGAAGCCTACCTCAAGAGCGCCGGCCTGTGGGGCGCGTACCTGGAGCGCGCCACCCTGGAATGGGCCTACATGGAGGGTGCCTACCTGGAGTGGGCGTACCTCAAGCGGGCCCACCTCACGGGCGCCTACATGAAGGGCGCCATCCTCACCGGCGCGGACATGGAGAAGGCGAGCCTCAAGGGGGCCAACCTCACCGGCGCATACCTGCGCGGGGTGGAGCTGGGCGGGGCGATGATGGAGTACGCCACGCTCGAGCACGCGGACCTGGGCGGAGCCAAGCTTCACGGCGCCGACCTCAAGGGCGCCAACCTGACGGGCGCCACCCTGGTGTCGGCCGACCTTTCCGCCGCGGACCTTTCGGGGTGCAAGCTGAACGGCGCGGACCTCACGGGGGCCAACCTGGAGGGCGCAAACCTCACCGGGGCGGACCTGGAGCGGGCCGAGCTGGCCGAGGCGCGCGTGACCCCGGAGCAGCTGGAGTCGGCCCTGCGCGAGACGGCGCCCGAGCGGGAGCAGCGCACCGCCTGAGCTCCGCCGGACCTCCCGGGTCCGGTTGCGACGCTTCGCCCGCGGGCCTAAGTTGACCGGCCTCGAAAACCCGCACCCGAAGCAAGGCAGCACGGAGCCACCCCGTCTCTATGAGCAAGCCCGCCGCCCCCGCCAGCCCCGCGCAGACCTTCGTGGAGCAGCGCCGCGCCCGCATCCTGGACGCGATCGGCCGCCCTCCCTATGCCTTTCCCGGCGCGGAGGCGCTCCCCCCCGGACGGCTCGTCTTCATCCGCCGCGAGGCGGAGGATCTGTACTGGAACGAGCTCTCCTGGGAGCAGCTCACCGACGAGGAAGCCGTAGCCGGCGGGCACATGACCGAGATGGTCTTCCCCGGCTTCCTGGCCTTCGTGGACGGCCTGCTGGTGGACCGCGTCCCCGCCGACGCCCTCTCCCCGGCCCGCCCGCACCCCGACGCGGTGGAGGAGATCCTCACCTTCGTGGCCGAGCGCTACACCGAGGCCTGCCAGGAGCTGGAGTCCGGCGCCGACTCGCAAAAGGTGGTGTGGGAGCGGATGATGAGCGGGCAGCTCGTGGACCTCGTGCTGTTCCGGCTGCTGCGGCTCTCTCCCGCCGAGGTGGAAGCGCTGGAACAGTAAAAAACAGGGCTCACACAGAGGCACGGAGGCACAGAGACGAAGTAATCTCCGTGTCTCCGTGCCTCCGTGTGAGACCCCCGTCTTGACGGTATCGCCATGCCCCGTCCGGGTTTCCGCTACTTCGCCGGCGCCCCCCTCCTCATCGCCCACCGCGGCGGCTCCGGGCTCGCTCCCGAGAACACCCTCGTCGCGTTCCGCCGCGCCCTCGGCTGGTGGGGCGCGGACCTCCTGGAGATCGACGTCCAGCCCACACGCGATGGCGATGCCGTCGTCATCCACGACCCCACGGTCGACCGCACGACGGACGGCGTGGGGCGTGTGGATGCGATGACGGTGCGCGAGATCGGGGAGCTGGACGCGGGGTACCGCTACTCGCCCGACGGAGGCGCCACCTTCCCCCTGCGCGGCGCCGGTGTGAGGATCTCCACGCTGCGCGAGGTGCTGGAGGCGCTTCCGCACGCGCGCGTGAACGTGGAGATCAAGGACACGCGGGCGCAGGAGCCCGTCTGGGAGACGGTGAAGGCGCTGGGGGCGGAGCAGCGGGTGCTGATCGCGGCGGGGGACCGGAAGAACCGGGCTCGTTTCGCGAAGTATCCCGGCCCCACCAGCGCGGCTTCGCAGGAGATGTACGCCTTCTTCGCGCTCCACAAGCTGAGGCTGGCGCGGCTCTTCCGGCCCACGGTGGACGCGTGGCAGATGCCGGACCGGCACGGGAACCTGCAGGTGCTCAGCCCGCGCTGGGTGCGCGAGGCTCACGCGATGAACATGGCCGTGCACGTCTGGACCATCGACGAAATGAGCGACATGCGGCGCCTGCTGGCGTGGGGGGTGGACGGCATCGTGAGCGACCGGCCGGACCGCCTGGCGCGAGTGCTCCACGAGGTCGCGGGCCGTCCGCTTCCGCCAGGGGTGCCGGAGGGGGCGATGGAGCCCTGGCTGGCGCGGTTGTTGCGCGCCTGAGCGCCCGCCGACCATCCGCACACCGCCAGAGACAGGGGAAGACGATGCCGCCATACGACGGGGGCTACGGCCGCCAGGGGAACCAGTTCAACCGTCCCTCCGGGAGCGCGTCCGGCGGGCAGGGGTTCCGCCCGCGGCCCGCGACGGGCGGCTACGACGGCGGCTTCCGCGGCCCCCAGGGCACCGGCCCTGGCGGCCCCGAGTTCGTCGACAGCGGCGACGACGGGATGTACGGCCCCGCCCGCTACGGCCTGGGCCCGTACCACCAGCGTCTCCGCAAGCGCCAGCGCCCCGACGCCGAGCTGAAGACGGACGTGGAGGACGCCCTCTTCTACGACACCTGGGTGGATGCCGAGGCGATCACGGTGGAGGTGAGCAACGGCGTGGTCACCCTGCGCGGCGAGCTCCCCGACTTCGACGAGATCCGCTACGCCACCGACGACGCCTGGGACGTGGACGGCGTGCGCGGCGTGCGGTCGGAGCTGCGGGTGAACACCGCCCGCCGCCGCCCGCTGGACAACGTGGGCGGGCAGCGCGGCGGCGCCAGCGGCATCGGCACGGCCTGAACGGAAGGGCTCACAGAGAGACACGGAGGAGTTGATCCCGCCGACCGATTTCTCCGCTCGCTTTCACGACCACGTGCGCGCCCTCGGCCTGGAGGACGCGCACGTGGTCGTCGCGCTCTCGGGGGGGATGGACTCGGTGGTCCTCCTCCACCTGCTGCGCTTCGGCGGGACGCGGGTGACGGCGGCGCACTTCGACCACGCGATGCGGCCTGGAAGCGACGCCGACGCGCGCTGGGTGCGGGGGCTGTGCACCGCCTGGGGGGTGCCGCTGGTGGAGGGGCGCGCGGAGGAGGCGCCGCGGACCGAGGACGAGGCGCGAAGGGCGCGCTACCGCTTCCTCAGGCAAGCACAGGCGGAGTGTGGGGCCACTCACCTCGCCACCGCCCACCACGCGGACGACCAGGCGGAGACGGTACTCTTTCGCATCCTGCGCGGCACCGGGGTCGCGGGGCTGGCGGGGATCCCCGAGACCGGGGAGCGCGGTCTGGTGAGGCCGCTCCTCCCGTTCTGGCGGGCGGAGCTGAGGAGGTACGCGCGGGACAACGGGGTGCGCTGGCGTACCGATCCCACCAACCGCACCCTCGGTCCCGCGCGCAACCGCATCCGAAACGAGCTCATCCCACGTATAGAAGAGACGCTCGCCCCGCGTGCGCGGCGGAGCCTGGTGAGGCTGGCACGGCTCGCCCGGGGGGCGGAGGAGGAGTGGGACGTGCGGGTGCGGCGCGCCATGGACGAGGCGGTGAAGTGGGAAGGCGAGGGTGCCGCGCTTGTTCGGGACCGTCTCGCCGCTTATGATTGGCCCGTCGCGGCCCGCGTGCTGCGTGCGGTGCTGCGCCGATTCGGCGTGGTTCCGGGGCGCGCCGGAACACGCTCGGCACTCCAGTTTATCAGCAGGGCACCCAGCGGACGCGTTCACCCGCTCCCCGGCGGCACCCACCAGCTTCGCACCGAGTTTGGCGCGGCGTGGGTGGAGCCGGTGGGGGACGCGCCCCCAGCG
>DASVSA010000357.1:0-3405 GCA_036388335.1 Longimicrobium sp. | reverse complement strand
GGCGCCGGGGCCCCCGGCGTTGTCGGAGAAGTAGTCGATGGCGTCCCGCACGAACTGCGTCGGGGTGAGCCAGTGCGACACGGAGTTCGACGAGATCACCGCCCCGTTGTCGGCAGCGTACGTGACCCCCGCCGCCCAGTCCGACAGAGACCCGCTGCCCGTGCTGGCTACGATGAACTTCGTGGCCATGAGCCGGACGCCATCGCCGCTGCCGCTGCCGCCAGCTATCCCTGCCACCCCGACCCCGTTGTTCGTCACGGCCCCGATCGTGCCGGCGCAGTGGGTCCCGTGCCCGGCGTCGTCGTCAGGGTTGTTCGTATCCGCGACGTAGTTCCAGCCATGGACGTCGTCGACGTACCCGTTGCCATCGTCGTCGATCCCATTGTCCGGCACCTCCCCTGCGTTCGTCCACAGCGCCGCCGCGAGGTCGACGTGGTCGCCGTCGATCCCGCTGTCGTTGATGTGGACGACGACGCGGGCGGAGCCGGTCGCGAGCGCCCACGCCTCGGGGAGGTCGATGTCCATCCCGGGCGTGCCGCCCATCTGCCCCGTGTTGTGGTAGTGCCACTGCTCGGGGTAGCGCGGGTCGTTCACGACCGCGGCACCGGCCCCCTGGCGGCCGGCCTCCTCTGCGAGCGGCTCGGGAGCCAGGACGGGGGAGCTGGGGATCCGCACGACGGCGTTGGCCTCTGCGGCCTCTACGTCCTCAAGCGCGCCGAAGGCCGCCGCCGCTGGCACGTCGGCGGGGCCGGGTAGTGCGACGAGGTACCACCGGCCAAGCCCGTACGCGGCGTGGCGTGCGGCGTGGCGGGGGTCGGTGCGGAAGACGCGGCGGAACTCCGCCACGCCAAACCGGGCGGCGACGGCGTCGAACGCTTGGAGCCCGCTCCGCGCCGCTGCGCCAGGTGCCACGCGGGCGGCCGCGGCCGGCGTGAGCTTCACGAGGACGGACGTGGGGGCGTCAGCCGACGGCTGGGCGCTGGCTTCGGCGCACAGGGCGAGGGCGAGCGTAACAGCGATTCTCATGTCCGTGTGGGGCGCCGAGTGATGACGGCGTTCAGGTGGTGTGGACCGGTACAAAGAGGTCAACAGCACCGGCGGGGATGCTAATTTTTTAGCGAAAGCCTGGAGGGCAGACCACGCCCAGCCGACTACTGCAATGACCTCTAGGGCGGAGACAGCGTCACTCGCAACTCACCGCCGGCCGCTAGACCTGGTTGTGGAGGCAGCCGTAGTTGCTGTCGAAGCGCTATGAGAGTGTGCCGAGAGACTGGAGCCTGGTCACGAAGACCGAGCCGCCCGACGCCAATGCGTCGGCTGCAGTGGGCTCCACAGCGCTGGGCTCCACAGCGCGCACTTGACGCACCAGCAGGGCTATGGCAGCAGCAGCCTGCCCTGGCTACGACGGCAGGGGCGCAGGAGGATCGACACCAAGCTTCTGATGCAGCCAATAATGCCGATCATACAGGGCTTGTGGATTGAATCCGTGCCCTGTGTCATAAAAGAGGACCTCCTTGGGACCGGACGCAGCGTTGTACAGCGCCTGTGCATCGACCGGGAGGACGGCATTGTCAAACCGAGCGATCTGGAACAACAGTTCGGTAGGCGAGGCATTTCCGATGAACCGAATCCCTTCTATAGGGACCATGGCCTGGAGCCAGGCGTTGCGTGCTGCGCACGGCAAAGTGCCCAGGTAGCCCAGATTATTCGAATTGGTGGCGCCCGTTACATGACCACCGTGTGCTGCTGCGAGCACCGCGGCTTTGAGGCGCCGTTCGACGCCGACGAAGTGCGCGCCGATGATTCCGCCATAGCTGTAGCCCTCAAAGCCGATCCGTTCATCGTCGACGTTGGGGTGCGCACGGAGCACATCGACGGCACGTTGCAGATCCTTGATCAGCTGGATTTCCTCGTTCCGGTCTTGAGCGGTGAACAGGGGGACGGAAGTGCCTCCGCGCCGGAAATACGGGGCATCGATCGCAATCACGACTGCGCCGTGCTGTGCCAGCATCTCCGCATAGGCCCCCATGCCCCTCGCCGGGGTGCCCGAGGGATGCATGATCACGATACCAGGGCGTAGACCGGGCCGTCCAAGCGGCTCGACCAGGATTCCGGGCACCGATCCTCCAGCCGGACTGGTGTACGAGATGCCGCTGAACTGGACGCCGTTCACCGACGATTCGACCGTCTGTTGCAGGTTCAGCGGCGCATTGACGTCGTAGGCGAACAGGGCGCGGTCTGCGTCGGTCGCCGGTCCTCCGAAGTCCGGACGTACGACGGCACAGGACACGACTGGCGGGCGGTTCAGAACGACCGCGGGAGCACTCGCCTGCGTTCCGCTTTCGACCGTGACGGACGCCGTTCCTGTTGCCCCGAGAGTGAATCCAGCCGGCGGCGTGACCGCCAGCGTGTACGTCCCGGGCGGCACGTCTCCGAAGGCGTAGACGCCGCTGGCGCTGGTGTTAGTAGTGCGAGTGGCCTGCGTGCTCCCGGTCAACGCAACGGCGGCGTTCGCCACGGGGGCGCCAATGTCGTCTGTGACGGTGCCCTGGATGCGGCCGTTGGGGTCAGGGCCGGCTTGGACCGGATCATTGCTGTCACACCCGCATGCTGCGAGCATGACGACGGCCGCGATTCTGAGTGCGCGCCGCATAGGGTTCTCGCTCATCATCACTCGTTCTGTTAATGACGTTCCGTGGAAGTCTGCGAGGCTCCCCGAGTGCCCTCTACCAGGCTTCTCAAGGCTGAGAAAACAAGCGTGCCGGCCGGCAGCCGGCCGTCGAATCGGTCGATCAGCGGACCCATCCGCTGCGTCCCGTTCCGATAGTTCGCGCGCACCGCATCCTCCAGCTCCTGCGCGTCGCCGTGCCGCACCGCCTCCACGATGGCCGCGTGCTCACAGCGCGTCGAGGTGAAATCCGGGCCTGCAATCGGGGCGTAAAACCACTCGTAGCGGTCCAGTTGCGGCTGGATCGTTCGCAACGCGGCACGCGTCTCCGGACCCGCCCCCGCGTCCACAAACGCGCGGTGAAACGCCCCGTGCAGTTCGAAGAGGCGGTCGAACTCCGGGGCTTGCCGGCCGGCTTCCTCGTGAAAGGCGCGCTCGATCTCCTCCATCCTCTGCGCCAGCTCCTCCCGCTGCCCCGCGTCGAGCTTGCTCACGCCGCGCGCGGCCAGTCCCTCGACCGCGCCCGCGAGCGCGTACAGCTCTTCCATCCGCTCGCGTTGCAACGGGGCCACGGCGAGCCGTCCGCGGAGTCCCGCTCCGCCCCCGACGTCGACGAGGAGCCCCTCCTGGCGTAGACGCTGCATCGCTTCCCGAACAGGCGTGCGGCTCACGCCGAGCGCTTCGGCCAACGGTCCTTCCGCGATGCGCGCTCCGGGGGGCAAGCGCCCGTACACGAT
>DASVSA010000356.1:0-7096 GCA_036388335.1 Longimicrobium sp. | reverse complement strand
GCGAATGCTGAACCGCGTCCGCCTCTGGATCCGCTCGATCGTGCTGCGCCGCCGCATCGAGCGCGAGATGCAGGAAGAGATGGCGCAGCACCTCGAGCGCGCCACCGAGCGCCTCATGGCGCGCGGCCTCTCCGCCCAGGAGGCCGCGCGCGAGGCGCGGCGCGAGTTCGGCAACGTGACGTACCTGCAGGAGGAGGGGCGGCTGGCGCGGGGGACGGGCGCCCTGGACGCGCTGGTGGCCGACGCGAGATTCGCGTTTCGCCAGTTCGCGCGCAGGCCGGGGACGACGCTCACCATGCTGGGCGTGCTGGCGGTGGGGCTCTGCCTCAGCACGCTCATGTTCTCCTTCGTGCACCTGTTCGCCGTGCAGCCGCCCCCCGGCATCGCGCGCGCGGACGACCTGGTGCGCATCCGCGGCAGCCAGGAGGGGCGGGCGTCCGCCCGCGTCGCGCGCGGATTCTCCGAGGACGAGTTCCGCGAGTACCGAAAGCTGACCGGCCCCTTCGCGGCCGTGGCCGGATGGACGAGCGCCATGGCGGCGCTGGACGCGGGCACCGAGGTGGAGCGCCGCGGGCTGGACGCGATGGTCACATTCGTCACGGAAGACTATTTCCCCATGCTGGGCGTGCGCCCGGCGCTGGGCTCCGGCCTGCGGCCTTCCGCCGACCCGGCGGCGGCCCTCGTGGCGGTGATCGGGCACGCGGCCTGGAACCAGCTTTTCCAGGGGGACCCGGGGGTAATCGGCTCCACCGTCGCGATCAACGGCGTTCCCGTTACCGTGGTCGGAGTGGCGCCGGAGGAGTTCAACGGGGTGGATGGGAGCGACGCCCGGCATCTCTGGATGCCGCTCGCGGCCCGGGAAGCGGTGATGCGGGGCGTCCCGTCGCCGTTCCGGGCCGCCGCCCGCCTCCGCTCCGGCGTCACCGCCGAGGCGGCGTCGGGAGCGGTGCGGGTGGTCGCCGCCCGCGCCGCCGCAGCCGAGGCGGCAAGCGTGGCCGGCCCCGAGGAGAACCTCCCCGTGCGCCCGTCCGCCGAGGTGGTCCCGCTCCTCGCCGAGAACGACAGCCCCACCTTCGACGGCGAGGTTTGGAGCATGTCGATCGGGGTGGGGCTGCTGGGGATGCTGGTGCTCCTGGTCACCTGCACCAACGTTAGCGCGCTCCTCACCGGCCTGGCGGTGGCGAGGCGCCAGGAGATCGCCGTGCGCTTGTCGCTGGGCGCCGGCCGGGGGCGGATCCTCCGCCAGCTCCTCACGGAGAACGCCGTGCTCGCCTGCGTGGCAGGTGCCGCCGCGCTCGGGCTGGCGGAGCTGGCGGTCTGGGCCGCGGACCGGTTCCTCCCCCCGCTCCCGATGAAGCTGGAGATCACAGCCCAGGCGGTGGCCTTCACCTTCGGCGTCGCGCTCGCCGCCGGCCTCGTCTTCGGGCTCTCGCCCGCGCTCCACGCCACCCGCCTGGCACTGGCAGGGGTGCTGCGCGACTCCTCGTCCCACATCGCGGCGGCGCGCGGCCGGCCGCAGCGCGCCCTGGTGGTGGCGCAGATCGCTTTCACCATGCCGCTGGTGGTCCTCCTGATCGCGCTGCTCCTGTCCCTCCGCGCCCTCTACGCCCAGGGCGGCGCCACCGCGCTCGACGACCGGCTGGCCACGCTCTCCGTTCGCACGTACATCCCCCAATCCGGGCCGCCGGCCGCCGTGGCGGAGGAGACGCGGCGCCTGCGGGGCTCCGTACTGCGGGTGGCGGAGCGGGTGCGGGACAGCCCCGGCGTGGAGGCGGCGGTGACCGAGTGGGAGCCGCTGGAGGGGATGGGCGCGTACTCCGTGGACCCCGCCGACCAGCGCGGCGGCGCGGCTCCGGGCCCGGTGGAGCTGTGGGGGAAGCGGGTGGAGCCGGGGTACGTCACGACGTTGTGGATTCCCGTGGTCCGCGGCCGCGGCTTCCAGCCGGACGACCTCGCGGCGGGACCCGGCGCCGCGGAGTCCGCCGCCCTGATCGACGCCGACCTGGCGCGGACGCTGTAGCCCGGCGCCGATCCCGTGGGCCGCCGTCTCCGCGCGGCGGAGGCGGGCGCGGCGGGCGCGAGCACGCTGGTGATTGTCGGCGTGGTCGACGATCCGGGGTTCGTGGCGCCGAAGCCGGGCGCGCAGAGGCGGATCTTCCTCCCGGCCGACACCAGCGGGCTGCCCGGCGCGGTGCTCGTCCGCACCGTGGGGCGCGCGGAATCGCTCGCCGCCACCCTGCGGAGCGTGGCGCAGAAGGAGGCGCCGGGGATGGTGATCGAGGTCCAGACGCTCGCCAGCGTTCGCGAGGCCCAGAGAAGGGAGATGGCGCCCATGGCGGGCGGGCTCCTCTGGGCGGGTGCGACGGCGCTTCTCCTTTCCGCCATCGGCCTGTACGCCGTGGTGGCGTTCTCCGTCAGCCAGCGCACGGGGGAGATCGCCGTGCGGATCGCCGTGGGCGCGCCCGCCCGGCAGATCGCCCGCCGCTTCGTCGCCGACGGGGTCCGGCTGAGCGCGTTCGGGCTCGCGCTTGGCCTTCCGGTCAGCCTGCTCGGCCTGCGCGCGCTGATCGCGTCCGACGATTCATTCTCGACCGTGGCGCTGCCGGTGGTCACCGCCATCGCGGCGCTCGGAGTGGCGCTCGTCGCCATCGCCGCCGCCTGGCTCCCGGCCCGCCGCGCCGCGTCCGTCGACCCCGCCGTAGTCCTGCGCGGCGCGTAGTCGAGAGAGGTGATCCGCCGCCTCCGCACTGGAGCGAGCAACGGATCGCGGGAAACGCTCGGCAGCCACGGACGGGATCGTCTGCGGCTGCCGAGAGCTTCGCTGCGCGGCCAACGACCAAGCTCAAGCGCGTGCGGTCACTGGTCGTTTACTCTGAAACAATGCCTGGCCGCACGTCGCCTGCGGCGACTTTTTCGGCAGTCGAGTCCGGGCTACTCCGTGAGGATTTGCTCCAGCCGCTCGTGAAGCGCTGGCACTTTCGTCTGGATCACCTCCCAGACGAGTTCATGGTCCACTCCGAAGTAGCCGTGGATCAGGCGGTCGCGCATCCGTGCCATGGAGCGCCACTCGATCTCCGGGTGGGCGGCACGGAAACTCTCGGGCAAGTTCTTGGTTGCTTCCCCGATCACCTACAAGCTGCGGACGAACGCTCGCCGGAGCGTTTCATCCGCCAGAAACGCCTCTGCGGAAAGAGCCTCGCTGGCACGCAGCAGGTAAGTGGTCTCGGTCAGGATGTGCCGAAGGTATTCACGCGGCTCGAACGACATCCTGCGCCTCAGCCAAGATGTGAGGTCTGATGTGGGGGCTGAGCGCCTCCATCGTGACGACTTCCACGCGCCGTGCAAGAGTCTCCTCCAGCAGATCGCACAGGCCCATAAAACGGTCGAAGCTCTTCTCCCCCGGGGAGAACTCCACGAGCACGTCCACGTCACTATCGGGACGTGGCTCCGATCGGGCGAATGAGCCGAAAAGGGCGAGCCGGCGCACGCCAAGGCCGCGGATCTGCGCTTCGGCTTCCCGGAGGCGGTCGATGACCTCGGCGCGGGTACAGGCAGGAGCGTTCATACAGGAGAATGTAGGCAGGACCCCAGGCGTACGCTACGGGCAAGACCGGGGCTCACACAGAGACACAGAGGCACAGAGAAGAACTTCTCCTCTGTGCCTCTGTGTGAGCCCCGCCTTTTACCAGATCTTCACGCGCTGCTCGGGCGCGAGGTACATCTTGTCGCCGGGCTGCACGTTGTAGGCGCGGTAGAACTCCGGGATGTTGCGGAGCACGCCGTTGACGCGGTACTCGCCCGGCGAGTGCGTGTCGGTCATGATCTGCTGGCGGAGGGCGTCGTCGCGCTGGAGGGTGCGCCACACCTGGGCCCAGCCCATGAAGAAGCGCTGGTCGCCGGTGAGGCCGTCGATGACCGGGGCCTCGCGGCCGTTGAGCGACTTCTTGTACGCGCGGTACGCCATCGCCAGCCCGCTCACGTCGCCGATGTTCTCGCCCAGCGTGAGGCGGCCGTTGACGTTGAGCCCCTCCAGCGGGGAGAAGGCGCCGTACTGCTCCACAAGGGCATCCGCGCGCGTCTTGAAGGCGGCGTTGTCCGCCTCGGTCCACCAGTCGCGCAGGTTGCCCTCGCCGTCCGAGCGGCGGCCCTGGTCGTCGAAGCCGTGGCTGATCTCGTGGCCGATCACGGCGCCGATGCCGCCGTAGTTGACCGCGTCGTCGGCGCTGGGGTCGAAGAACGGGGGCTGCAGGATCGCGGCCGGGAACACGATCTCGTTCATGGTGGACGAGTAGTACGCGTTCACCGTCTGCGGGGTCATCCCCCACTCGCCGCGGTCGATGGGCTGGCCCAGGCGGCGCACCATGCGGTTGTGGCCGAACTCCGCCGAGCGCATCAGGTTGCCCGCCAGGTCGCCGCGGCGGATCTCCAGCGCCGAGTAGTCACGCCACTGGTCGGGGTAGCCAATCTTGACGTTGAACTTCGCCAGCTTGGCCTGCGCCTGCACCTTGGTGGCCGGGCTCATCCATTCAAGCGAGTCGATCGCTTCCTGGAAGGCCGTGCGCAGGTTGCCCACCAGCTGCTGCATCCGCTGGCGCGACTCGGGGCGGAAGTTGCGCTGCACGTAGAGGCGGCCGGCCGCCTCGCCCAGCGTCCCCTCCACCACGCTCACGCCGCGCTTCCAGCGGGGGCGGTTCTCCTCAAGCCCCTGCAGCGCCTTGCCCCGGTAGGCGAACTGCGCGTTCACGAAGGGCGAGCTGAGCGCCGACGCGTAGCTGTCCACCAGCTTGATCGTGAGATACTGCTTCAGCACGTGCAGCGGCGTGGTCGCGACGAGCTGGTTCATCGCCGCCAGGTAGTCCGGCTGGCGGACCACGATGCCCGGCGTGCTCGCGGCGTTGGCGGCCTGCAGGAAGCGCCCCCACGAGAAGCCCGGGGTGATGGAGTCCAGCTGGGCCACCGTGCGCAGGTTGTACGTGGCCTCGCGGTCGCGGCTGCGCGCGCGGTCCCACTGCTTCTCGGCCAGCGCCGTCTCGAAGGCGAGCACGGCGCGGGCGCCGGCGGCCGGGTCGCGGTCGCCGGCCAGGCGCAGCACCGTCTCCAGGTACGTCTGGTAGGCGGCGCGGGCGGCGGCGAGCTTGGCGTCCTGCTTCAGGTAGTAGTCGCGGTCGGGAAGCCCCAGCCCGCTCTGCCCCACCGACGCGATGTAGCGCGTCGCCTGGCGGGCGTCCTGCCCCACGCCGAAGCCCATCGGCGTCTGCACGCCCAGGCGCATCAGGCGCGCGTACAGCTCCGGGAGCGCCGCGCGGTCGCGCAGCGCGGCGATGCGGGCGAGCTCCGGGCGCAGCGGGGCAATCCCCGCGGCCTCGATGCGCGCCGAGTCCATGAAGCTTGCGTACAGGTCGCCCACCTTCTGCGTCTCGGAGCCCGGCTGCGCGCCGCGGGTGGCGGCGGCTTCCTCGATGATGGCGCGGAGCGCCTCTTCGCTGCGGTCGCGAAGCTGCACGAACGAGCCGTACGACGAGCGGTCCGAGGGGATCTGCGTGCGCTTCAGCCACCCGCCGTTCACGTAGCGGAAGAAGTCGTCCTGCGGACGGACGCTGCGGTCGAAGTTGGTGGTGTCCACGCCCAGCGTCTGCGCCGAGGCCCCGCCGGCGAAGGAGAGGGCCACCACGAGCGCCAGGAGCTGCTTGGAAGGAGTCATTCGACTTTGGAGAGGGGGAAACATACGTTCAACGGAAGGTGCTACACGAATCTGCGACAACGGTTCCTCACACCGAGGCACAGAGTCACAGAGAGAAGACTTCACTGCGCAGTGACCGGTCTCTGGCCAGCGTTCTTCACGTAGCGGTCCATCCAGCGGATCATCTCCGCCAGGGTGTGCATCACCGACTCGCGGCCGCGGTAGCCGTGCGCCTCGTAGGGGAGCACGACGTAGCGGACGGTGGCGCCGTGGCCCTTGAGGGCCGCGTAGAAGCGCTCGCTCTGGATGGGGAAGGTGCCCGAGTTGTCGTCGGCCTCGCCGTGGATCAGCAGGATGGGCTCGTTCACCTTGTTGGCGTAGGTGAAGGGACTCATCCGCGTGTACGTCTCGGTGGCGTCCCAGTAGCTGCGCTCCTCGGCCTGGAAGCCGAAGGGGGTGAGGGTGCGGTTGTAGGCGCCCGAGCGCGCGATGCCGGCGCGGAACAGGTCGCTGTGAGCCAGCAGGTTGGCCGTCATGAAGGCGCCGTACGAGTGCCCGCCCACTCCGATGCGGCCACGGTCGGCCACTCCCATCTCCACCACCTTGTCCACCGCGGCGCGCGCGCTGGCCACGAGCTGGTCGATGTAGGTGTCGTTGGGCTCGGCCCCGTTGGCGCCCACGATGGGCATGGTGGGGTTGTCCAGCACCGCGTAGCCCTGCGTGAGCAGGAAGAGGTGCGAGGTGCCGCCCGGCCGCGCGAAGCGGTTGGGCGAGTCGCTCACCTGCCCGGCGCTGGCCACGTCGCGGAACTCCGTGGGATACGCCCACATCAGCAGGGGGAGCGGGCCGTCGCGCCGCGCGTCGTAGCCGGCCGGCGTGTAGAGGGTGCCGCTCAGCTCCACCCCGTCCGCGCGCTTGTAGCTGATGATCTGGCGCTGGACCCCCGCCAGCTGCGGCGCCGGGTCGGTGAAGCGGGTGATGGCCCGCGCGGTGCCGCCGGGGAGGGTGCGCACGTAGTAGTTGGGCACCTCCGTCAGCGACTCGCGCCGGGTGAGGATCCTGGACCCGTCGCGGGTGAGCACCGTGGCCACGCTCTCGAAGTGCGGGTCCTCGGCGCGCCACAGGCGGCGGGTGGCGCCGGTGGCGATCTCCATCCGGTCCAGGAACGGGTAGAGCCCCTTGGGCGATGCGCCCTGGCCGGCCACGAACACGCCGCGCCCGTCCTCGGTCAGCATCATCACCGGGTGCCCCGTGCGGGTAAAGGTGGTGATGGGCTGGCCCGGGTCGCCGTAGCGGTCGTCGTAGGTGCGGTCCGAGGTCATGCGCGGCGCCGCCGACGGGTCCGACGGATTGGCGGCGTAGCGGCGCTCCCAGCGCCTCCCCCACCAGCGCGAGGTCACCTGCGCGAAGTCGTCG
>DASVSA010000355.1:0-1928 GCA_036388335.1 Longimicrobium sp. | reverse complement strand
ACGGTGGTGGCGGCGGCGTTCCACTCGGCCGAGCGCCGCCCGGAGGTCGCCCGCTTCGCGAAGGCGTTCCGCACCCGCAACAACGCCGACCCCGACCCCGCCGCCGCCGCGGCGTACGATGCCGTCCACGCCCTGGCCCGCGCCATGGAAGGGACCGAGACCCCCACCGCCGGGGCCCTGGCCGCCCGCCTGCGCTCCCTTCCGCCCATGGAGGGGGTGACCGGGCGCATCGCCTTCGACGAGCGGGGCGACCTGGTGGGGCACAAGGTGGTGAAGCTGGTGGTGCGCGACGGCCGCTTCGAGCCGCTCCCCGACTCCGCCTCGCCGCGCCCGTGAGCGCCACCCTGCCCGCCCGTCCACTGGAGGCCGCGGCGGAGCTTCGCGACGCCTGGCGCGCCCATGGCGCCGCGGGCGGCGTCCTCGACGAGCTGGAGGCGTACTCCGGCCGCCCCTTCGCCCGCGAGGACGCGGAGGGAGTGACCTTCCCCCTGGAGGACGAGCCGTTCGCCGCCGCGTGGAGCGGGTACGTGCGGGAGGCCGGGGAGCGCGGCGTGTGGCCCACCCTGCGCGACCGCCTGGTGCAGCTCCGCTTCCCCATCGCCGCGGGGATGAGCGAGCGTCCCGAGTACCTGGCGGCCACGCGGCGCGGCATCCCGCCCCCCGCGGGCCCTGGGCTCGTCCTCAACGCGCCGGACGAGCTGCGGCTCTGGCTGCACCCCACGCCGGCGGGGCGCATCGGCGTGCTGCGGGTTCCCGACCGCGGCGACTTCGAATCGCTGGTACGGGCGCTCACCGCGCGCAACGAGCCCCGGCCCGTGGCCGCGTCGATGGGCGCCTGCATCGTCTCCGGCTACAACAACTGGGACCGCGTCGCCGCCCTGCGCCATGCGTGGGAGCGCGCGCACCCCCGGGCGGGCGAGGCCGGGTGGCGCGCGGAGTTCCAATCCATCATGCCGCGCAAGGAGCTGTACCAGGACCGCTTCATCCTGTTGAGCGAGGGCTACTACAGCGCCACCCCTCCCGGGGCGCTCGGGCTGGACCCCGGCGAATGGCTGCGGATTTCGGGAGTGATCCGCCTGGAGCACGAGTGCGCTCACTACCTCACGCGCCGCGTGTTCGGGAGCATGCGCAACTCGCTCCACGACGAGCTGATCGCCGACCACGCCGGGATCACGGCGGCCGTCGGGTCGTTCCGGGGAGAGTGGTTCCTCCGCTTCCTGGGCCTGGAGGCGCACCCGCGCTACCGCCCCGGAGGCCGGCTGGAGAACTACCGCGGCACCCCTCCCCTCTCCGACGCCGCCTTCCAGCTCCTTCAGGCCGTCGTGGTGCGCGCCTCCGACCGGCTGGCGGCGGAGCCCGCCGCACTCATCACCATCGCGTCCACATCGCTCCCGGAGCTCGCGCGCGGCGGCTGAATTGGAACAGCAGACTCACAAAGAGACACGGAGGCACAGAGACGACTTCATCTCTGTGCCTCCGTGTCTCTTTGTGAGATCGTTCCTCTTGACGCCTAGAGGAGAACGCCCCACCTTGCTGTAGACGCCTATAGGAACCACCAGGGGTCCCGCTACCCCGCGCTGCAGCGCCTGGAGAAGGACGGCTTCATCACGAGCGAGTGGGGCACCACCGAGAACAACCGCCGCGCCCGCTGCTATCACCTCATCGCCGCGGGCCTCGAAGCCGTGCTGCGCACCACCTGACGCCGCCCAACCCGCCACCGGAGCACCCCCCATGAGATGGATCGACGCTGGCCGCGTGCGGCTCGCCCTGCTCTTCCGCCGCCGCGAGGCCGAGTCGCGGATGGACGAGGAATTCCGCTTCCACCTGGAGATGGAGACGGAGCGGCTGGCGCGCGAGGAGGGGCTCGATCCCGTGGAGGCGCGGCGGCGGGCGCACGTGGCGTTCGGGGGCGTGGAGCGCCACAAGGA
>DASVSA010000354.1:0-11637 GCA_036388335.1 Longimicrobium sp. | reverse complement strand
CGCCCCGAGAGCTGAAAATCTTCTCACACAGAGGCACGGAGGCACAGAGACGACTTCATCTCTGTGCCTCCGTGCCTCTTACGGGTGGCTCCACTCGGCGAAGGCCTGGTCCGCGCCTTCGAGGAACGACGGGAAGGTGGGCGCCCACCCCAGCTCCAGCGACCGCCGTGCGATGACGGCCACGTCCCGCGACAGGGCGCGCTCGGCGTGCTCGTCCCCCTCCGCGTGGGGAATGGCGCGGGTGCGTCCTTGTGCGCCGGCGGCGCGGCTGGCGGCTTCGGCCACCTCGCGGACGGTGAGCGGGGCTCCGTCCACGCCGTGGAAGATGCCGGACGCGCCCCGCTCCGCGATCTTCAGGTAGAGCGCGGCGAGGTCGCGCTGGTACACCAGCGTCCAGCGGTTGCGCCCGTCGCCCTGGTACTCGACGGCGCCGTGCTCCACCGCCGGGCCGAAGAGGTAGGGCATGGTGCCCCCGCGTCCGCCGTACACCAGGCCCGGGCGCACCACCGCGCCGCCCGCGCCGAGCACGTCGCGCTCGACGGCGAGCCGCCACTGGCTGCTGGCGGGCGCGCCCGCGGTGTCCACGTCCTCGTCTACCGGGCCCGGCAGGCCACCCAGCAAGTAGGCGCTGGAGGTGTAGATCACCCGCCGCTCCGCGCCCGATTCGCGCGCGGCCTGGAGCATCGCGGCCACCGCGGCGCGGTCCGTCGAGTGCACTTCGGAGCCGTCCCTGTTGTACTCGAAGGCCGTGTGCACCAGCACGTCGGCCTCCGTGGCGGCCGCGCGGTACGATTCCGGCTCCCGGAGATCGGCCACCAGGGGGCTGGCGCCGAGCGCGGCCACCCGCGCCGCGCTGTCGGCGTTGCGCACGAGCGCGGTGACCGTGTGCCCCGCGCGGATGAGCTCCTCCGCCACGGCGCCGCCGATGTGCCCGGTGGCCCCGGTAAGAAATACCTTCATCGCGGTCGCTCCAGTTCTGAGGTTGGTCGCTCCCGAGCTCCAGGGCTGGAGATCGGGAGGCAGCCGCTTGCACGCAAGCGGAAACGCCGCGAACGTTAGGGTCCACCGCGGATGCGCGCTTTCGAAATCTTGCGCGCCGCTACGACCTGATCCCCCAACTCCGTGAGCGAGCCGTGTGGGAGCCAGGTTTTCCGGTGCGGGCCCACTTCGAGAATGGAAGCCTGCTGGCGGGGGATTGGACCTGCCCGCGGACGGTGGCCGGGGTGGGTCCGGAGGAGCGGGCCGTCCACTACGAGGTGTGGCTGCACCGCGTGGGATCGCGCGGGGTGCACGTGGGAGCTACGCAGGTGGTGGGCGACGCGTCCAGCGCGGTGTTCGTGAACGCGCACGAGCCGGTCCGCCCCGTCTATCCGGGGGCCGAGCGCCAGCGCAGCACGGCCATCCTCCTCGATGCCGGCCTCCTCCGCGCGCTCGCGGGGGAGGTGGACGAGCGCGCGTCCGGCCAGGCGGAGCTTCGCTTTCCCGCGGCGGCCGCTCCGGTGTCGGCGGAGACGTCGCTCCTCCACCACGCGCTGCTGGGCAGGGTGCGGACGCCCGAGGCGACCGCGCTGGAGGTGGAGGAGACCGCGCTTTCGCTCCTCCGCCAGCTCCTGCGCGATGCCCGCCGGGGCGCGGGGCTGCGCGAGCCGCGGGGGAGCCGCGACCTCCGCGCGCGTGAGCTGGCGGAGGCGGTGAAGCACCTCCTGGCCCGCCGCTTCTCCGAGCGGCTGACGCTGGAGGAGATCGGGCGTGGGGTGGGGGCTTCCCCTTTCCACCTGTCGCGGATCTTCTCGGCCGAGGTGGGGGTGCCGATCCACCAGTACCTCGTGCGCCTGCGGCTGCGCCTTGCGCTGGAGCTGATGTCGCAGCGGCCCCGCGATCTCTCGTGGGTGGCGCTGGAGGCGGGCTTTGCATCGCACAGCCACTTCACCGCGGCGTTCCGCGCGGAGTACGGCGTGCCCCCCAGCCAGGTGGCGCGGAGCGGGCCCCGCGGGGCCCCGCGCGATTGAACAGACTTTGCACGGAGCCCTTCCCCGCCCGCAACCGCTTCGGGAGCGCCGCTTTACAGGAGTGCGGGGGTTCGGTATGATTTCGGTTACATGAAAGATCGCATCGTCATCCGGGGAGCCCGGCAGCACAACCTCAAGAACCTGGACCTGGATCTGCCGCGCCGCGCGGTGATCGTGGTCACGGGCCCCTCCGGCTCCGGCAAGTCGTCGCTCGCCTTCGACACGGTGTACGCCGAGGGGCAGCGCCGCTACGTGGAGTCGCTTTCCACGTACGCCAAGCAGTTCCTCGACCGGATGGAGAAGCCGGACGTGGACCGCGTGGACGGCATCTCGCCCGCGGTGGCCATCGAGCAGCGCAACCCCACCAAGACGTCGCGCTCCACCGTGGGCACGGCGACGGAGGTGTACGACTACCTGCGCCTGCTGTGGGCGCGAGTGGGCCGCACCTACTGCCCCGGCCCGCACCCCGGCGAGCCCTGCGGCCGCGAGATCCGGCCAGACAGCGTGCAGACGGCCACCGACGCCACGCTCGCCCTTCCCGCGGGCACGCGCGTGATGGTGTCGTTCCCCCTCCCCCTCTCCGCCCGCGTGACGCACGCGCTGGTGGTGGAGAACCTGCGCGCCCTGGGCTTCGTGCGCGTGCTGGCCGACGGCGCGGAGCTTCACCTGGACGAGCTTCCCGAGGGCCTGGACCTGACGCGCGCGGGCGAGCTGCTGGTGGTGGTGGACCGCGTGAAGGTGGATGCCGAGCAGTCCGGCCGCCTGGCCGACTCGCTGGGCACCGCGTTCACCGAGGGCGAGGGCGAGGCCGTGGTGGTGCCGGTGGGGATGGCGCCGCTGAGGTTCACCGACCGCTTCCGCTGCCCGGACCACCCGCAGATCGAGTTCGCCACGCCGTCGCCGCAGCTCTTCTCGTTCAACAACCCGTACGGGAGCTGCCCGGAGTGCACGGGCTTCGGCGCCGTGCTCAGGATCGACGAGTCGCTGATCGTGTGCAACCCCGCGCGGTCCATCGCCGAGGGCGCGGTGGATCCCTGGCGGATGCCGCGCTACGAGGCCAAGCGGAAGAAGCTTGCCGACTTCGCCCGCAAGGAGGGCGTCTCGGTGGACACGCCCTGGCAGGATCTCCCGGAGGAGTTCCGCAACAAGGTGCTTCACGGGACGCGCGGCTTCCAGGGCGTCATCGACTTCTTCGAAGACCTGGAGGAGAAGCGCTACAAGGCGTACATCCGCGTCTTCATCCGCCAGTACCAGAGCGCGCGCACCTGCCCGCTCTGCGAGGGCGCCAAGCTGCGCCCCGAAGCCCTGCGGGTAAAGGTGGCCGGCCTCACCATCGCCCAGCTGTCCGAGATGCCGCTGGCCCGCCTGCGCCCCTGGGCGGCGGGGCTGCGCAGCCCGCGGGACGCCACGGACGACGGCTGCGCTCCCCCGCCCCTCTCCGAGCAGGAGCGCGGGATCGCGGAGACGATCCTCAAGGAGCTCGAGTCGCGCATCGGCTTCCTCAACGACGTGGGGCTGGGCTACCTGACGCTGGAGCGGCAGACGCGCACCCTGTCCGGCGGCGAGGCGCAGCGCATCTCCCTTTCCAACGCCCTCGGCAGCCGGCTGGTGGATACGCTCTACGTGCTGGACGAGCCCACCATCGGCCTTCACCCGGCGGACAACGACCGGCTGCTGTCGCTGCTGGTGCGCCTGCGCGACGGCGGCAACACGGTGCTCGTGGTGGAGCACGACCCCGAGGCCATGCGCATCGCCGACCACCTGGTGGAGCTGGGGCCGGGGAGCGGCGAGCTGGGCGGCCAGCTGGTGTTCGAGGGGACGCTGGACGAGATCATGAACGCCGACACGCTCACGGGCCGCTACCTTTCGGGCCGCGAGGAGATCGCCGTGCCCGAGCGGCGGCGCGCCACGCGCGGGCCGCGGCTGCGCATCGAGGGCGCGCGCGAGCACAACCTGCGTGGCGTGGACGTGGAGATCCCCCTGGGCGCGCTGACGGTGGTGAGCGGCGTCTCCGGCTCGGGGAAGAGCACGCTGGTGCACGACGTGTTGTATCGCGCCCTGGAGCGCGAGCTTTCCGGGGGTGAGACCTCGGCCAAGCGCCACATGGGCGAGGGAGTGGGCGAGTACGACCGCATGAGCGGCACGGGGGGCATCCGCGAGGTGGTGCTGGTGGACCAGAGTCCCATCGGGCGCACCCCCCGCTCCAATCCGGTCACCTACATCAAGGCATGGGACGAGGTGAGGCGCATCTTCGCCTCCCAGCCGGACGCGGTGCAGCGCGGGTTCACGCCGGGGCACTTCTCGTTCAACGTCACGGGCGGGCGCTGCGAGGCGTGCAAGGGCGAGGGGCAGACCGAGGTGGAGATGGTGTTCATGGCCGACGTCTTCGTCCCCTGCGAGATCTGCGGCGGCGCGCGCTTCAAGCCGGACGTGCTGGAGGTGAGATACAAGGGGCGCAACGTGCGCGACGTGCTGGAGATGACCATCGACCAGGCGATCCGCTTCTTCATCCACGAAGACCGGCTGGGGCAGGCGCTCTGGCACCTGCAGCAGGTGGGGCTCGGCTACCTGCGCCTGGGCCAGCCCGCGCCCACCCTTTCCGGCGGCGAGGCGCAGCGCATCAAGGTGGCGCGCGAGCTCGCGCTGGGCGCGCGGCGCGGCGGCAAGAAGCTCTACGTGCTGGACGAGCCCACCACCGGCCTGCACATGGACGACATCCGCAAGCTCCTGCGCGTGCTGGACGATCTGGTGGACGCCGGCCACACCGTCGTCCTCATCGAGCACAACCTGGACGTCATCAAGACCGCCGACTGGCTGATCGACCTGGGCCCCGGCGCCGGCCCTGAAGGCGGGCTCGTGGTGGCGATGGGGACGCCGGAAGAGGTGGCGCAGGTGCCGGAGAGCGTCACCGGGAGGTACCTCGTGCCCCTGCTGGAGAAGGCGGGCGCGGCTGCCTGATCCGCGGGCTCACACGGAGGCACGGAGGCACGGAGACGAGTCGTCTCTGTGCCTTTTTGTGAGCCCAAGGTGGTGCGCGGCGCACCAGAACGGTGCGGAACGTTACAGGACCTTATAGGTAAGTGATTACAAGAGACATACTTACTAGATAAACAAATGCGGCACCGTTGCTGCCTTATGAGGAACCAGCTGGTCGAGGCGCCACTCCCGGTGCCCCCCGCTCGTTCACGCCCTCATGAGGTACCCCCATGAAGCGCAGTCTGGCCCTCCTCCCGATCCTGGCGCTCGCCGCCTGCTCCGACAACGTCGATTCCGTGACCGGCGCGCGTCCGGCGCCCGGGGCTCCCGTCCTGGCCGCGTCCGCCAACGCGATCCCCGGCTCGTACATGGTGATCCTGAAGGAAGGGGCCAACCCGCGCTCCGTGGCGGCCGTGGCCGGTGTCAGCCCGCGCCACGTGTACACGGCGGCGCTGAACGGCTTCGCGGGCACGCTGAACGCCGGGCAGCTCAACGCGCTTCAGCACAACCCGGCGGTGGCGTACATCGAGCAGGACGGCATCGCCACCAAGAGCACCACCCAGACGGGCGCCACCTGGGGCATCGACCGCATCGACGCGCGCGCCGGGCTGAGCGGCACCTTCACGTACACCAACACCGGCGCCGGCGTCACCGCGTACATCATCGATACGGGCATCGACACCAGGCACAGCGAGTTCACCGGCCGCATCTCGCCGGTGAGCTTCGACGCGTTCAACGACGGCAACGACGACTGCGACGGGCACGGCACGCACGTGGCCGGCACGGTGGGCGGCTCCACCTACGGCGTAGCGAAGGGCGTGACGCTGGTGCGCGTGCGCGTGCTGGACTGCGCCGGCAGCGGCTCGTGGAGCGGCGTGGTGGCGGGCATCGACTGGGTGGTGAGCAACCACGTCGCCGGCACGCCGGCTTCGTCCAACATGTCGCTGGGCGGCGGCGCCAGCACGACCGTGGACGCCGCGGTCAACCGGATGATCGACGACGGCGTGGCGAGCGCCGTGGCGGCCGGCAACGGCAACCGCGCCGGGCGCCAGGACGACGCCTGCAAGTACTCGCCGGCCCGCGTGCCCGCGGCCATCACCGTAGGCGCCACCGACAAGACGGACACCAAGACCTCGTGGTCCAACTACGGCGCGTGCGTCGACCTCTTCGCGCCGGGCCTGGGGATCACGTCGGCCTACATCGGCGCCGGCACCTCCGAGACCAGCACCATCAGCGGCACTTCGATGGCGAGCCCGCACGTGGCCGGCGTGGCCGCGCTCTACCTGCAGAGCAACCCCACCGCGACCCCGCTGCAGGTGCGCGACGCCCTCTTCGCCGCCACCACCAAGTCGGTCGTGAAGAACTCCAGCACCACCAACAACCACCTGCTCTTCAGCGCGTACTGATCTGACGGAGTAGTCTCACACAGAGACACAGAGGCACGGAGAAGAAGTTCTTCTCCGTGCCTCTGTGTCTCTGTGTGAGCCCCGTTTTCTACCGGTGGCTGGTTCCCTGCTGCCGGTGCCAGGCGTCGTGCTCGCCCTTGCACTGGGCGGCCACGCGCAGGCGCCCGGTTACGCCGCCGGCCTGGCTGGCGCGGTCGCGGCACTGCTGGTCGTGCCAGCGGTGGTACTCGGCGTGGGCCGTCTCGTACGAGCCGTTGTAGCCGCCGTTGCGGTTGGCGCGGTCGTCGTACACGCTGCCGTCGCTGCGGATCACGCGGCCGTTGCGGTCGCGCAGCACGCCGTCGCGGTCGCGGTACACGCGGTCAAGGTCGCCGCGGTAGCCGCAGTTGGCGGCGGTGTTGTGCGGGTTGCCGCGGCCCTGGCACCAGCCGCGCGGCACGCTGCGGCGGCTCTCGCGGCGCTCGAAGCGGGTGCCCTCGCGGCGCTCCCGCTCCCAGCGGTCGTCGCGGCGCTCACGCTCGCGGTCGTCGTCGCGGCGCGCTTCCTGGCGCGGACGGTCGTGCTTGTCGTTCCCCTTCCCCTGCGCGTCGGCGGGCGAGACGGAAAGGATCGCGGCCAGCGCGAGCAGAGCGGAAAGCGAGAGCTTCGTGGTCTTCATCGTGGCAAACTCCGTTCGGGATGTGCTTCGTCCGATTGGCTGGTACGAGGGCAAGCACGATGCCACACGTGCCGCCAACCCCGCGGACCGCAAATAGTTAAGCAGAATCAGGATTTTCCGCCAACTGCACCACCCCCGCCGCGGCGGCCCTGTCCGCGTGCGGGGACGCCTGTTTCCCTGCGGGGAGGACAGCGCCGGACGGACGTTCGCCCTTGCCGCGCGAGGAACGGGGCGGCTAGTATCTCCCGCCTCACCCGAGTCGCCGGCCCCGCGCCGGCTCCGCGGCCCAGCCGGGCCGCCACCGTTCGCCACACACGAGGAGTGGATGCGATGAAACGTGCCCTGTCCGCGCTCGCCCTGGTGGCGGCCGCGGGGTGCGCAACCGGGCGGGCGGCGCAGTCCCCCGCCCCGCGCGCGCAGGCCGCACCGGCCACCCGTACCGATGCCTTTCCCTCCACCTACCGCCCCTTCGCCTCCGTGCCCACGCTGCTGCGCGGCGGCACCGTGATGACGGCGGCCGGGCAGGTCATCCCCAACGGGCAGGTGCTGATGGTGGGCGGCCGCATCGCCGCGGTGGGCGCCACCGTGGACGCGCCGGCCGGCGCCACCGTGGTGGACGTCACGGGCAAGTGGGTCACCCCGGGCGTCATCGACACCCACTCGCACCTGGGCGTGTACGCCAGCCCCGGCGTGCAGGCGCACTCCGACGGCAACGAGGCCACGCAGCCCAACACCGCCGAGGTGTGGGCAGAGCACTCGGTGTGGCCGCAGGACCCCGGCTTCGTGCGGGCGCTGGAGGGGGGCGTCACCACCATGCAGATCCTCCCCGGCTCCGCCAACCTGTTTGGCGGGCGCAGCGTTACGCTCAAGAACGTGCCGTCGCGCACGGCGCAGGGGATGAAGTTTCCCGGCGCGCCGTACGGGTTGAAGATGGCGTGCGGCGAGAACCCCAAGCGGGTGTACGGCAACCGCGGCGGCCCGGCCACGCGCATGGGCAACATGGCCGGCTACCGCGCCGCCTGGATCCGCGCGGCCGAGTACCGCCGCAAGACGGACGCGGAGCGCGGGCAGGCCACGGAAGGGGCGGCGGCGGGGCGGCAGGGCTCGGCGCCGGGCGGCCCCGCCGGCGGCACCACGCGCGACCTTGAGCTGGAGACGCTGGCCGGCGTGCTGCGCGGCGAGATCCTGGTGCACAACCACTGCTACCGCGCCGACGAGATGGCGCAGATGATCGACCTGTCGCGCGAGTTCGGCTACCACATCCGCTCCTTCCACCACGGCGTGGAGGCGTACAAGGTGCGCGACCTGATGGCGCGCGACAGCATCAGCGGCTCGCTGTGGGCGGACTGGTGGGGGTTCAAGATGGAGGCGCTCGACTTCACCCGTGCCAACGTGGCGCTGGTGCACAGCGCCGGGGCGCGGGCCATCGTGCACTCGGATGACCCCACGGGCATCCAGAAGCTCAACCAGGAGGCGGCCAAGGCCATCCAGGCGGGGCGCGAGGCGGGCGTCAACGTGTCGGAGAACGACGCGCTGCGCTGGATCACCGCGAACGCCGCGTGGGCGCTGGGCGTGCAGGACCGCGTGGGGACGCTGGAGACGGGCAAGGACGCGGACGTGGTGGTGTGGTCGCACAACCCGTTCAGCGTGTACGCGCGCGCGGACCGGGTGTACATCGACGGCGCGCTGATGTACGACCGCGCCAACCGTGGCCGGCAGCCGCGCACGGACTTCGAGGTCGGGCTGTTCCCGGCGGAGGCACAGCGATGAACCGGATCTTACTCTGCGCGGCGGGGCTCGCCCTCGCCGCCGCGCCCTCCGTGGCCCAGACCATCGCCATCGAGGGCGGCGACGTGTACACGGCGGCCGGCACGCCCATCCGCGGCGGCACCGTCGTCATCCAGAACGGGCGCATCACCGCCGTGGGCATGGGCGTGGCCGTCCCGGCCGGCGCCATCCGCGTGGACGCGCGGGGCAAGTGGGTGACGCCGGGCCTCATCGAGAGCAGCACGCAGATGGGGCTGCGGGAGATCGAGACGAACGACGCCGAGATCCGCGACGTGGCGCAGCAGCGCGAGGGCACCGACCAGGTGCAGGCGGCGTTCAACGTCACGGAGGGGATCAACCCGCGCGCCATGGTGATCCCCATCACGCGCATCGCGGGCATCACCACGGCGGTCACGCGCCCGGGCGGCAGCCTCATCTCCGGCCAGGGCGCGCTCATCGACCTGGCGGGGAACCGGGTGGAGGAGATGACGATCGTCTCCCCCGTCGGGATGTGGGCCAGCATGAGCGAGAACGCCCGTGGGTCGGTGGGCGGGCCCCGCGCCGCCGTCTCGATGCGGCTGCGCGAGGTGCTGGAGGACGCGCGGGCCTACGCGCGCAACCGGCAGGCGTTCGAGCGCGGGGAGACGCGCGACTACTCGGCGAGCCGGCTGGACCTGGAGGCGCTGCAGCCCGTGCTGGCCGGGCGCGAGCCGCTGGTGCTGGAGGCGCACCGCGCCAGCGACATCCAGCTCGCCCTGCGCATCGCCCGCGAGTACGAGCTCAGGCTGATCGTCACCGGGGGCACGGAGGCGTGGATGGTGGCGGACGATCTCGCCCGCGCCCGCGTCCCCGTGATCGTGAAGGTGCTCAACAACCTGCCGCAGAGCTTCGAATCGCTGGGTGCGACGTACGAGAACGCTGCGCGGCTGCGGCGGGCCGGCGTGCAGGTGGCCATCACCAGCGGCGAGACCTTCCAGGCCTTCAACCTGCGCCAGGAAGCCGGCAACGCCGTGGCCTACGGCCTCCCCTGGGCCGAGGCGTTCCGCGCCGTCACCCTGTACCCGGCGCAGATCTGGGGCGTGGCGGACCGCTACGGCTCGCTTGAGGCCGGCAAGGTCGCCAACGTCGTGGTGTGGGACGGCGACCCGTTCGAGATGCTCACCAGCGTCAACCGCGTCTTCATCCGCGGCCAGGAAGTCCCCCTGGTGAGCCGCGAGACGCAGCTCCGCGACCGCTACCGCACGATCGACGACGCGCGCCGCCCGTATAACCAGTAGCTCACACAGAGACACGGAGGCACGGAGATGACTTCATCTCCGTGCCTCCGTGTCTCTGTTTGAGATTAGAACAGCGGCTTCTCTTTGGCGTTGGCGCGCGTGAGCGGGACGATCGTGCTGTCGCCGGTGTGAGTCATGCGCACGTTCCACTCGAGCTCCGTCTCGGGCAGGACGTAGCGGGCGTAGACCCAGTACTGGCCCTCGTCGGCGGGGAGCTCGGCGCGGCCGCTCGCGTCGGTGGTGTCGGCGGCCTCGGAGAGCTCGCGCGCGGTGGCGGCGGCCTTGGCGACCTCCGGGAAGTCCTTGTAGGCACTGTCCGCCCAGGCGGCGCGGGCGCGCTGGTGGGCGGCGAGCTGGGCGCTCAGGGCGCGCCGCGCGGCGTTCCAGCGGGCGAGCGCGGTGTCGCCCTTCTGGCGCACCGCGGCGGCCTCGGCCTGGAGGGCCTGTTGCTGCTGGAGCACTTCCTGCGGAAGCTCCGGCTCAGGATCGTCGGCGGCCTTCCCCAGTGAATCGATCAGCGCGTCCCGATCGTAGGGGAGAAGCTGCACGGGGAGATCGGAGATGGGGGCTCCTCCCGGCTCCAGCGACGCGCGGACCACCACCTTCGGGTCGGTGCCGCACGCCGCGGCGGCCGCGAGCAGGGCCAGCATAACGAGATGTCGCTTCATCAGAACGAGCTCCGGAGGTTGGACTGATCATCAGACGGATGCAACGTACGGATGCCCCCCACCGGGAGCAAGCAACGCCGCGCCCACGGTGGATGGCCGCCGCGCTCGCCGCGCTCCTGTGGACGGGGGCCGCCGCGGCGCAGGCGCCGCAAATTCCCCGCCCCACGGGCTACGTAAACGACTTCGCCAACATCATCGACGCCCAGAGCGAGGCGGAGATCCTGGCCGTGGTGGAAGAGGTGCGCCAGAAATCCGGCGGCGAGATCGTGGTGGTGACGCTCCCCTCGCTGAACGGGCGCCCCCGCGACGAGGTGGCGCTGCAGATCCTGCGCGAGTGGGGGATCGGCAAGCGCCAGCAGGGGGTGGGCGACTCCACGGCCAACCTGGGGACGCTGGTGATGGTGGCGCCCAACGAACGGTCGCTCAAGATCGAGCTGGGCTACGGCACCAACACCTTCATCACCGCCGCCGAGGCGGGGCGCATCCGCGACCAGGTGATGTTCCCCGCCTTCCGGCAGGGGCAGTTCGGGCCCGGCATCGTGGAGGGGGTGCGGCACATCGCGGGGCACTACGCGCGCCGCTTCAACTTCCAGCTCACGGGCGGCGTTCCCGTGCAGACGCAACCGCGCGCCACGAGGCCATCGGGGGGCGGCAGGGGCGGGATCAGCCCCGGCTTCGTCATCCTCATGCTCATCTTCTTCTTCCTCATGTTCCGCGGGCGCGGAGGGGGCGGCGGAGGACGGCGCGGGCGGCGCGGCGGCGGTCCGGTGATCATCCCCTTCCCCATCGGCTGGGGCGGAGGCGGCTTCGGTGGAGGCGGCGGGTGGGGCGGTGGAGGGTTCGGGGGAGGCGGGGGCTTCGGAGGGTTCGGCGGGG
>DASVSA010000353.1:0-1729 GCA_036388335.1 Longimicrobium sp. | reverse complement strand
GGTGCTCTTGCGCGCGTCGGGCATCGGTTGAAGTAGTAGGACTAAAGAAGGAACAGCAATCTCACACAGAGGCACAGAGACACGGAGAGAAGCGCTCCTCCGTGTCTCTGTGCCTCTGTGTGAACCCTGCTGTTCCTTCTTTAGTCCTACTACCTCAACCGATGCCCGACGCGCGCAAGAGCACCCTCCTACTCCTCCTCGCCGCCCTGGCCTGCGGCGGCGACGATCCCGAGCCTGCCGCGACACCTCCCGCGGACGAGGGGACGCAGGAAATCCTGATGGAAGCGCCCCAGCCGGAGCTCACGCCGGCCGAGTCCGCCGCGGCCGTCGCGGCGGTCGCCCGGCACGCGGACTCCATGACCCGCGCCGTTATGGGCGACGTGCCGAAGTCGAAGCCGCACGTCGAGACGATGGAGGACCAGATCGCCCTCTGCCGCACTCAGGCCGCGCAGGCCACCGGGACGATCCGCGAGCACCTGCTCGCCGCGTGCAAGCGCCTGGAGGCGCGGCAGGAGAACGCGCAGTAGTCTCTGTGTGAGGCAGAGCTGTCGGTTGGGTCATCTGACCCGGTGACGAAATCCTGTCCCCCCGACATACTTCTGTTTAGAATGCCGGGTGGGGAGTCCTGATGGACGGGCTTCCCTCCTTCCACCCATCCGCATGGAGCTGCACATGCCTTCCTTGCTTCGACGCTTCGCGCCCGCCGCGCTCGCGCTGGTGCTTACGGCCACGGCCGCCGACGCGGCCTCGGCCCAGATCGGCGGGCTGGGGCGTACCCTGGGCCGCGCGGCAAGCCGCCTCAACGTGGACGCGGTGCTCCGCGGCGACCACCCGATCACCACCAGCCTGCCGGACGCGCGCTGGGCGGTGGACTCGCTCGACAACTTCACGCCGCGCGAGTCGAAGCGCTCGATGCTCCAGCTGCAGCGCACGCCCAACGGCGGGTTCGTGCTGCAGCCGGGATACTACGAGATGCTCACCCAGAGCTACTGCCTCAAGGCGGGGACCCACGGCCCCGGCGGCGGTGACGGCTACCTGTACGCGCCCACCAAGGGCCCGGCCGAGGACGCGGTGACCACCATCCTGCGCAACTCGGTGAACCATCCGGAGATCCAGCAGAGCGACGTGCAGACGCTGCTGTGGGCCATCATCGCCCGCGCCAAGTTCGAGGACCTGAGCGCCCAGCACAAAGCCACCGCGGCCCGCCTGCTGACGCCGCGCCAGCTCACCGCCCTCAACCGCACGGCGCTGGACCTGGTGCCCGGCCCCGCGATGGAGGCGGCCATGAGCCGCGTGCCGCCGCTCGTCCGCCAGGTGTTCCAGGCCGAGGCGCAGCTTCGCCAGATGCTGACCACGCCGGGCACCAGCTTCCAGCAGCTCGAGGCCGCCGCGGTGCTGGCCGGCATGGCGCCGATGGGCGAGGGGAGCCGCGCCGTGCCGAGCGGCCGCTGGAACCTGCACCCGGACGGCTACTACGTGCGCTACATCCCGCAGGGCTACAGCCGCACGGTCACGCAGGTCTGGGTGCCGCAGGGCAGCCCGGCCGTGGGCAAGGAGTACGACCCGGCCACGCACATCGCCGTCCCGGGGAACACCGCGCGGCAGCGGCTGGTACAGTCCGGGCGCGCTCACCAGTCGTAACAGCGGACCTCACACAGAGGCACGGAGACACGGAGAAAGAGACACGGAGAAACGCTCTTCTCCGTGTCTCTGTGTCTTTGTGAGTAAC
>DASVSA010000352.1:0-4294 GCA_036388335.1 Longimicrobium sp. | reverse complement strand
CGCCAAGCATCGTCGGCACGCGTGCCCCTTCACCACCCGCGCGCATCCGGTCTATGATGCGGGACAGGCGGTCCGCGGCGATGAAGTGGGCGTAGTAGGGCAGCGTGGAGTGGTCCTGGATCAGCTGGTCGCTCGTGTAAGGGTGCCCCGAGGGCAGGTTGCCTACGAGAGCATCCAGGTCCGTAGGCAGGTCCAGAATGGCCGTGTACTCGCGGGATCCGAACAGCGCCTCCGCGACTCTACGTCCCCCGGGATACCGGAAGAGGTCCTGGAACCGAGCGCACGCGCTGTATAGGAGCTCCTCGCGCTGGAGGGTTGGGAAGACGCCGGTCATACGCCGACCGCGTCTTCAGCGATCAGCCCTGCGTCGAGCAACGCGTCATACGCAGAAAGCTTCGCCACGGCGCCAGCCCGAACGATGTCCATCAACGTCGCGTCTGTCCCGACCGCAGGAGTCCCGCGGCTACGAGGGGGAGAAGGAGGCGCCGAGGGAGCAGACTGGGTGGGCGTGCCGCGGCCCTGCCTGCCGCCCTTCTCCCCGTCCGAGCCTTCACCGGCAGGCGCAGCACCCGGCACCAGCTCCTGTGTCGCACGCATCCCGTCATCTACGATCCGCGTCAGGCCGTCCGCGATAAGGTCGTCCATCCCCTTGATCCGCCTGTTCTGCCTGAGTGCCTTCAAGACCTTCTGTAGTGATCCGAGGCTGTCCCTTGCCACCGAATTGATCAGCCCGGCCGTGATGCGTTCGAGACCGGATGCGATCGCGCGATCCTGCGCTAGCATATACAGCTTGCAGACCACATCCGTGATACCCTGGCTGTGGAAGTAGAGAGTGTCTAGGAGCTTGGGCGTGAGGGGGGAAGGCGTTTGCACATACTGGTACGTCCACATGGCCTCACAGAAGATCTGCCACTCGGCCTCGCCCGCCGGCGTGTCGCGGCGCATGCGATCCCAGTGGACCTCACCCTGGCCGGTGCCGCGGCGCAGGTGACGAAACTCCTTGTCGAGCATCTCCATCATCTTGGGCGTGCCGACCATGACGATCGGCACTCCGATCAGGTTGACGAGCTCGGTCAGGGTGTTCAGGAGGATTCGCTCCCCACCGCTTTTTGCGCTCGCGAGGTGCTGCATCTCGTCGATCACGAGCAGCCCCAGGCCATGGATCGACGCGAGGCGCTTCATGATATCGATCAGCGCGGGCGTGCGCGTCTGGGAAGTTACATAGTCCTTTGTGTAGGTCTCTCCAAGCAGGTCGTCCAGCGTTCGTATGAACCGCACGCACAGGGCGCGCACCGAACTATCCGGCGGGCACTGCAGGGTCAGGTGCACCACCTGTGCTTCCAGACGCGGCTTACCCTTGTACTCGACATGCTCGATCACCTGAGGGTACATGTCGAGGATCGCCTCCAATGCGGTACTCTTCCCGACACCGCTGAGTCCGGACAGGGACATGCCCGTGCTCCTCGGACCGGGCTTCCGCCTGTTCTTTCTGACGAGGCGCGCCTCCATGTCCGTCCGGTACCGGGGGAGCACAGGATTCCGCGCCACGTAGCCGTTCCGGAGCAACTTCGAGATCTTCACCGCTAGGTCGTTGTGGATCGACAGCGGACGGACGAAGGAGAGAACCGTGACCGTGGCGTGCTGCCGCACCTCGGGAGGTAGCTCCCGCTCTTCCTCGCGGTACTCAGGACGGCTGCCCAGTCCCTTCGCGAGTTCTCGCTTCGAAAATATCTTCGGAAGCGCCTCAATCCTGGGATTTCCCTGGTACCCCCCGATCTCTTGGGGAAGGTACTCGGCACGGGTCCACCAGCCACTCCCGCGCAGCGGCTGGTCGGAAGCGTCAGCGCTCATGAATCATCCTCCCAAGTTTCGCGGAGAAGTGCGATGTCGTGCGGAGGAGGGACTTCCTCCTCCTCGTCGTCGCCGGACGGTGCTCCTCCGGCGGCTGCGGCGTCCTGCCCCGGCCGATCTGCGAGCTGCTCCTGGGCGCGCGCCCGGTCGCGCTCCGCGGTGCGGTCGGCGTGGCTCCCAATCTTCGGTTTGCTCCCCTCCTCCTCGACGGCATCCGCCCGTGCCGCGGCCGCCTCTCTGCTGATGTTCTCCATCCGCTGGAGGTGGGAGACCCGGGCCTGGGCGGAATCTCGTTCCGCCTCCCGCGTCAGAACGGCTGCCCAGGCCCGCTCATCCATCATTTCGTCCCGGCCATGCCCCCGGAACTGCTCGTGCTTGGGTACGAGCGTGCAGGGCTCCACCAGGCGCCCATGGTCCAGCCGGATATACGCTTCGGACACGTCCCGGTCATCGATGCCCATTTCGACGCGCGGGCGCCGGCGGCCGCGTTGCAGGTCGAACCACTCCTCCTCGACGGCACGGTCGCAGGTGTAAAGCAGGTCCAGCCCGGGCACATGCAACCCGTCGGGAGTCACGGTCGCTTCGTACTTCCGGGTGAGGCTGCGTCGCACGTCGTCGAAGCTCGCCACGGGGCGCGGGGCGCCGCGGTTCTCGACGCCCCACTTCCAGAGTTCAATGGGGACCAGCGGCACCTCGTCGTACAGCACGTCCTCCGGTGCGTTGTAGTGCTCCAGCCAAGTGTGGTTGTTGTAGTGCAGTACGATTTCGAGGAAGAGCCGGTTGAAGCTTTCCAGCGTGTGGATTGCTTCCAAACGCGAGTCCGGCTCACCCCGGGAGCGCGCGCCGTGCACTGCCCCTGGCTGCCAGTGAACGCCCTTGTCGTTCATCGTACGGAAAAAGCGTTCGACGACAGGCTTCCAGTCGGGGCGGCTGGGTGCCGCGTTGTCAGCCCGGATCGCGAAGGAGTTGAACAGGAAATCAGCGTGCTTGCTGAGCAACTCGGCGGGTCCACGATCCCCGAAGATGGTTTCTGGCCGGTGGGCGCAGGGCCATTCGTCCGCCGTGATCACGCGTCCGAACCGGCGGCAAAATTCCACTTTGTCCATCATGGCGGACTGCAGCGCCATCCTCAGCCCAGTCCAGTTCGGCCCTTCCAGACAGATATAGAACCCGACGATCATCCGTGAGAACACGTCGCGTACTATGAAGATCACGGGCCGGCCGATGATCCGCGTGCGACGCAAGGAGCTAAGGAGCGCGACGTCACCGCGGGTCGCATCCACTTCATACCGGGAGCCAGGTCCGGGCGCGAGGTACACGGTTGTCCCGAGCCTGGGACGGTCTTCAAGCAGATACCGCTTGAGACCTTTGCGTCGGATAGCCGCCGCCTTCTGCTGCAGAGCTTGGTCGTGGTGGTACTCGAACTGGTGGATCGTTGGACAATCGTCCCCACCGATGATCTGCGGAACCAGGGTGCCATCTGGCTCTACGATATGACCGACTGTGAAGTAGGACTTGAGGGTGAGATCGAACGCAGCCTTCATGCTGAGCTTCTGCTTCTCGTAGAACCTCTCCGCGCCGAGGACGAGTAGCTTCCGCGTGCGGGTATCTACGTTCGTCCCCTGGGTCGAAGCTTCTCCTTCCCTGGTCTTGCGCCGCCTCCCCACTTTGGGACGCTGCGAGGAGTCGTCGCATACACGGGAACCTGGTCGACCGACGTTGATGTAGTCCGGCAAAAGCGCGTTCGCTGTCTGGCCCCTCTGCCACCAAAGCCGTAGGTGGTGGTAGATCGTCTTCGTCGGTGTACCGCGGAGCCGGCACACTTCGAGGATCATCTTCCGCCGCGCGTCGGCGTAAAGGACGTGCCTCTCCGGATCGAGGACCATGTCCTTGATCAGATCGAATCTGGCGTTCCTTTTCTCCTTCTCCAGGTCCGTTAGCTCCTCCTCGTCCCGAAGGGCACGGACGAGAAGCTCGTCACGCGCAGGCAGCAGGTATAGCCCCGACGCGATACCCGCCGAGAGCTCCGAGCACTCGCGCCACTCCGGCATTCCTTTTTTCCGGGTCGTGAATATCACGGCCGCCCGGGGAGATGCGACGCGGGCAGGCTCCAGCCACAGCACGCGCATCTGCTCCGCTCCCCCATCATTACCCACCTGAAGGAGCATGTTCTCACTCAGCTGCAGCGCGCTCATGGTTCCCCCTGATCTTCGGCCGGGAGCCCGAGGAAAGGGAGGGGCCGTGACCCCTTGATCTCTGCTCTTATGTCGACGGCCCATCGCCGATTCGCCACCGCATGCCGTACCAGAGCCATGTGGCTGCCTGGGTCGAACCCGGAGCGCTCGTCCGCCTCGGAGCACACCGAAGCGACCGCGCGGGTAGGCTCGGCGCGAAGACGGATCTCCAGGTGCTGGGTGAGCCATTCGACCTGCTCGGGTGCTAC
>DASVSA010000351.1:0-5727 GCA_036388335.1 Longimicrobium sp. | reverse complement strand
CCTCGCCGGCACTGGGGAACTCGGCCGCAAGGTTGCGCTGCAGGTAGGTGCGGATGGCGCAGCCACCCGAGGCGAGCGCGTAGGCGGGGATCTCGGCCGGGTACTCGCCCCCCCATACGGCCACGGCACGGAATGACTCGCTGTCCGCCCGGGCGGTCTCCCACTGGAGCCGCGGGACCGCGGCCTGGGCCGCCCAGCGCTCAAGCAGCAGCGGACGCTCCCGCTGGTGGTCGCGTCGGTCGGTGCCGCTGGCGCTCCGGGCGAACGAGACCACCACGGCACGCTGCGCCCGCGTGACGCCCACGAAGAGGAGCGAGTCGGCCTGGCGCGCGTCATCCTCGGGGTCGGGGCGCAGGGTGGGCGGGAGCCACGCGTGATCGCTGCGCATTCCCGAGAGGGTCTGCCCGGCCACCACCACGTACGGAAATTCCAGCCCTTTTGACGCGTGGCACGTCATCACGCGCACCGCGTCGTGCCGCGCAGGCGGGGGCGCGAGCGGCGGCGTGGCCTGGGAAAGCATGGTGCGGAGGCGCTGGCCGAAGCCGATCCGCGAGCGCCACGGCTCCAGCCCGGGGTGCGTGTACCGGTGGGCGGCCGCCACACACAGGGCGGTCACGATCTCCTCTACCGCGAGGCCGGCCTCGGGGTCGCCCGCGCGGTCCAGCAGGTCGCGCAGGTATGGGCCGCCACCGAAAAGAAAGGCGCAGAGCACCTCCCACCCGTCGCCGGAGAAGCGGAAGGGAGCCAGCTCCTCGCGGAGCCGGGCGATGGTTTCCACCACTCCCTCCGCGCCCGCTACGGGCGTGGCGTCGAAGCTCCCATCCGGCTGCATCGACTGCAGCATGTGCCGGATCACGGCATTCAGCGGCGCCCTGGGGACCGTGCGCCGGAACAGCGCGTAGGCCAGCCTAGGGATGGCGGCGCGGGGCGCGTCCAGCAGCGCGGCCACGGCGGCCAGGTCGCCCGCCGCGCCCTCGGCGGTGACCAGGCCGCTGGTTACGGCGCGGACCTTCAGCCGGTTGAGCGCGAGTGAGATCTGGCGCACGTCGACGTTGCGCCGAGCCAGGACGGCGATGTCCGCCGGCGCCACTCCGGCGTCCAGCCAGGCACGCACTTGGGTCGCGATCCCCTCCCGCTCCGCCACGTCGGAATTGGCCTCTGCGATGGCCACCGCGGGACCGGCGGAGGGCGGGAGGTCCCGGTCCGCTCTCCAGAGGACCGGCGACTCCCCTTCGAAGCCGGCGTCCGCCAGCAGGGCGGCCAGGTGATTGGCGGTGGAGACGACCGCCTCGCCCGAGCGGAAGTTGACGTCCAGCTCGTGGCGCGACGCGCCCGCGAAGTCGCGAGGGAAGTCGTCCACGTTCGCCGGGTGCGCTCCGCGGAAGCGGTAGATGGCCTGCCGCGAGTCGCCCACCACCCACGGCGGGTTGGTTTCGTCGCAGATCTGCTTGAGCAGGGCCGCCACGGCCGCGCTCACGTCCTGGTACTCGTCCACCATCACCCAAGGGTGCTTGGCGGCGAGCTTCGCGCGGAGCCCGGCGTCCGCTTCCAGGATGCGGATCGGGAGCAGGATCAGGTCGCCGTAGTCCACAGCACTGCGGCGCGTCTTCTCCGCCTCGTACGCGCGGTAGACGGCGAGCAGCGCGGTGCCCTGGGCCCGCGTGTCCTCCCCCTCCCCCGGCGTCCAGCGCTCGAGCTCACGCTCCAGGTCGTCCGGAGTCCAGAGCCGGTCTTTCAGGAAGCCGATGTAGCGGGCCACCTCGCGTGCCGTCGCGTCCGGGTCCTTGAGGTTCAGGATCGGGTCGCACCCCGTGGTGGCGAGCACCTGCGTGACGAGCTCGGCCTGCGCGGAGTCGTCCAGCAGGGTGAGCTCCGACTCCATCCCGAGCGCGTGCGCGAAGTGGTGCAGGAAGACGTAGCCCCATGCGTGGAAGGTGGTGATCTCTATCCCTTCTCCCACCACGTCCCCGAACCTCCCCGCCAAGCGCTCGCGGAGCTCCTCGGCGGCCTCGTTGGTGAAGGTGAGCACCAGCAGCTGGTCGGGCCGCACCTCCGGGAGGCCGAGCAGGAACTCTGTGCGCCGTACCAGCGTGCGAGTCTTTCCCGTGCCCGGCCCCGCATCCACCAGCACGGGGCGGCCGGTCTCGACGGCCGCGTCCTCCTGCCGGCGGGTCATGTCGTACCCGGCGCCTGGCGCGGCGCTCGCAGCCTCGTCCGGCGTGTTTCCGTGCTGGTACAGTCCCTGGGCGAGCTGGGCGTGGACTACCCGGAGCGGAACGCCGTGCTCGCGCGCGATCTCCGGCGCCGACGCGCCTCCGCGCCACTCAGCCAGCGCCTCCCCAGCGGGGCATAGGAGCTCGGCGGCGAACGCGTTGGCCTCGGCCTCCTCCTTCGCTTTCTCGCTGTAGCGCGCCACCCCCGGAGCGCCGGTGCCCATGTATGCGGACCCCAGCAGCGGGTCTGCGGGCACCGACGGATCAGAGACGCGCTTGTGCAGGCGGAGGTGCCCGGTCTCGTGCGCGATCACCAGCAGCCTCTCGTCCGGCTGCGCGTCCAGGCGCCGGTCGTAGCGGAGCATGGGGTCTCCGAGCCGGATCTCCGCCTGGCTCCCCCCCATGGCGGCGGGGGCGAGCGCCGTCAGATACTTTCCATGCTCGCGGCGCAAGTACTCCGTCAGCCGCTCCGCGAACCCCTCGGGGTGTGGCCCGATCTCCCCGCGCAGCTGGCGGGCGTGCGCGCGGGCGTGCTCAAGGCTTCTCATGGGGGACCTCAGGGCCTGGGGTTGAAGCGTATCCAGAGCTTCCGCACGCGGGCCGGAACGCCGAACTGGCGGAGGAGCTCTTCATATGTGGAGGGGGGCGCGGCGTACGCGCCGTGGCGCGAAGCGGCCATCGGGAGCTGCGCATCATCGTCGAACTTCCGCCGGACCCGGGCCTCGTCGATCCGGAGCGCGCGCGCCGAGCGGCTGGCGAACTCGTCGCGCGCCGCGTCCGGAACGAGCCGCGGATAAGTAGCGAAGGCGGTGATCAGCTCCAGGGGTGCGTCCTCGATGGCGGACGCCACGGTGCCCGGGTCCTTGCCGGATTCGTCGCAGAGCAACCCCATCAGGTTCCGCGGGGGGGCGCCCGGCGCGCCCCCCGTCCCCCCCGCCGGCGGCGGATCGCCGACGGGGGGCTCGTGCTCCTCACGGAGCCAGGCCAGCGTGTTGCGCACGGCCGCGGCTCCCACACCAGGCGGGAGCTCACCGTCGTCGGTCGTGATCGCCTCGAAGAAGGCGTACAGGTCGTCCGCGTGCTCCGGGTGGGCGGCGGCGAGCCGCTCTGCCACTTGGTCGTCGCCCCGCTCCTCCCAAGCGGTCTCGATCTCCGCCAGCAGGTCGGCCAGGGTGGTCTCGTTGGTGGACGGCATCGTCAGTCTCCTTTGCTTGCGTAGGCGCTCTGAACGGTGGCTACCGTTCAGGGCCGGGATCGTTTTCCGTCCACTCGTCCACGGCGCGCCGGAGCACGGCCTCGCCCTTCTTCACGATCCGCATGATCTGGAACCGCGTCTTGTTGTAGCGCTCCGTGAGGGGCGCCCGATCGAGCCCGGAGGGGTCCTTGCCGGAGATGGGGGTGCGCGGGTCGCCGAAGAACTGGTCGAGGGCGATCTCGCGCATCTCCGCCTCCTCAATCTCCTCCACGCGCTGGCGCACGTGGCGCGTGAGGGCCTCCTCGCGATCTGGATCCGCCGAACCCTGCCACGGAAGCTCGGAGGCATAGTCCGAGAGGTCGATGACCTGTCCCGTCACCGGGTCTTTGGCCTCCATCCCGACGTAGGAAAGGTCCTTCCGCTGGCGCTCCCGTTCGGCGTCGACGATCCGGTCGTAGCAGAACGCCTTCCACGCGGTGTGGGCCTGGGCACCCTGCGAGCCACGGAGCGCGCGCACGATCTGACGCAACGTGCTCTGGTACAGGTCCTCGGGGTCACGCCAGCTCGTGCTCGCGACACGGCCGTAAGCGGCGCGCAGGAGCCAGCGCATGTACTCGGGCTCACCGACGCCGCGGGGCTCGTCACCGACGTCTCCACCGAAGAGGCGCTCGGCGGCGGCTTTCGCCTCGTCGCGCCGGCCGCCGGTCCAGAGCTCGTGGTACAGGCGCGCCAGCACCTCCGCGGGGAGCTCCTCCGTGCGGGTGGTCCGAATGCCGGCGAGGAGCGCCTCACGGTCGAGCTGGATGAGCCGGTGGAACACCGCATCGTGGCGGGCACGGCGTTCGGGATCGGGATGGCGTGCCATTGTCTCCGTGGGCACGGGTGGAGTGAACGGTACAGCTGATTAACGGAGCGAGCCGAACGGATGTGCGGATTGGGTTTCGCTCGGGCGGCGAGCAACCGAGCAGGGACCCTATGCCTAGCTTACGCCTCTATTTTCGTCAAGGTGCTCCTGCCGCGGAGTAGCAAACCGCACCCGATCTCCTCCGTTGCTCCAGGGGGCCACACAAACCCCCAGAAATGGAACGGGCCGGAGCGTGCCGCTCCGGCCCATTTCGTCTACGCGTCCACGAACAGAGGACGCACCTTGCCGTCGATCCACCGGAAGATCAACACCTTTCCCGGGGGCGGCGGCGGGTAGGATGGCTCGGCCATACCACGCTCCGTATTCTGGGGAGCCACTCGTCACTGAGGCGTGGATTGATCAGCCCACTCCTGCCGGCCTCCCGTCGGACGGCACCCGTTATCGGAGGGAGGCGCCCACACAGCGTGCTGCTGGGGGCTGATTCCAATAACGGAGTGGCTCCTCCGAATGTGCGGGGCGGGAGTGCAGAAGCCACGCTCCCGGAAGGGTCTCATGTTGCCATGGGCGTGGCTGATCCTGTCCCGGTGCGGAGCGACTTACGGCTGAATCAGCTCCCTCCGTCAGGCTCAAACCTCATCCGGGTGGAACTCCGGCCGATGATCCGGAACTTCGATTGTCCACCCTGCGCGGCGGGGTTGGGGAGTTCCATGACACGGCAACGCTGGGGATCGAAAACGTTTTGGACAAAGAGGATCCTATACCGTCGCGAACGGTCTGGAGAGGCAGTCGCAGCCGTTCTGTACTCGTTGTCCGACAGTTCGAATTCGCACGAGTCGCCGGTCGTCGCCTTCACCTCGTACAGCCATTCCGTGTCCGACGTGCGCACCCGGAAATCGAATCCCAGCCTCGGATCTCCCTGCTCAGGGAACAGACTGGTGCGGTTCTCCGAGACCCAGCACTGATCGCTGAAGCGGTCTTTGTGCCTCGCCGCGAGGAAGTGGTATGCCAGGATCTCGCCGGCCAGCCCCATCGCGGCCCGAATCGGCTCAGACACCCTGGGCGCCGGGCGGGAAGGGGTGCCCTTGCCGCCGCCTCCTTCGCGAGGCTCGCTCTCGGGGAGGTCACGCAGGGAGACGGGCTTGAGCCTGCTCCGCTCACGCCACCCTCCGTCCCGGAACGACGCTTCCGCAAAAGCGGCGAAGTCCGCGGCGAACTCGGGCGAGGTGGCGTCGAAGGCGCGCCCGCCGAAATCCACCCGGTTGCGTCTGCGCTGCTCCTCGTTCCGCTGCTCCTCCGTCCTTGCCGTGTGCGTTTCGACCGCCTGCTCGGTGAGGCCCAGCGCGTTCAGTTCCAGGGTGTGGGGCAGCCCTTCCGGCCAGAGCCCCGCCCGGACAAGCGTCGGAATCGCGTCCGCTTCGCGCAGCGGTGCGAAGTCGAGCACCCCGGTCCGGTCT
>DASVSA010000350.1:0-37239 GCA_036388335.1 Longimicrobium sp. | reverse complement strand
GGAGGCACGCCACGAAGCACGTGCGCCCGCCGCGCTCCACGGGGCAGATCACCCCCGGCGCCGTGCCCGTGGGATTGGGGATGACGGTGCACCCCTCGGGCACGAGCGCCTGCTTGCGGTTGTTCGCGGGCATCTCGATGCCGCGGGCGCGAAAGATCCCCTCGATGTGCGCCAGCGACTCCTCGTGCATCACCAGCGGCCGCCCGGCCAGCCGCGCCACGCACGCCGTGGTCAGGTCGTCCGCCGTCGGCCCCAGCCCGCCGGTGCACACCACGAACTCCGCCTCCTCCAGCGCCCGCTCCAGCGTGCGCACGATGGCGTCCTCGTCGTCCGTCACGGCGAAGCCCGCCACGGGCTCCACGCCCACCGCGCGCAGCTCCCCGGCGATCCACCCGGAGTTGGTATCCGTCGTCAGCCCGGCGACGATCTCGTCCCCGATGGCGACCAGGGCAGCGTTCATTGGCCTCTGCTCTGTGTCTCTGTGCCTCTGTGTGAGACCGCCGTTATTCCTTGCCCTTCCGCATCCCCCGCAGCACGCCCTTCACCGCCTCGCGCGGCATCCGCGTGAACCCGTTGAACTCGCCGCCCGAGGCCAGCCACTCGCCGCCGTCGATGGTCACGCACTCGCCGTTGATGTAGGGCGACGCGTCGGACACCAGGAAGGCGGCCAGGTTGGTGAGCTCCTCGTGCTCGCCGAAACGCTTCATGGGGATGCGGTTGCGCGCCTCGGCCTCCAGCTCGGGGGTAGGCATCAGCGCCTTCCAGGCGCCCTCGGTGGGGAACGGGCCGGGGGCGATGGAGTTGGAGCGGATGCCATACGTGGCCCACTCCACGGCCAGCGAGCGCGTCATAGCCAGCACCCCCGCCTTGGCCGCCGCCGACGGGATCACGAACGCCGACCCCGTCCAGGCGTACGTCGTGGCGATGTTGAGGATGCTGCCGCCGCGACCCCGCTCGATCATGGAGCGGCCCACGGCCAGCGTGGCGTGGAAGGTCCCGTACAGCACCGTCCCCACCACCGCGTGAAAGGCGTTGGGGGAAAGGTCCTCGGTGGCCGCCAGGAAGTTGCCCGCGGCGTTGTTCACCAGCACGTCCACCCCGCCCCACTTCTCCGCCACGGCGGCCACCATCGCCTCCACCTGCGCGAAGTCGCGCACGTCGCACGGAAGCGCGAAGACGCGCTCGCCCGACGCGTCGATCTCCCCGGCCGCGCCGCGCAGGCGCTCCTCGCTGCGCCCGGTGATGGCCACCCGCGCGCCCAGCGACGCGAAGCGCTTCGCCATGGAGAGCCCCAGCCCGGAGCCGCCCCCCGTCACCAGCACCACCTTCTCCGCCAGCAGGTCGTCGCGGAACATGCAGCTCTCCCGTTGCCGTGCACCCCGGGCCGCGTCCCGGATGGAGCGCGGCCTTCGCGGTGCAGACTACCGCCCGCCGGGGTCCGGCGAAAGGGCGGTATCACACGGAGGAGCTACGGCACCACGTCCACCGTCCAGTGCACCGTGGAGTTGCCCCGGTACTCGACGCGCGCGGAATCGGGATGGAGGTTCCGGCGCAGGAGCCGGCTCACCCTGAGCTCCGCGCGGATGGTGCGCGAGGTGTCGTCCGGCACCGAGGCGCCGGGGATCACGATGCGCGCGGGCACCGAGCCCGAGCTCAGCAGGTTGAGGAACTTCCCTCCGCGGTCGATCTCCAGGCGCCACGTCCCGATGCCCCCCACGAGCTCCGCGGGCGCGGGGCCGGTCGCGATCTCGAACACCAGGTCGGCGCCCGGCGCCACGGCCAGCCGCGCGGGGCCGCGCCGCATCCAGAGCGGCGCCTGGAAGGTGGCGGGGATGAACTCCACGCCCACCGGCTTGGGCAGCCTTACCTCCACCGCGCCCGGGCCGAGCGCCCCGGGGGCGAGCACCAGCACGCCCTCGTAGAACCGCGCCACTTCGCCCCTTCCGTCTCTCGGCGCCACCGCCTGGCCCTTCACCCGGAGCGTGTCGTCCACGAAGCGGAGCCCCCCCAGCCGCGCTCCCACCCACCCATGAACGCCCAGGGTGTCCGGGCCATCCACCGGCTGCACCAGGTCCAGCGTCAGGTTGACGGCGGCGCCGCCCACCTGCGGCGAACCGTCCGTGGGGAGCGCCTCGAAGTCCACGCAGCCGGCCAGCACGAGCGCCAGGGTGGCGATCCACGCGCGCCTCATGGCGCCACCAGCTCGATGGCTTCCATCTCCCACGGCCGTCCGCCGTGCTCGTCGATGGCGGCCGCCCTCGCCGCGATGCCCAGCATGGAGAGGTCGAAGTCCACCCAGCGGCCCAGGACCCGCCCGCCCGGCAGGCGGTTGAGCGTCGCCTCCTGCAGCGGCCGGCCCAGCGCGAAATAGATCTGGTCCGCCTGCAGGTTGTGCACGCGCTCGTGGGCAAAGGAGTGAGCGAGGTACTCCGCGTCCTGGCCCCGCGTGGCGCCCAGGTACACGTTCCCGGGATACGCCAGCGCCGCCGCCCCCTCGCCTCCCAGCGAGAGGCCATGGTCCGGCGCCTGGAACACGGCGGCGCCGGACGAGAGGCTGCGCCGCGCGTCCCACTCCAGCTCGGGGCGCGCCACGGCGTACAGCGTGGCGGCCAGCGACAGGGCATCCACCCGCGCCCTCACGCGCGGGCCTCCGCCGCGGGGGCGCACGTAGAACCTCACCGGGCCCAGCGGGAGCGCGACCTCCTCCAGCGAGGGCCGCCCCTGCCCCGCGTTCCACACCACCGACGATCCCACCGAAGCCACCTGCCGCCCCACCAGCCCCGCGCCCTCCCAGCGCCCCACCGCGATCCGTTTCCCCGCGTACACGCCCAGCCCACCCGCCGCGCCACGCGCGAAGCCGTCGCGGAACGACCCGCCGCGCGCCTTCTGCACCGCCCCCGCCGAGAGGCCGCCGAAGAGCACGTTGGCGGAGACGACGGTGAAGTCCGCCACCCACGCGGGGCGCCCCCCCTCCTGGGCCGCGGCCGGCGCCGCCAGGACGAGGGCGGACAGGGCGCACGCCAGGACTCGGGATGTGGCTTTCATCAGGGCGCGGGCACGGGTGGGGGAGGGCTGGATGCGGCGCGAAACATAGGTACGCGCGCGGGAACGCGCGAGTTGGTTGCGCCCGCTCCGCGCGTGCGGTAACGTGTGCGCGCCCCGGCCCGCGGGGCGCGCACATCCCCCCGATCACGAGGAAGAAGCGAGTGGCGAAGCGACTGATCTCGGCCGAGAACGTCCTCAACCTGCTCCTGGTCTTCGTACCCATCGCCATGGTGATGGAGTGGGTGCTCCACTCCCCGCCCATGTGGATCTTCGTGATCTCCTGCCTCGCGGTCATCCCGCTGGCGGGGCAGATGGGGCACGCCACCGAGGAGATCGCCGAGCGCGTGGGCGAGGGCGTGGGCGGGCTGCTGAACGCCACCTTTGGCAACGCGGCGGAGCTCATCATCGCCATCGTGGCGCTGCGGGCGGGGCTCTACGACCTGGTGAAGGCGTCCATCACCGGCTCCATCATCGGCAACCTGCTCCTGGTGTTCGGGCTGGCGACCTTCGTGGGCGGGCTCCGCTTCGAGACTCAGCGCTTCAACCGCACGGCGGCGGGGCTGGGCTCCACCCTGCTGGTGCTGAGCGCGGTGGGGCTCGTGGTGCCCGCCGTCTTCCACATGCTGGTGGGGAACACGGCCACGGCGGCGGAGCGCAACCTGTCGCTGGAGATCTCCATCGTCCTGATCCTCACCTACATCGCCTCGCTCTGGTTCACCCTGCGCACCCACCGCCACCTGTACATGGGCGACGCGCACTCCGACGCCGGGAAGCCCGGCGCGGAGGGCGTCACCGCGACGGTGGCCGGCGTGGCACCCTCGGCCGGTGCGGAGGCGCACGCGCACAAGCCGCTCGGCAAGTCCATCGGCAAGCTGCTCATCGCCACCGTGGGCGTTGCCATCATGGCCGAGTTCCTGGTGGGCGCCGCCACCGAGACGGCCGAGTCGCTGGGGTGGAGCGAGATCTTCGTGGGCGTGATCGTGGTGGCCATCATCGGCAACGCGGCCGAACACTCCACCGCCATCATCATGGCCGCCAAGAACCGCATGGACGCCGCCATCAACATCGCGGTCGGCTCGTCCATCCAGGTCGCCCTCTTCGTGGCCCCCGTGCTGGTCTTCCTGAGCTACTTCATCGGCAAGGGCGGCCCCATGGACCTCATCTTCACCCCGCTGGAGGTCCTCGCGGTCGTAGCCTCCGCCGGCATCATGGCCTTCTGCGCCAACGACGGAGAGAGCCACTGGATGGAGGGCATCCAGCTCCTGGCCGTCTACATCATCCTGGGCATCGCCTTCTTCTTCCTCCCCCACGGCGCCGCCTGAAGAAGCGGATCTCACACAGAGGCACGGAGGAGAGCACGCGTTTCCTCTCCGTGTCTCTGTGCCTCTGTGTGAGATTGCAGTGGCAGCACTGGCGCGAATCGGCACCTTGCCGCAACTTACGCGGCTTATCCCCCGTTTTCGCTCCAGCGGTTTCTGCCTGTGCCAGCGTCCCCTACATCCCTGGAATTCGACGCCGTAGTGATCGGCAGCGGCTTCGGCGGCGCCATGGCGGCGTGGGAGCTGGTGGCGGCCGGGCGGCGCGTGGCCATGGTGGAGCGCGGCGGCTGGGTGGAGCGCGGTCCGCACAACTGGGCCGGCGAGGGAGCCTTCGTGCGCACCCCCGCCTACGCGCCGGACAGCGCCTTCCGCGTCCTGCAGGGCCGCCGCTGGGCCGAGCAGAACCTGTGCACGTGCGTGGGCGGGCCCTCGGTGTACTACGGGGGCTCGTCGTTCCGCTTCCGCGAGGGCGACTTCGCCGTGGCGCCCGAGATCGTGAACGATTCGGCCGCGGCGTGGCCCTTTGGATACGACGCGCTGGAGCCGTTCTACACGCAGGCCGAGCGTCTCCTTGGCGTCTCCGGCACCGCCGGCGCGGACCCGACGGAGCCGCCGCGCAGCGCGCCGTATCCGCATCCCGCGCCCCCCCTCGCCGAGCCCTCGCGGCGCATCGGCCAGGCGGCGCGCTCCCTGGGGCTGCACCCGTTCCCCATCCCGCTCGCCATCAACTACGCGGCGGCGGGCGGGTGCCAGCGCTGCACCACCTGCGACGCCTTCGCCTGCGCCGTCGGCGCCAAGAACGACGTCGCCACGCGCATGATCCCCGAGCTGGTGGCGCGGGGGATGGTGCTCTTCCCGGACACCCTCGCGGTGCGCCTGGTGGCCGAACGGGACCGCGTCGCGGCCGTCGAGTGCCGCGGCCGCACGACGGGCGAGCTGCTCGTCTTCCACGCGGAGAGCTTCGTGCTGGCGGCGGGGGCGCTCGCCACGCCGCACCTCCTGCTGGCCTCGGGGCTGGAGCGGATGAACCCGGCCGGGCAGGCCGTGGGGCGCTACCTGATGCGCCACTGCAACGCGATGACGTACGGGATCTTCCCCAGGAACCCGAACCCCGCCAACGAGCACCACAAGCAGCTCGCCATCCACGATTACTACTTCGGGGTGGATGACGGGGACGCGCCGCGCGGCAAGCTGGGGAACATGCAGCAGGTGATGGGGCCGCCCGCCGCCATGCTCGAGGTGGGGCTGCCGAAGCCGCTCGCCCGCCTGGGCGCCCCGCTCGTGGGCCACATGACGGGGCTCCTCTCCATCGCCGAAGACCAGCCGCGCCCGGAGAATGGGGTGCGGGTCGACTTCGGCGCGCGCGACCGCTGGGGGCTGCCGCGCATGAGCGTCACCAGCCGCTACTCGCCGCGCGACCTGGCCGCGCGCGCGGCGCTGGTGAGGCGCGCAAAGAAGATCCTGCGCCGCGCGGGCGCCTGGGGCACCGTCACCTGGAAGGTGACCACCTTTTCGCACGCCGTGGGCACCGTGCGCATGGGCGACGACGAGCTCACCGCCCCGCTGGACCCCGAATGCCGCTTCCGCGGCCTGGAGAACCTGTACGTGACCGATGGAAGCTGCTTCCCCACCTCCGCCGGGGTGAACCCCAGCCTCACCATCGCGGCCAACGCGCTGCGGGTGGGGCGGCTGCTGGCGGGCGCCCCCCACGCCGCCCACGCGGAGGCCGCGGGGTGACGTCCATCGCCTTCCTGGGGTGCGGCTTCGCCACGCGCATCCACACCAAGCGGTTGAAGGGGATGGAGGGCGTCAGCCTCTACTACGCCTCGCGCAGCCGCGCCAAGGCGGAGGAGTACGCGCGCAAGGCGAAGGGGGCCGGCGCCTTCGGCTCGTACGAGGAGGCCATCGCCGACCCACGCATCGACACGGTGGTCGTCGCCACCCCGCCCACCACGCACCTGGAGCTGACGCTGGCCGCCCTGGCCGCCGGCAAGCACGTGGTGGTCGAAAAGCCGCCCTTCCTGCACGCCGCCGACTTCGACACGGTGCGGGCGGCGCGCGACGCGGCGGCGCGGCGGGTGATGGTGGCGGAGAACTACTACTACAAGCCGATGGCGGAGGCGCTGCGCGGGGTCATCGAGCGCGGCGACGTGGGCGAGCCGCGCCTCCTCACCATCAACGCGCTCAAGGAGCAGACGGTGGCCAACTGGCGCGGCGACATGTCGCTGGCCGGCGGCGGCGCGCTCTTCGAGGGCGGGATCCACTGGATCAACTTCATGGCCAACCTGGGGCTCCCGGTGCGCCGCGCCACCGGGTACCGCCCCGGCGGGCGCCCCGGCGAGCCGGACCTCACCACCCTGGCCGTCTTCGAGTACGAGGGCGGCGCGGTGGGCACCCTGGCCTACTCGTGGGAGATCGGCTCCCCGCTCAAGGGGCTGCGCCTTTCCGCGCTGTACGGCACCGAGGGCGCCGCCACCTTCGAGACCAACGGCGTCTTCCTGGCGGTGCGCGGCCGGCGCCGCCGCGTGGCCCTTCCCGGCCCGGGCGACATCCCGGGCTACGCCGCCATGTGGCGGGACTTCATCCCCGCCCTGCGCGAGAACCGCGAGCCGCGCTTCACCTTCGACGCCGCGCGCCGCGACATGGAGCTGCTGGAAGCCGTGTACGCCTCCATGGACCGCTGACCCTTCTTACCATCCAAATGAACGGATCGATGCCTGCCATTCTGATCGGGCTGCTCGCGGGCGCCCACACCTCGTCGTGGGGGATGTACAAGGACGCCCCGCACGAGGGCTTCACCTTCCTCAAGTACTCCCGCAGCATCATCACCGCGTCCATCGTGGCGCTGATCCTTGTGCGGATCGTGCAGCTGGACCTTTCCACCCCGGCGCACCTCGCCGTCTTCTTCGGCCTGGTGTACGCGGGCGAGCGGCTGACGCTGGAGCTCTGGAAGACGTTCATCCGCGAGGAAGACCAGTCCAAGTACTTCATCCCCATGCAGTTCGGCATCCTGGGGAAGCCGGTGAAGAGCCGCGCCGTGCGCTGGTCGCTGTTCGTGGCGGTGCTGGTGCTCCTGGTGGCGCTGCTGTGGGGCGCCAACCGCCTGATGCAGACGTACCCGGACGCCAACCCCTGGCTGGTGCTCATCACGGTGGGCTCCATCGGCGGGTGGCTGACGGCGTTCGGCGGGGCGTGGAAGGACGCGCCGGTGGAAGGATTCGAGACTTTCAAGTTCTTTCGCAGCCCGGGCGTGGCGCTGAGCTGGGCGATCGTGATGGCGTTCTTCACCACCAACTGGATCTACATCGCCATTGCGGGCGCCGGCTACTCGGTCGCCACCATCGAGACGTACAAGACCTTCTTCTTCCCCAGCAAGCCGCGCGGCAAGTTCGCCGGCAAGCCCATCCTCTTCCCCAAGATCCTGGAGCAGCGCTGGATGGTGGCGGTGCTGTACGCCTGCATCTGGGTGGTGGTGATCTCCTTCCTCGTGCTGGGCTTCATGGGCCGCCGCGAGGGCCTGCTCCCGTAAGAAGAAGTGCGTTAGTGCGTTAGTGCGTTAGTGCGTTTACCGCGGTTCAGCGCACTCACGCACTCACGCACTCACGCACTTCTGTTCGAAAGTTCTTGGTGCACGCGGGATTACGTGCTACATTCCACCCTCTCCCGTAGCACCCCCGCCTCCCGCTCCACTCCGCGATGTCTCTGGAGATGTTTCCCCCGCGGGCCGGCCCTCCGCGGGTCCTCATCGTAGACGATGAACCTGGCATCCGCCGCGTCCTCGCGGACACCTTCGCGGGCGAAGACTATTCGCTGGCGGTGGCCGAGAACGGCCGCGTCGCGCTGGAGCGCTTCCTGGTGGAAGGGGCCGACCTGATCCTGGCCGACCTCATGATGCCGGAGATGGGCGGCCTGGAGCTCCTGCGCCGCGTGAAGGCGCTGGACGACTCGGTGGCCTTCATCCTCCTCACCGGCGCGGGGACGATGGAGCAGGCCATCGACGCCCTGCGGCTGCAGGCGGACGACTACCTGCTGAAGCCCTTCAACGTCGACGAGGTGATCCTCGCCGCCCGCCGCGCGCTGGAGCACCAGCGGCTGGTGACCGAGAACCGCGCCTACCAGCGCATGCTGGAGGAGCGGGTGGCGGAGCAGGCGCAGCAGCTGGAGCACCTCTTCCTCGACGGCCTCCTCACCATCGCCAACGCGGTGGAGGCGCGCGACGCGTACACGGGCGGCCACCTGGAGCGCGTCACCGTGTACGCGGTGGCCACCGGCGCGGCTCTGGCGCTGGACGAGGAAGCCCTCCGCGACCTGGTGGTGTGCGGCCTCCTCCACGACATCGGCAAGGTGGGAGTTCCCGACCACATCCTGCGCAAGCCGGGCGAGCTCACGGGCGAGGAGACCTCGGTGATGAGGCGGCACCCGCTGATCGGCGCCGCCATCCTGGAGCGCAGCGCCTTCCTCCGCTCCGCCGCGCAGGGAGTGCTTCACCACCACGAGCGCTGGGACGGGGGCGGCTACCCCTTTGGCCTCGCGGGGACGGAGATCTCCCTTTCGGGACGCATCCTGGCCGTGGTGGACGCCTTCGACGCCATGGTCACTACCCGGCCCTACCGCGGCAAGTGTGCCCACGAGGAAGCCCGAGCCGAGCTTGAGCGCTGCTCGGGCACGCAGTTCGACCCGCGCGTGGTAGCCGCGTTCGGGGCCGCGCTGGACGCGGGGCTCCCCGCGCCCACGGCCACGCGCTACATCCCCCTGCTCATGGAAAGGGTGGGCGCGCACGTGAAGCTTGCGCAGGCGGGCTCCATGATCCTATAGTTGTGAAAGGTTTCACACGACAATAGCACACCCGCCGCGAGGCGGGGTCGCAGAGCCGGGCGTCTCCCGCGGGAGATCGGCCAGCCGCCGAACGTGAACCGCACAGGTCCCAATGCCCTTCCGCAGCACGGAAACGGCTCCCGCCCCCGCCATGCAGGGGACGGAGCCGTCCCCCATTCCAGCAGTCGTCTCCCCGGAGCGCTACCCCGCCGTCCTCGCGGTCCTGCAGCGGATCGCGGAGCGCGTCGCCTGCCCGGCGGAGCTTGGCCGGCTGCTGCGCACCCTTGCGGACGAAACGGGTGCCCTGCTCCACGCATCCGCCACCACCGCGACCTCCGAGCCCGGCGACCTGCTGGCCCTCCGCGCGGGCTCCGGCATCCTGGCCCCGTTCGAGGGCGAGCTGCTGCCGGGCGAGGGGAGCTTCTGCGGCGCGGCGCTGCACCGCGGCTGGCGCGAGACGATCGACCTGGCCCGCGAGCCGCACGCCTACCCGGGCGAGCAGGACCTCGGCGCCGGCCCCGCGCTGGCGGCGGCGCTCCCCGCTCCCGGGGGGCCGTCCGGCGTCCTGCTGGTCGTGCGCCCCGCCGGGTCCCCGCCCTTCACCGCGGAAGAGCGCGCCGAGCTGGCGCTGGTGGTGGAGTTCGCTGCCTCCGCGCTGGCCGGCGCCCGCGCCTTCGCCGAGGCCCGCGCCCGCCGCATCCCGGTAGACGCGTGGCGCAACGACCGCGACACGGCCGCCTGGCGCCGCACCTACGACGCGGTCGCCGCCGAGACGGGGCAGCTCGTCTTCCGCGTGGAGATGGCCACCGGCGAGATCCGCTGGGGCGCCGCCGGCGGGTCGTGGGGGAGCACCGTGGCCGGGCTGGCGCAGCGCGTGGCCGCCGCCGATCGCGAGCGGGTGGTGCGCGCCCTCACCATCCCCGGCGGGCCCGCCCGCCTGGAGGTGTCGGCCAGCGACGGAAGCGGCCGGGTGAAGCGCTACCGGCTCGACACCTTCCCCGACGCGGCGGAGCCGGGCACCCTGGCCGCCCTCCTGGCCGAAGCGCCCGTGGCCGAGCGCGGCTCGGGGGTCCCGGTGGCGGAGCTGATCCGCGCGGTGCGCCACGAGCTCAACAACCCGCTCGCCGTGGTCGCCGGCACCGTTCACCTGATGGAAGCCTCGGGCGCGGCCGACGGGCAGCCGGAGATCGCCCGCTCCGTCCAGCAGATCCGCGACGCCTCCGACCGGCTGCGCGATCTCAGCACCCGCATCGGCCTCCTGGAGCGCATGCCCGAAGCCGCCTTCGTTACCGAGGGCGGCGGCCTGGGAGTCGCGATCCCCTGATCCCGCGCATCATGGCGCCCGGGGAGCACCCTTTTCCCGGCCGATGCGGCGCCCCGCCAGCGGGGACCGTGTTTATGCCTGTTGCGACATTGAACTTTTCGTGTGATACTGTAGCACGGGGCTACGGGTCCGGCAGTTGCAGGCGCAGCGCCAGTCGCGGGAAGGATGTGAAACGCCGCCGGATTTGGGTGATGAGCGAGCCGAAGCAGCCGCCGGTGCGGCCTGAAAGGGAGGAGGGGGTCGCCGTCCGCGAGCGGCCGTCCACGCGCGCACCGCGCCTCTTCCGCGTGCTCCTCCACAACGACGACTACACCAGCATGGAGTTCGTGGTGGAAGTCCTCGTCCGCCACTTCGAGAAGACCACCACCGAGGCCACGCAGATCATGCTGCAGGTGCACCATGCGGGTTACGGGGTAGCGGGCACCTACACCCGCGACGAAGCGGAGACGCGCGTGGAGCGCGTCTCCGCCGAGGCACGGGGCGAGGGCTACCCCCTGGTGCTGAGCGTGGAGCCGGAGTAGCGATGGCCACCCCCGCGCTGCGCCCGGAGCTGGAGGTGAGCCTCCACCTGGCCGTGCTGGAAGCGGCTCGCCGGGGGCACGCCTACGCGGGGCTGGAGCACCTCCTCTTCGCCCTCCTCCACGACGACGCCACCGCCGCGGCCGTGGAAGCCTCCGGGGCCCGCGCCGACCGCCTGCGCCGCCGGGTGGAGCGCTACCTGGACGAGGAGATGAAGCCCGGTGCCGGGGTGCCGCTGGACGCCAGCTCCCCCACCCTGGGCTTCCGGCGGGCGGTGCAGCAGGCCGCGCTGCAGGCGCTGCGCTCGGGCCGCGACGAGGTAACCGGCGCCCACGTGCTGGTGGCGATGTGGGACGAGGCCGACTCCTTCGCCGTACATTTCCTGCAGGAATCCGGGGCGGACCGCATGGAGCTGATGCGCCGCGCCTCCGCCGCGCCGGACGCCGCTCCCGCCTCCGTCCCCGCGGGCGATGGGGATGAAGACGAGGAAGAGCGGGAAGAGAGTGACGCGCTGGCCCGCTTCGCCGTCAATCTCAACCGCCAGGCCGCCGAAGGGCGGGTGGACCCGCTGATCGGCCGCGACCGCGAGCTGGGGCGCGCCATCCACGTCCTCGCCCGCCGCCGCAAGAACAACCCGCTCTTCGTGGGCGACCCCGGCGTGGGCAAGACGGCGCTGGCCGAGGGGCTGGCCCTGCGCATCCACCGCGGCGAGGTGCCGGGGCCCCTGAAGGACGCCGAGATCTTCGCGCTGGACATGGGCGCGCTGCTGGCCGGCACCCGCTACCGCGGCGACTTCGAGGAGCGCCTCAAGGCGGTGCTCAAGGCGCTGGAAGAGCGCCCCGGCGCGGTGCTCTTCGTGGACGAGATCCACACCCTGGTGGGCGCGGGAAGCACCAGCGGGGGGAGCATGGATGCTTCCAACCTCCTCAAGCCCGCCCTGGCGGCCGGCCTGCGCTGCATCGGCTCCACCACGCACGAGGAGCTCCGCTCGCACTTCGAGCGCGACCGGGCCCTCGCCCGCCGCTTCCAGAAGATCGACGTGGCGGAGCCCGGCGTGGAAGACACGGTGCTGATCCTGGAGGGGCTGCGGGAGCGCTACGAGGAGTTCCACGGCGTGCGCTACGCCCCCGAGGCGCTGCGGGCCGCCGCCGAGCTGAGCGGACGCTACCTCCACGACCGCCGCCTGCCGGACAAAGCCATCGACCTGATGGACGAAGCCGGCGCCGAGGCCAAACTCGCCGCCGGCGACGACGGCCCGGCCACCGTGGACGCGGAGGCGGTGGAACGGATCCTGGCCACCATGGCGCAGATCCCCCCGCGCACCGTGGCGGGGAGCGACCGGGAGCGGCTGCGCACCCTGGAGGCGGAGCTCAAGGCACGCGTGTTCGGGCAGGACCGCGCCATCGAGCAGCTCGCCTCCGCCATCAAGCTCTCGCGCGCCGGTCTGCGCGACCCGCGCAAGCCGATCGGCTCCTTCCTCTTCACCGGCCCCACGGGAGTCGGGAAGACGGAAGTCGCCCGCTCCCTCGCCGAGGTGATGGGCATCGAGCTGGTGCGCTTCGACATGAGCGAGTACATGGAGCGGCACACGGTGTCGCGGCTGATCGGTGCGCCCCCGGGATACGTGGGGTTCGACCAGGCGGGGCTCCTCACCGAAGCGGTGCGCCGCACCCCGCACGCGGTGGTGCTGCTGGACGAGGTGGAGAAGGCTCACCCCGACGTCTTCAACCTGCTGCTGCAGGTGATGGACTACGGCCGGCTCACCGACAACAACGGCAAGCAGGCCGATTTCAGGAACGTGGTGCTGGTGATGACCAGCAACGTGGGAGCGGAGGAGCTCTCGCGCCGCCGCCCGGGCTTCACCGGCGCGGACGCGGCCCCGGACGACGACGCGCGGGCGTTCGAGCGCACCTTCTCGCCGGAGTTCCGCAACCGGCTGGACGCGCGCATCTCCTTCGCCCCGCTCGCGCTGCCGGTGATGGAGCGGATCGTGGACCGCATGGTGGCCGAGGTGGGGAAGCGCCTCGCCGACCGCGGTGTGGAGATGGAGCTGACGCCGGCCGCGCGGGCGTGGCTGGCCGAGCACGGGCTGGACCCCGCCAACGGGGCGCGGCCCCTGGCGCGGCTCATCGAGGAGCGCATCCTCCGCCCCCTGGGCGACGAGCTCCTCTTCGGGGTGCTGGAGCACGGGGGCCGCACCCGGGTGGACGTGGCGGACGGGCAGATCGTGTTGGCCCATGAGGCGCGGCAGGAATCCGCCGACACATTTGGGCCGTAGAGAAGGAACCGGAGTGGACAGGCGCGGTGTATAGGTATGCGCCCGATAAACTCCCAGATGTACAACCCTGGTGCGCGGGGCCGCACGTTGTGCGTGACGCGTCGGATTCAATACCGGGTGCCGGGTAAAACCGGCGGCTCCGGTGTCGAGAAACTGGCGCAGGCGGGGCCCGCCGCGTATCCTTTACCGAAAGTGTACAGACCGAGCACCCCCTGCGGGGGACAAGGAGACCGCTTTATGAGAACCGCCCGAGCCAAGACCGCCGCGCAGCGCGAGCCCCGCCGCTGGCGCACCCCGCCCCCCCTCATCCGCGGCTCCGAGTCGCTGGAGGGGATGGACATCCTGCGCGAGGTCGGCGGCGAGACGGGGGTCCTCCTCTGGCAGTCGTACCGCAACGTGATGTTCTGGGCCACCGCCGAGCCGGAGCAGCGCGCCAGCCTGTTCTCGGCCGAGGCCGGCCGCAAGCGCCTCGCGGAGGTGGCGGCGGCGCGGATCCCCCAGGACCTGGCGGAGCCGCTGGCGGCCATCGCGGGGCTGCTCACCGCCCCCGACACTACGCCGGGCGAGGTGGTGGCCGGCGCGTGCAGCGCCATCGCCCAGTGGGCCGAGGAAGAGCGCAACGGAGCCGCCGCGCTCTCCTTCACGCAGGCCGCCGCCCTCGCCCTGCCGCGCAGCGCGGCGCTGGCGCTCAAGGTGGGCCAGGTAGCCCGCGAGCGCGGCGAGAACGCGCGCGGCGAGACCTGGTTCCGCCACGCCATCATGATCTCCCGCCAGGTGGGCGACTGGGACACCTACGCCCGCGCCTACCTCGCGCTGGGGAACATGGCGGTGAAGCGCGGCAGCTTCCCCGTCGCCCACCGGATGCACATCAAGGCCCTCCGCGCCGCGCGGCGCAAGGGGATCCCGGCGCTGCAGGGCCGGGCCGCGCACGACCTCTTCGTGGTGGCGCTGGAGACGGGCCGCCACACGCAGGCGGAAGAGTACGCCAAGATGGCCTTCCGGGCGTATGGGCCCACCGACTCGCGCGTGCCGATGCTGGCGCACGACGTGGCCTACCTCTGGATGGAGCAGGGATACTTCGCGCGCGCCCTCCCCGTGTTCGAGGCGGTGAGGCCGCACTTCACCCTGCTCACCGAGCGCCTCTCGCTGGTGGCGAACATCGCGCGCGCGGCGGGTGGCACCGGCGACCGCGAAGTGTTCCGCAAGGCCTGGGTGGAAGCGAGCCGCCTGGCCAAGGACCCGGAAGCGCGCAGCGCGATCCCCGGGTCGATGCTGGACCTGGCGCAGGGAGCCGCTTCGCTCGGCGAGTGGGACCGCGCCGAGCAGGCGGCGGAGCAGGCCCTCACCGCCGCCAGGGACCAGCGGCAGGCGAAGGTGATGTTCAGCGCCGAGACGCTTCTCGACTCCATCCGCAACGGCCGGAAGATCGAGGGGGTGCAGGTGCAGCCGTCGGAAAGCGCGTCCCACGACGCGGACCAGTTCGCCGCCACGATGGTGCGGACGCTCGAGATGGCCACGGCGCGCTGAGCGGTACAGGGGGCGGCGCGGCCGAAAGCCACGCCGCCCCCGTCAAGCTTACGAGCCCGAGCCCACCACGGGTCCGCGCGCCGTGCAGGTGGTGATGGCGGCGCCGCTCGCGTCGGTCGAGACCACCAGCGTGCCCTCGCACGTGGTGCTGGTGGCCGACTGGATGGTCGTCCCGGTGGAGGGGGCGGTGGTGGTCGTCACGCCGCGGCGGGCGCCCGCGTCGGGGCCGGTGACCGACTGGGTTCCGCAGGCGGCGAGCGTCGCCAGCGAGAGGGCGGCGAGGAGAAGGCGGACGGTCTTCATTCTGAAATTCCGATGTGCGGGGAGTTTTACGGGCAGGACGCGGTGACCGCGTGACGCACAGCAACAATGTGCACCGGGGCACCCGACTGCCCATTCTTCTTTCGTCTGGCTCCAGTTAATTCCGGACACGTCATGGCCACGCCCCGCCGTTTGCTCCTCCTGATGCACCCGAATGGTGCATTCACGGAGCGCGTCCTGACGATCGGCGCGAAGTCGTTCCGCTTCAAGACGGTCAACGCATGGCCGGAGCTGCGCGCCGCCGCAGCGGAGGCGCCCCCTTCCACCCTCCTGGTGGTGGACCCCTACCGGAAGAACGCCCGCGGCGTGTGGAAGCTCACCACCGAGCTGCGCGGCTTCCTGTGGGAGTTCCCTTCGGTGACGGTGGTGGCGGCGATCGAGGTGCGCGCCGGCTGCTCGCACGACCTGCGCACGCTGGGCGAGTGGGGGGTGGCGGACGTCATCTCCATCTACGAAGACGACACCGCCGAGGGGATGCTCCGCCGCCTGTGGCTGGCCCAGGGGCGCCCCCTGCAGAACCTCCTCGCGCGGTCGCTCCCCGCCACCATGTCCGGCCGGTCGCGCACGCTGCTGATGACGGCCGCGGAGGTGGTCTCCATGGGCGGCAAGGGGCGCGAGCTGGCCCGCGCCCTCCACCTGTCGCAGCGCACGGTGCTGCGCTGGGCCGAGCGCGCGGGTCTCCCCCCGCCGCGCCGCATCCTGGCCTGGATGCGCATCCTGCTGGCGTCGTCGCTCCTGGACGACCCGGGGCGTACCGTGCTGAGCGTGGCGTGCGCCTGCGGATACGCGTCGGACAGCAGCCTGCGACGCGCGATGCAGGACTTCCTGGGCACCATCCCCACGCACCTGCGGCGCGAGGGGGCCTTCGAGCGCGCGACCCACGCGTTCCTGCGGGAGCTCGCGGAGTACAAGGAGCTGGGGGCCGAGAGCATCTTCATGGGCCGGGGCCGCGCCGCGAGCGACCGGCGGAAGGCGCGCGAGCGGGCGGCGGCCGAGGAGCGCGCGAAGGGATCCTGAACGGCGATCTCACACAGAGGCACGGAGAAACTTCTCTCCGTGCCTTTGTGGCTTTGTGGGGACTTCCACTTCCCGACATGCGCGCTGGGGTGCCCAAACTGGAGTGGGTGAGGAAACACTGGACATCCATGCATCAAGGGAGTACACTTGATGTGACTGATGTATGACGCGAGACGACAGAGAGAGAATTCATCATGCAACCGATCCTGAGGCCGCTGATCGTGATGCATCCCGACTCCGTGTTCAAGGAGCGGATGCGGCGCATCGGCAGCCAGCGATTCCAGACCCAGTTCGTATCGGACTGGGACGTGCTCCGTACGACCCTGCAGGAGTCCCCGCCGGCGGCGCTGGTGGTGGTGGACCCGTACCGCCGCACCTATGGCTCGGAGGCGGAGCTCGCGCCCGAGCTGCGCTCGCTGCTGTGGGAGTTCCCCACGGCCACGGTGATCGCCGCGCTGGAGGTGCAGCGCGGGCGGATGCGCGACCTGCGCACGCTGGGCGAGTGGGGGGTGAAGGAGATCATCGCGCTGGACGAGGAAGACACGCTGGAGGCGATCTCGCGCCGGCTGCGGGCGGCGCAGGGACGGCCGCTGCAGAGCCTGCTGGAGCGCTCGCTGCCCGCGAACCTTTCCGGCCGCGCGCGCGCCCTGCTGATGGCGGCCGCCGAGGTGGTGGCCGAGGGCGGCCACGGGCGCGACCTGGCGGCCTCGCTGCGCCTCTCCGAGCGCACGCTGCTGCGATGGGCCGAGCAGGCGGACCTTCCGCCCCCACGCCGCATCCTCGCGTGGATGCGCGTGCTGCTGGCCTGCGAGCTCCTGGACGACCAGGGGCAGACGGTGCTCTCGGTGGCTTACACCTGCGGCTACGCGTCGGACAGCTCGCTGCGGCGCGCCGTGCAGGAGTTCACCGGCGTGCTGCTGACGGAGCTGCGGAAGCGAGGGGCGTTCGCCACCGCCTCCGAGACGTTCCTGAAGGAGCTGGAGGAGACGCGCGAGCACGGGCGCGCCCGCCGCAAGGCGGCCCGCGCAGAAGCCCGCGCGGCGCTGCAGGCCGAGCGTGAAGCCGCCGCCGCCCGCGGCGACCGCGGCACCCGCGCCCGGCGCGGAGCACCCCGCAAGCGCGCGGCCCGCCCCGCGGTGTGAACGGGAGAAGCTGAGTCCTGAGTGCTAAGTCCCAAGTGCTGAACTGCGGGTCAGGACTCAGGACTTGGGACTCAGGACTCGTCCCCTGACGGTAAAGGCCCGGGAACCCCATGGTTCCCGGGCCTTCACCGTCGGGGAGTGACTCAGAGCGTGCCGCCGATGTCGCCGACGCCGCGCGTGTTGTCGCCGAGCCCCGCCGAGCCGCCGAGCCCGCCGGCGGCGGTGCTGCCGCCCAGGCCGCCCGCCGCGCCCGTGGTGCCCCGGCGCGCGGTCCCGCGCTCGTAGCCGTAGCGGCAGAAGTCGCGCAGCAGGTCGTACTGACCCGCGTGCTCGCCGGTGAAGCCGCGGCGGATCTCCGGCTCCACCTCTTCAAAGGTGCGGCCCGTGTAGGCGGGGTTGCGCGAGGCCACGTGGCCCAGCGTGTAGCCCGTGCGGGCGCGGTCGTACGTCAGGGTGTCCGGACGCGACGGGTAGCTCTCGAAGTGGGTGCGGTACTCCTTCTCGTCCTCCTCACCCATGTCGTTGAAGGCCTCCAGGAGCTGCTTCCCCGCCCACCACCCGCCGGCGGCCAGCGCGAGCCCGCCCAGCAGCGACCGCCACTCGAAGCCGCGGCGCGCGTAGTCGCGGACGTGCTCCCAGCGGGTCTCGCCCTGCGGCTGGTAGCTCCGCTCCAGCTCCACCTCCACCTCGGTGTAGGGGCGCCCCTGGTAGGTGGGGTTGGCCGCCGCCGTGTGCCCGAGCTGGTAGCCGGTCCGCGCCTGCTCGTAGGTATGCGTCGGCGGGCGCGAGGTGTTGCCGTCGAAGTCCGCACGGTAGTAGCGGACGTCGTACACGCCGAACTCGTCGTCCAGGTCGCCGCCGGTGCCGCCCGTGCTGCCGAGATTGTCGTTCTGCGCCATCTTCCCTCTTTGGGTTCGAGGTGCGAAATCGGGATCGGACCCCCTTGCACACTCCGAGCCACAAAGCGTTACGGCGAAGCGGGTTCGCCCGGACAGGCCGCGCGGCGAGGATCGCGCACGAAGGCGTCCAGATCGTCCAGCACCGGCGCGATCTCCAGGCGAGGCGCGGCGAGCGCGACCACGATCTGCACGTGGCCCACGCCCGGATACACCACCGCGCGCGAGCACCCGCCGCGCTGGCGGATGCGGGTGGCCAGGCGCACGGAGCTCTGCACCGATACCGTCCGGTCTCCACCGCCGTGGAGGAGGAGGAGCGGGGGCTCGGCGCCACCGATGTGGGTGGCGGGATAGGTGGCGGGCCAGCCGGCGCGCGGGCCCATCAGCGCCTGTACGTCGGGATCGGTCCAGGGGGTATCCACCGGGCCCGCGAGCGCGGCGAAGCCCTTCACCGCCCCCGCGGGCACTCCGGCGCCGCGCAGGAAGCGCTCGTCGAGCGCCAGCAGCGCCGCCGTGTGCCCGCCGGCGGAGTGCCCCACCACGAAGATGCGCGCCGTATCGCCGCCGAAGCGCGCGGCGTTGTCGCGAGCCCAGCGGACGGCGCGGGCGCCATCCTCCACCCAGGCCGGGAAGGTCGCGGCCGGGGCCAGACGGTAGTCGGGGATCACGGCCACCCAGCCGCGCCGGGTGAGCGCGTCCCCCACCAGGCGGTATTCATCCCTGGACCCGCTGCTCCACCGCCCGCCGTAGAGGAAGACCACCACCGGCGCGGGCCCGCGCGCCTCCAGCGGCCGGTACACGTCCAGCAACTGCCGGGCATCGGGGCCGTACGCCACGCGCTGGGTACGCGCGAAGTGGCTGCCCAGGAGGAGCGATTCCGCCACCCGCCGTGGCGAGCATCCCGCCAGCAGGCCCAATCCGAGGAGCACCAGGAGAAATCTCAAAAGGCGGTCTCACACAGAGGCACAGAGGCACAGAGAGTGGAAAAACGGAGGCGAGGGACCCGGCCGGGTCCCTCGCCGCCGTTTCATCCCCCCAGAAATCAGCCGCGGCGGCGTGCGGGAGCCAGGTTGTGTTGGATCAGGAACGCCGCGATGATGCGCGCCGGCGTCCGCGACACGAACGACGGGAGAGGCACCAGCATCCGGGGCGCCTCGGTGCCCAGGCGCTGGCGGGCCGCGGGGGTGAGGAGGACGCATTCCGCGGGGGCGAGCGACGACAGCGCCGCCGCGTCTTCCGCCAGCAGCACGCGCAGCCGCTCGGAGCCGCGCAGGAAGCGGAGGCGCGCGGCGTAGGCCGGGTCCGCTACGACGGCGGTGAGCGGGCCGCGGGCGAGGACCTCCTCGGCCGCCTGCACCATCTCGGCGCCCGCCGCGAGCACCAGCACGGGCACGCCCAGCGAGCGGCCGGCGGCGTGCGCCTCGGTGGCGTGGAAGGCCGTGGTGACGATCAGCTCCGCCCCATGCAGCGCTTCCGGCGCGCCCCGCCCGTCCGCGCGGACGCGGTCCGGGGCCACGGCGAAGGCATCCATCCCCCACTGGCCGGCCATCTCGGCCACCAGCGCGGCCCGCTCGTCTTCCACGGACTCGATGCAGGCGCAGCGGATGCGCGCCGAGGTCGTCCAGCGCGCCACCACGTCCGCAAGCTGCGGCACGCGGATGCGCAGGCCGGACGCGCCTTCCAGCACCCCGGCCAGCCACTCGGCCGTCTCACCGAGCGCGGGCGGCGCCGGCTCCCAGTTGCCCGCCACGAACGCGCCCTGGCGGTTGCGGACCTCCACCAGCCCTTCGGCGGCCAGCGTGCGGTACGCCGCCGCCACGGCGCGGTGCTCGGCCCCCGCCGCGTCCGCCACCTGGCGGATGCTGGGGAGGCGGCTCCCGGGGCGCAGGTGCCCCAGGTGGAGCCCCGAGGCGATCCAGGTGCGGAGGCGCTCGTACACGCTCTCCTGCGCACCGCCCCCGGCCAGCGCCGCGCGGCACTGGGCCAGGATGGCCTCCGCGTCATCGCGCTCGGCGGGGCGTGCCTCGGCCGTCTCGGCGCTGAAGGTGATGAAGGTCCCCAGCCGCTCGCCGCCAGACTGCAGCGGGGCCACGCAGGCGCGCAGCCGCACCGTCTGGCCGGCCCGCATCACCTCGGCGGGGACACCGTCCATCCGCTCGCGGGTGCGCAGGAGGGCGTCGCCGCCCCCTTCCTCGCCGGGGAAGCGCACGGGGCAGGCGCCGCCGGCCATCTCCGGCCCCCATCCGAGCGCGTCGGAAGCGGCGCGGTTCCAGCGCAGCAGGGTTCCGTCCAGGTCCAGCGCGCACGCAGGCGCCGCCAGCGCATCCAGCATCGCCTCCATCAGCGACGCCTCGTCACGCACCACGCCCAGCTCTCCGGAGCCGTCGGGCACGTTGCGGAAGAGCCACACCAGCCCGTTGCGCGCCGCGGCCTCGCGCACCACTCTCACCCTCACCTGCACGCGCACCGGGGGCGCATTGCGCGGGTGGAGCCTCACGGTCCACTCCGCCGTCTCGCCGGCCGGGATCCCCTCCAGCATCCGGCCGCGGAAGTCGCGCCGGTCTTCCTCGGACACGAACACCGCCAGCGGCTTGCCGGGGAGCGCGTCCTCGCGGGCGCCCAGCAGCTCGGCCGCGGCACGGTTCGCCTCGCGCACCACGCCCGCCGTGTCGGTCACCAGGCACGGGTCGGGGAGGTGGGTGAAGAAGCCGTGGTAGCGCTCGCGCTCCGTCTCCAGCGCCTGCTGCACGTCGGTGAGGATGTCGCTCTGCACCCTCAGCTCTTCCTCCGAGACGCGAAGCTCCTCCAGCGCCAGGCTCAGCTCCGTGAGAGCCTCGCGGGTGGCGCCGGGGGAAGCTTCTCCGCGAGTACGATCCTCCAGCGAGCGAAGGCGGGGGGTATGGGCGTCAAGAAAGTCCCGGATTTCACCGATGGCCATGAGACTTCGCCTTGCTGGAGGAAACGAACAGCGCCGAGGGAACTACCACGTGAGAAGTAAACATATCGCGCAAAGATGCTGCCACTGGCGAGAACACGGTCCACGTTCCGATGCATCCGTGTTTCACAAAGCATCGCCACGCGCGTTGTGGTTCGCGGTTCAGCAGGATCCACATCCCCGGGCCGGGTAAAGTAAAAACGGAGGCATGGAGATGCAGCGATCTCCATGCCTCCGTGTATTTCTTACGAGCTTGCCGCCCGCATCATCCGTTCGCCTGGGCCTGCGTGCCACGGTGCGCCCAGGGGTCGTTCTTCAGCCAGCTCTTGTCCAGCGGCGAGAAGAGGAAGACCATCCCGCCGTTGCCGATCTTGGGGAGCAGCTTGCGGGCGCGCGCCTGGTCCATCGCCGGGCACCCCTCGCTGCGGCCGGCCTTGCCGGGGCCCACGTACGGGGCGCCGTGCACCACCACCCGGCGCTGGCGCGCCGCGCTGTTGAAGCGGCCCGAGAGCCCCGCCATGCGCAGCCCGACCGACGAGTAGGGCTTGCCGCTGGCCTTCCCCGAGAAGCGGTAGGTCTCCTGGGCCAGGAAGAGGCCCAGCGACGAGGTGGCGCTCCCTTCGATGTTGGAGAAGCGGGTCGGCACGCCGTCCTTCTTGCCGGACCCACGCCCGTGCGCCACGGCGAAGGGCCCGTCCACCACGCGCAGCGCCTTCATGTCGAAGACGTAGCCGCGCGGCTCGCGGCTGTCCAGCCCGTAATCTACAAAGTAAAGATACGGCTTGCGGACCTTCTCCGGGTGCTCGGCCCTGTAGTTGAAGTACGCCTCGAAGGCCAGGCGCAGCGCGTCCGGGTGGCTCTGCTTGCCGACTTCCCCAGAGAGGGCGGCCAGCGCGTTCTGCGCCTCGGACATCTCGGCGGACTTCCTGGAGGTCTCCGCCTTCTCGATCCCCACGCCGCTCAGCACGGCGCGGGCGGCCGGTGCGACGGCGGCGCGGGCGGTCGGGCCCTCGGCTGGAGCGGAGGCGCTCCGGGACTCGTGCGGAAGCGAAACGGCGATACCGAAGAAGCAAGCGGCGGCCGCGAGGGCCTGGAGGTTCGAGCGCATGGGCGATTCTCGCGTTTCGGAGCGCCTTCCGTGGGGGTCGGCGCTGGGAAGCGACTCAGGGGAAACGCCAGGCGGAAGAACACAGGCCCGACGCACCATCGTACCGCATAACTCTTTGTGGTTAGCTAATTTAACGCGTAAACATCCGACGATCAAGACCCCAGGGCGACGCGAGTGACGGCAATCTCACACAGAGGCCCCGAGACACGGAGAGACATCCCCGCTTCCGCCATCGCGGCGGGGCTGGCGCTGCTGCACCTGGTGCTGGCGGTCTTCGCGTTGCAGCCGGCGCCGTACGTGGGCGGCGACAACGGGGCGTACGTGGCGCTGGCCCGCTCGCTGGCGGAGCGCGGCGCGTACCTGGAGCTCTGGGACCCGGCGCTCCGTCCGCACACGCAGTATCCCCCGCTCTTCCCCCTCCTTCTCGCCGCGGCGATGAAGGCGGGGGTGAGCACGTGGATCGGCTTCAAGCTGGTCACGGTGGCGTGCTCGGGCGCGGCGGTGGCGGCTTCGTACCTATGGATGCGCCGCACGTCCACTCCGGAGGTCGCGCTGGCCGCTGGGGCGCTGCTCGCCATCCTCCCCGGACCGCTGGCGCTCGCTCACCAGGTGCTCTCCGATGTCCCGTTCTGGGCGCTGGCGCTCCTGGCGCTCTGGGCCGCCGCCCCGGACGAGGATGGGCGTGCTCACCTGGGTTGGGCGCTCGCGGCGGCAGCGCTCGCGGCGGCGGGGTACATGACGCGTTCGGCGGGGCTGCCGCTGATCGTCGCGCTCGCCACGTCGCTCACGTTGCGGCGGCGCTGGCGGGATCTCGCGCTGCTGGGGGTGATCGCGGGAACGCCGGCGGTGCTCTGGTGGATGCGCGGCCGGGCGCTGGGCGCGGCGGGATACACGTCGCACCTGCGCTATCTCGATCCTTATCAGCCCTCCCTGGGCACGCTGGACGCCGCGGGCTGGGCGGGCAGGATCGCTCAGAACCTCGCGAACTACTTCGGCGAGCACCTGCCCGTGGTGCTTGGCGGGATGGAGCCGCTCCGCATCGCCGCGGGCGCCGCGCTCGTGGTGCTGGCGCTGGCCGGCTGGGCGCGGCGCCTGGGCGGGGCCGGGGCGGCGGAGCTCTTCCTCCCGCTTTACGCGGGGCTGCTGCTGATCTGGCCCGCCACCTGGTCCGGCGAGCGCTTCCTCCTCCCCATCCTCCCGCTCCTCCTGGTGTACGCCGGCGAAACGGTGCGCGACGGAGCGGCCGTGCTGCGCATCCCGCGATGGGGAGCGATCGCGACGGCGGCGGCGGTCGCGCTGGTGGTGCTCCCCGGCACGGCGCAGCGCGTGCGCGACGGCACGCGGTGCACGGGCGCGTACCTGGATGGCGATCCGCTCCCCTGCCTGACGCCCGTGTGGCACGACCTCCTGGCAGTGCCGATGATGGCGCGCGGCAGGCTCCCGGCGGACGCCGTCGTGCTCTCGCGCAAGCCGACGCTCTTCTACGTCCTTTCCGGCTACCGCAGCCGCATCTACCCGGCGTCCCCGGACCCGGCGGCGCTCCTGCGCGAGGCGCGCGAGGCCGGCGCGGAGTGGGTGCTGGTGGACCGGGTGCCGGACCTGGCTCCCGTCTTCCTGCACCCGGCCCTCCGCGCCAGCCGCGGCGACTTCTGCGTCGTCACCAGCCTGGCCCTCCCCGACGCCGCGCTCGCGCGCGTCGACCCCGGCGGCGCCCCGCCCGCCGACCCGGCGCGCTTCCGCGCCTGCCCGATCGACTGAAGAGCAAGCACCGGGATGAAGTCATCTCGGTGCATTTTTCAGCGCGCCGATCTCGGCGCGCAGGCTTTCGGGGCTGTTGGCGGCGGCCATCGCCTCGTCTTCCTCCACCCACCCCTGAACCACCATCACGGCCAGGGCCCGCTCCAGCGTCTGCATTCCGCTGGCGCGGTCGTTCATCGCGCCCTCGATCAGCGCCGGCTTGTTCTCGCGGATGTTGTTCTGGACGGGAGTCGTGTTGAGGAGGATCTCGTACGCGGCCAGGCGCCCGCCCCCGCGCTTCCGCACGAGACGCTGCGTGACGATCGCGCGCAGCACCTCCGCGAACTGCGCGCGCACCTGCTGCTGCCGCTCGGGCGGAACCATGTCGACCACGCGGTTGGCGGTGCGGGTGGCGCTGCCGGTGTGCAGCGTTCCGAACACCAGGTGACCCGTCTCGGCGGCGGTCAGGGCGAGCTGCATCGTCTCCGCGTCGCGGATCTCGCCGACCACCACCAGGTCGGGATCTTCGCGCAGTGCCGCCCGCAGCGCGCCGGGAAAGGAGGCGACGTCGCGCCCCACCTCGCGGTGAGTGACGATGCAGGCGCGGCTCTCGTGCGTGAACTCCACCGGGTCTTCGATGGTGATGATGTGCCCGGCGCGCTCACGGTTCACCAGGTCCACGAGGGCGGCCAGCGTGGTCGACTTCCCCGAGCCGGTGGGGCCGGTCACCAGCACGAGGCCGTTGGGGATGCGCGCGAGGCCCGTGACGGCCGCGGGAAGGCGCAGGTCCTGGGCGCTCGGCACCGCCGCCGGGATCACGCGCAGCACCGCTCCCACGCCGCGCGAGCCCGTGTACACGTTGACGCGAAAGCGTCCCAGGCCGGGCGATTGATACGCGAAGTCCAGGTCCGCGGCGCCGCTCCAGCGGTCGCGGAGAGCGGCGTCCATCTCGTCCTCTACCACGGCCTGGATGTGGCCGGCCGGGAGCGGGGGCATGCGCAGCGGGATCATCTCGCCATCCACGCGGATACGCGGCTCGATGCCGGGTGAGAGGTGGAGGTCGGAGCCCTGGTGGTCGATCAGGGCGCGGAGGAGGAGGTCGAGCGGCGGATTTTCCATGTTCGTGAGCCTGTTTGCCGATCCGGGGTATATTGAATGCAGGGGGAGCAACTTTCCGCCCACTCCCCACCCGGCCGCCACCGGGTCCGCAACCCTCTTCGCACCGAGCCATGCCGCGCCTCTCCCTCTCCACCCGCCGATGGGCCGCCGTAGCGCTCCTGGCCCTCTCCGCCTGCGCCGGCGGACCGCGCGGGGCATTCCTCCCTCCTACTGAATACCCCGGATCGGCGGTTACGTATCCCGCCGCCGCGCCGCTGCCGCCCGGGCTCGCCAACGAAGGGGGCACCAGACCGCTGGCCGGCGCACGCTATCCGGGCGTGGGACCGCTGGGGGCGCTGGTCGTCCCCGTGGCCCTGGGCAACCGCGTGCCCACGCACGACGAGCGCGCCCTCGCCGCCCACCTGTTCGGGGAGGGGAGCAGCGGGGGCGTACGCGACCTGCTGGCCCGCGAATCCGGCGGGGCGCTGCGCTTCACCACGCGCACCCTGCCGCTGCGGGTGGCGCCGCAGTGGCGCCCGGGGCAGCCGCGCGAGCTGGAGCGGCTCGCGTCGATGGCGCTCCACGGCTGGTCGCGGCAGATCGACCTCAGCGTTTACGACAACGACGGACCCGACGGCATCCCCGCCTCGCGCGACGACGACGGCGAGATCGACCTGGTGGTGCTGACGGTGGAGTCGGACGCTCCATTCCCCGGCCAGATCGTCCACACGCGGCTCGAGGTGCGCTCCGGCGGACGCGCGCTGCGGGTGGGGCACGTGCTGGCCGTCCACGTCCCCCGCGGCTCGCGTCCCGATGTCGCGGAGACCACGCGGCTGGTGCTCCACACGCTCGGGCTGGGGGAGAGCGAGTGCTTCTTCCCGGAGGGGTTCGGCCGCGCGCTGTCGTCGCTCGCACGCGCGCGTCTGGGGTGGCTGGCCGCGTCGGCCGTCCCGCGCTCGGGGACCTACCGCCTCCCCGAAGCCCACGGCGTGGTGGTGCCGCTCGCCGACGTGCCGCCGGGAACGGGATTCTGGCTCCTGGAGCGCGAAGGGGCGCGGATCTACGCCTCGCGCGTGGCGCGGCACGCGGCGGGGCACTTCTCCGCCACGCGCGTGGAGCAGTTGGATGCGGGGACGGAGCAAATCCTTCCGCTCACCCGCCAGTTCGGCGCGCGGGGACCGCGCGTGCGCCTCTACGCCGAGGGTGGCGAGCCGCGTCTGGACGTGGTTCTGGAAGCGCGCGCCGGGGCGTCTCCGCTGCAGGCGATCGGGGCGGTGACACCGTCCGCCGCGGCGCCGCGCAGCGTGGCCACCACCCCGCTGGACCCATGATCCCCTGGCGCACGCTAGCGGGCGCGCTGGCCGTTGCGGCGCTCGGCGCAGGGGCCGCCGCGCAGCCCAACGGTGGAGGGCCGGATGCGGCGCTGGTCCGCATGGAGGGGCGCATCGCCCGGCTCGAGGCGCGCCTGGGGATGGAGCCGGCGCGCGCCTCCCCCTTCCACGCGCGCTACGCGGATCTGCAGCAACGCGAAGCCCGCCTCGCCGCCCGCATGGACTCGGCGCGGGCGTGGATTCCCGACGCGGCGCCACTGGCGGCCGGGACGATCACCAGCGCCTACAGCGCGCGGCGCCACCATCCCGTGTCCCGCCGTGTCCTGCCGCACTGGGGGCTCGACGTGGCGGCACCGCACGGCGCGCCGGTCCTCGCCACGGCGGACGGGGTGGTGCTCGCGACCTTCCGCTCGCCCTCGTACGGCACGGGGGTGGACCTCCGCCACGGCGACGCGTTCATCACCCGCTACGCGCACCTGTCCGCGCTCGCGGTGCGGAGGGGGGCGCGGGTCCGCCGCGGGCAGGTGATCGGGTACGTCGGCGCGACGGGGCGCACGACGGGGCCGCACCTGCACTACGAGGTCTACGGGCGCCGCGCCGGTGGATACCACAGCGTCGATCCCGCCCGCCTCCTGCCAGCAGACGGGCAAGTGGGTCTCTGAAGACCTTTCCCACGGATTCCAACCCGAACCCCAACTACCCATGAAACGCATCCGTCCCCCGCGTGAGCCGCGGGGCTTCAGCGGGGTGGAGGTCCTGGTGGTGCTCGCGGTGCTGGGCATTCTCGCCGGGGCGGGCTACGCCGCGGCCGGGCAACACCGCGCCCGCGCCGCCGAGGCGGAGATGCGCCAGGACCTGGCGCACTTCGTCAACCAGCAGCAGGTCCTTCGGCAGCGCACCGGCTCGCTGGGCACGCTGGCGCAGCTCGACGGCATCGGCTTCCAACGCTCCCCCGGCGTAATCGTCGAGGAGGACAGCGTGGATGCAGCCGGCCGCCGCGCCTACCTGCGCGTGCGCCACCGCAAGAGCGGACAGCGCTGCTCGGTCGATTACTCTCCCTTCGTCTCCAATGCGCTCAACCGCATCCAGTGCTGGGGCGGCCCCGACGACCCAAACGCGTCGGAGCGGGCCACCCCCGGCGAGATCGCCGTCACCGAGCCGGGTGGCACCATCGATGTGGACGAGCCCACGCCTCCAGTAGCCACGGACGCGTGCGCGGGGGTGCCCGTCCTCGGCGTCACCGCGCCGGCTGACCAGAGCGGCCCTCCCGGGAGCGCGCGGACCGGCATCTTCACCCTGGCGAACCCAGGGACCGACGCCCGCACCTACTCGCTCCGCTTCTCCACCAGCAACCCCGCCGTGGTCCCCTCCGTCGATGGGCCGGCGAGCGTGGCCGTCCCCGCGGGCGCTACGCGGACGGTATCCGCCGCGTTCCAGGTGGATTCGAGCGCGGAAGCCGGACAACAGTCGGTGCTCCCGCTGGAGGCGACCGACGCCGCGTGCGCCGAGCGCGTCGGGAGCGGCTTCTTCAGCGTCGCCGCCGAGCTCTGGATGATGGACCCGGAGGTCTCCCACCCGGCGGACGTCACCGTGCGTCCCGGTGCGCCGATCCCGGTCACCTGGTCATCCACCAACCGCACCAACGCGCCGCGGATGCTGGTGCTCACCCCCTCCGAGCAGGCGGGGTTGCTCCGCGAGGGTGCGGCCGGGTCCGGCAACCAGCCGTACGGCCGCGGCGAGACCCGGCAGAGCGCCCTGGAGTACCGGCTCGATTCGGAGATCGACGGTTTCGAGCGGCGCCAGGCGTGCCTGGAAGTCCACGACGCCGAAACGCCCGCCTACCGCGCCCAGAAGTGTTTCTGGGCCACAGCCGAGTTCATCGCGAGGACGCCCTTGGTGAGGGCACCGGCGGCGCGCGATGCGGGGCAGGATGAGCAGTTCACCTCCGAATGGACGGTCGTGAACACCTCCAACGCGCCGCGCCCCTTCCGCATCGTCCCCGCCGCTACCGGCGACCTCGTGCTCGTCGGTGCCGAGGGAGCCGGCACGTCCGTCATCCTCCCGCGCGGCAGGCCGCACACGGTGCGCGTGACGTACAGGCTGAGGCGCCCCTCGCTCGCGGGAACCGTGAGCCGCGCGACGCTGCAGGCGGCGGACGTGGACGCCCAGTCCGGCGCCTCAGCCGAGCTCGTCGTCACGACGCGCCTGGAGATCTGCGCGCCCGCCGTGGCCGCCGCGCCCGCCGACCGCACCGAGCTGCCCGGCGCTTCCTTCAGCACCACCTGGCAGGTCCAGAACTGCACCAACGCGCCGCGCGACCTCACCCTCGCGCCCGCCGGAGACGGCGACGTGCTGGCGGGTGGCACCGCGCGGGTGGAGTCCTTCCGTGCGTTCGAGGTGCGCAGCGTCACCCTGCCCTTCCGGGTGAAGGAACGCTCGGTCCATCTCACGGCGAGCCGCCCCGCGTTCCAGGCCAGCGATGCGGACGCCGCCAACTCGTCCCCCTTCGGCGTGACCACCGCGCTCGCGCTCTGCGCGCCGACACTCTCGGGTCCCATCGGAGTGCCGGCGCAGCCGCAGCTTCCCGGCACCGCAGCCACGGTCGGCTACACGATCCAGAACTGCTCGAACTCGCCGCGGACGTTCTCCGCCGCCGTAGGCTCATCGAACGTGAGCGCCGTTCCCGATCCCGCCGACCCGGCGCAGGTGGCGATCCCCGCCTACGCCTCGGCCAGCGTGTCGTTCGCGTACGCGATTCCGGTGGACGCGCCGGGCGGCATCCCGACGGATCTCGCGGTGCGGGTGGAGGACGTCGGCGAGACCTCCCTGTTCGCTGCCGGAGGGTTCCGAGTGACGCCGCGGGTGATCCGGTCGGCGCCGCTGATCTCGGCGTTCCCGGCCCAGCAGCTCCTTCCGGCGCAGAGCGGGAGCGCAGCCGCGACGCTCACGAGCCAGAGCAACGTGCCGGTACGTTACTGCTTCACCACGACCGTCAGCGCCGGATCGGTCGCCGCCGGCAGGGTGGTGTCGCCAGCGCCATCCGCGCCCGGATGCGTGGAGATCGCGGCGCCGTTCGGGACGGCGACGGTGTCGCAGGCCCTGGCCGTAGCCGCCGACGCGGAGCATCCCTGGACGAACCAGGTGACCGTGACCGCGGTGGACCAGGCCGACGGAAGCATCACTACCTCGCAGACGTTCCCCGTCACCGCCGCGCTGCAGATGGCCAATCCGACCGTGCGCGTCCCGGCGACCCCACCGGCGGTCCAGTGGCGCGGCGGCCAGACCCGCTCGATGGAGTACCGGGTCGGCAACCTGACCAACGCGACCCGCACTCTGTGCGTCGCCGTCTCGACAAGCGACGAGGCGCTGCTCTCATCGGCGTCCGAGAATCCGGTGTGCGCATCCGTCGGGGCGCGGCAGTCCTACACCTTTTCACATGTCTTGAAAGCCGCGACTCGGGTGCCCGGAAGCAGAGACGCGACGGTGGGCGTGCAGGCGTATGACCAGGAGATGGATAGTTTCCGGGCTGCAGGCGAGTACGCCGGGCGCGTGATCAGCACAAATCCGGTTGCGGTATGGACCTCGCCGGGCTCGGTGTACATACGCAGGTGGGTGGATTTCAACGCCAGCGACTCGTATAGCCCGGTCGGCACCGGAATCGTTAAGTACATCTGGACTTGGGGCTTGGAGGGCCTGCACTGGGATGGAGTCCGGTTCGTCGTGGGCGGCACCGGGCTGGCCGCAGATTCTTCCGCTTCGGCCACAGTACGGCGCGCCTTCGACGCCAAGGGCACATTTGAGATCTGCCTGATGGTAGTCGACGCGGACGGACTCAGCAGTGAGCCGAATTGTAAGCCGGTCAGCACGATCATCATGACGCGAGCCCGCCTGCAGTGGCGCTACCGCGGCTGGATGCACGAGCCCACCGGCTTCTGCTGGGACGTAGCGTGGGACGACCAGTGCTCACATCCTTCGGGCAACTCCCGGTGGGAAGTGCTGTTGAATGCATCGCAGGGAGATGTGCCGATCCGCCGCGCCTGGACGACCATCAGCGTCAAATGGTGGAACACGGACGATCCCCTCGAGGAGGAATCGCGGACATACACGTATGCGGGCAACACCCTGCCGGCTACGGGATACGTGTACGATCAGCGAGGGAGCACCCGCAGCTACGACTTCTTCAGCAACGACCAGCGGGCGTTCAGAAACATCCAGAGTGGGATCTGGCGTGTCCTCGATACGGAAGGCAGCGCCGTCGGAGGGTGGCCGCAGGCGCCGGATCTCGCGCGTCATCCACTCGTGCTGAATGCGAATCTGGGCCGAGCCACTGGCGTGCTGGACGGCGGTCCTCACTGGGTCCCCGACAACGCCCGGGTGACGTTGTATGTGGAGGACGCTAGCGGAAAGATCACCTGGCAGAGCGGCTTCTATGACCATACGAGGGCCGAATGGCGCGGCTCCGACTGCATCGGTGGAACGAGTGGGTACCTGTGCAGGAGAGGTTTCGAGCGCCTCATGCCCCCGCCGTCCGCGCCAACCGGAGAAATCGGTGTCGAGGTCATCCATGGGGTACATCGAATGACGGGCTCAGGTCAGAGCGCGGATGGTCGCATCATCGACACCTACTGGGAAATCAACGAGCAGTCGCTGGAGCCCGGTGCGGGCCCCGGCAAGAGCTACACTTCGCGAGACGGGGTGCTCGAGATTTCTCCAGAACCGTGTGTGGAGAAGCACATCTCTCTCATTTTGGTAGATGATCAGGGCCAGGTAGGCTCCGCTTTCCACCTCGTTCCGAGCATCGGCCGCGTCAAAGAGTGCTTCGCGACCAGGGGGGCAGAAAGCCCCGGAAGCGCGTACTAATGCGGAACCGAAGGTTGACGAGAGCGGTGGTCACGGTAGCCGCGGTCCTGGCGATGGCCGGGTGTCATGCGGATGGCGATCAGGATGACTCCGGAGGTGGGCGTGTCTTTCCCACTCAGCATCAAGCGCCGCAACCAGCGCTCTCGAGAGTGTCCGCGCAGCTCACCCGAATGCTCTACGAGCAGAACCTGGTGAGCGACCCCGAGGTCAACCGGAAAATGAACCAGGCAGCGTTGCGGATCGTGGAAGATGGAGTTCCGCCGGAATCCGAAATCCCGCTTTTGTTACGCTGGTTGGAACAGTGGGTTGCCACCCACCCCGCCCAGGTTGAGGCGGCCCGACTGGCTGGCGGCCCGTACTCTCCGGAGGCACGACGTCTGTACATCGATACGGATTCGTCGCGAAAGGCCCAGACTGATTCGATACGCCGGCTAGTCAGAGAGAGAGCAAAGCGCCGTATCGAGGTCGTCCTCGACTCGATGCGGCGGGGTTGAATCGAACAAGGGCAAGAAGACCGGTCCCGCCCCGGGTACCGGCCTTCATGTCGCGAGCAGTCGTTGCGTCAGTTGAGCCGGGTGATCCGCGCCACTATCGGCATCGAACCGAACGCCCCGAAGGTGAGGGAGAGGCCTTTCCCCGCGTTATCACCACTACTGAGGGCGTACAGTGCAGCGTAATTGCCGCGCCCGACGTTCAGGATGTATGTGGAATTGGCACTCCGCGGCAGGACAAGCCTCGGGAGCGGGCCGACGTCATCCGGCGCCCAACTCACGATCTGGGGGAGTCCGCGCGCCGCCACGGCTGCCGGATCGACCAAGTTGTCGGTCGCCTCGGCGAGTGCCCAGTGGTCGAGTGCATCCGTCGCGGAAAGCCCGACGAGGCCTGCGAGAGACGGCACATCGCGGGTCTGCAGGCCCATGACGCGACCATAGAATCGCTCGTGGGTTGTGTTGGCCGCGGCATCTCCCCAGCGCTCGCGGAGGAACATCAGGAAGCGCGTGCCGTGATCGTAGTCACCGCTCCGCCCGTTACCCGTGCCGCCTCCCCAGGGGCTCTTCGCCGGCGCTTCGCCGTAGCCGTCGAGATAGAAGTCGGGGTAGGGAATGCCTGTCCCGAGCGCACTGTAGCGCGCGCCCGTGGGCTGATTGCTGGCCAGGCGGGCCGCAGTCTCCTGGACGGACTGTGCCCACGCCTCGAAGATCGGCCACGAAGCGCTACTCGGAATGGTCGTGGTCCCCCACCGGCGGACTGCGTACACGTCCTCCGCGTGATGGGCGTACTCGTGGATGAGGATCGCGGCGAGGTACTCCATCTGGCCGTCGCTCTGCGGCGGGGTGTCGGTGGAGAGGGTCGCGGCCATCTCGGACGAGTAGGTGCACATCGAGCGCGGGACGCTGACCCGCACGTCCGTGCCGAAGCCGACCACGTCCGTACGGAAGACGTGCCACCAGCGTCCGCCGCCGCCGTTGACCGGCCGGTACGCCGGGTCCATCACGGCGCGGACAGCCGGGACCGCCCACTGGTCCATCATGTTGGCGGCACGCGTGAGCCGCGCGCGGTTCTCGCTGCTCATCCACGCAGCCGCGTTCGGGCTCCGGCCGTCGAACGCGAGCACCGTCTTGCCCGACGCGGAGACGGCGGCCACGATCACCGGGAAGGTGGGAATCTTTGCGCGTGGCTCGTCGCAGTAGACGTTGGGGTTGTCGAGGTTGGCCCAGGTGACGGTGTCGCCGACCGTAGCGGTGGCGTAGCGTGGATCGAAGGGTACCGGTGCGTCCGAGTAGCTGTGCGCGGCGCCCGCGTTCTGGAGCGGGCCCGGTACCCGGATCGGGCGCTCCCGCATGGGGCTCGGGACGCCGGGAGAGCTCTGGAGGCTCGCGGCGGCGGCACCGGAGGCGGTCCAGGAGCGGACGGTGAAGAGCGGGTCCGGCGCGGTGGAGGCGGACAGGCTCGGGTTGAGCGCCGTGAGCACGTAGCTCTCGCTCCCGGCGGGGAGCTGAAGGCAGAGGGAGCCGAGCTGCTCGCGCGTCAGCACGCGGCTCTCGCCGACCTGGAGCGCGAGCGTGGAGGCGACCTCGAGCGTCCCCGTGTGGCTGAGCGTGCCGGCCTGCACCTGCACGGCGCGGCCATCCACCTCGCACGCGCGGCCGGCGGGCATCGCGAAGCGGATCTCAGTGGCGGTGCGGGCGGATGGCACGACGGCGGCGCCATCCACCGTCAACGAGGCGGGGAGCTTGTCCAGCGCGGTGCCGCGCAGCACGCCCTCGCCGTCGGCAGTGAGCGTGGAGCCGGTAACCTGAGCTTTGATTTCCTCCACGGGAGGCTTCTGGTTCCCGCTGCCGGTGCCGTCCTTGCACCCGGTGAGGGCGCCGAGTGTCAGAACGAAGAGTACAGGCCTGCGGATCATGCGCGGGCGCTCCTGGGGTGGGAGAGCCCGCCACGCCCGGATCGGGGAGTAGGCTCGTGGATTGGGGTGCGTGGGGAAAGACTGCAGGTACGCTGGCGGACGTAGCATGCGGCTCGCACCGGACTGCGCGATTGGCGGCGTACTGCCAACTTGCCGCCGCCCGGTCGCGAGCAACGCGTGAAACATAATACGCCCGAATTTACTTGAAAAGCATCCTGTACTCGGAATTGGCCCGCTGGCGCGCAGGCACTCGCGGGGAGCGTGGCGAGTCGTGGGCTCGTTCGACGCGCTAGAGTGGGCGCCGGGAGGATGCCAGGGGGTGCGGCTACGGGCGGGCGTCGTCCGAGGCTTCGGGGCGGAGGTGGACGAGGCGCTCGCGGAGATGGCAGCGGGCGCGGTACATCCGGCTCTTCACCGTTCCCACCGGAACACTCAGCGCCGCCGAGATCTCGTCGTACGGGTGGCCTTCGATCTCGTGCATGCGGAAGGGCTCGGCGAAGATCGGATCCATCTGGCCCAGCTCGCGCTCCACCTGCGCGCGGATCTGGCGGCGGTAGGTGAAGTCGTCGGGGCTCGCCTCCACCGAGTACCCGTCGGTGAGCGCCTGCACCACGTCGGACTCGCCCTCGAGCTCCGTCATGGCGTGCACGCGCCGGCGCGACTCGGCGCGGCCCTCGTTGATGCTCAGGTTTCCCGCGATGGCGTGGATCCACACCGAGAACGGCTTGCTTGCGTCGTAGCGGTCCCGGTTGCTGTGCACGCGCATGAACACGGTCTGCGTGAGGTCGTCCGCGCGGGTGCGGTCCTGGACGCGCTTGTAGAAGTAGCCGCGAATTCGTGTACGCCACCGGGTGTGGAGGATCTGGAAGGTCGTCTCGCACCCGGTGATTCCGTAGTGCACCATGAGCTGCTCGTCCGCGGCGGGACGAGGGAGTGGGTACGTGACCGGCATGGGGAGTTCTCCGGAGGATTGGAGAGGGGGGTTGGGGGGTGGATGCGAAGATACTTACGTGCCATCGTTCCCGTAAATGGGTAACACCAATTGCGCTCACAACAAAGTACGAACAGGAGCGCAATCCGCACTCCGCGAACAGCAGCCTCACACAGAGACACAGAGGCACGGAGACGATTGGAAACTTTGCAGCCCCTCTGGCGTATCCCGCTGGCGGGGCCGGTTGTGCGATCCACCCGCTCCCCCGATACTTCTGGTGCCCCGCCGGAGCGTGGGGCGCGCCCTTCAACCGCACCTGGATCGTGGCATCCCCCAACACCCGGAGCGCCGCGGGAGTGGCCAAGCGCCGCCCCCCCGCCAAGGCATCCGCCAAGAACGAGACGCTGGAGTGGATCAAGTCGATCGCCATCGCGATCGGCCTCTTCCTCGTCATCCGCACCTTCCTGGTGCAGGCGTACTCCATCCCCTCCGAGAGCATGGAGGACACGCTGCTGGTGGGCGACTACCTGATGGCCAACAACGCCATCTTCGGCGCGCACCTGCCCCTGGTGGACGTGGGGCTCCCCGCCCTGCGCGACCCGCGCGCGGGGGAGATCGTGGTCTTCCGGCCCACGTACAACGATCCCGTGATCGACGTGGTGAAGCGGGTGATCGGCACCCCGGGCGACACCCTGCAGATGCGCGACCGGGTGCTGTATCGCAACGGGAAGCGGGTGAACGAGACGTACGCGCAGTACGAGGCGGCGCCGGACGACCTGCTGGAGAGCGCGGAGCCAGGCGCGCGGGCCCTTCACGTGGCGGCGCTGGCGCCGGGCGTGGACCCGAACGGCTACCAGCCCACGCGCAACAGCTGGGGGCCGCTGGTCGTGCCCGCGGGCCATTACTGGCTGATGGGCGACAACCGCGACCACTCCCTGGACTCGCGCTACAAGGGCTTCATCCCGCGCGACGTGATCCGCGGGAAGCCGATGTTCCTCTACTACTCGTACGACAAGTTCTCCTCCAACGCGCTTCCCTTCCTCACCGCGGCGCGCTGGGGGCGGATCGGGACGGTGATCCGCACCGTCCCCGGCACCTGAGCACCGCCGTGGCGGAGGCGGCCGATCCGGCCCGCCTCCCCGAACCGCCCGGCCCACGCCGCGGCGCGCCCATTCGCTCCACGCTCGCCTTCCGGCGCGACATCCTGGGGCTGGTGGAGGGGATGCACCGCCGCTACGGCGACGTGGCGCGCTGGCGGGTGGGGACGATCCAGTTCTACCTGGTGGCGCACCCGGAGTGGGTGCGCGACATCCTGGTCACCCGGCACCGGCTCTTCATCAAGAGCCGGGCGCTTCAGCGTGCCCGCGTGCTGCTGGGCGAGGGGCTGCTCACCAGCGAGGGCGACTTCCACCTGCGGCAGCGGCGCCTGGCGCAGCCGGCCTTCCACCGGGAGCGGGTAGCCGCGCTGGCGGGTGAGATCGCCGCGATCTCGGCGCGGACGGCGGAGGGGTGGCGCGCGGGGGAGACGGTGGATGCGGGGCGCGAGATGAACCGGATGACGCTCGCCATCGCCGGGCGCACCCTGTTCGGCGCGGCGGTGGAGGACGAGGCGGACGAGATCGGCCGGGCGCTGACGGACGCGCTCGGCCTCTTCACGCGCCTGAGCAACCCGCTGGCGCCGCTCCTGGACCGCCTTCCCGTGCCCGCCACGCGCCGCTTCCACCGCGCGCGGGAGCGCCTGGATGCGACCATCCTGCGCATGGTGGACGAGCGGCGGCGGAGCGGCGTGGACCGGCCGGACCTGCTGGGGCTCCTCCTGGCCGCGCGCGACGAGGAGGGGGACGGCGGCGGGATGACCGACGCGCAGCTCCGCGACGAGACGCTCACCATCTTCCTGGCCGGGCACGAGACCACGGCCAACGCGCTGGCCTGGACGTGGCACCTCCTGGCGGACAACCCGGAGGCGGAGGCACGATTCCACGCGGAGGTGGACGGCGTGCTGGGCGGGCGCCTGCCGGGCGCGGCGGACGCGGCGGCGCTCCCCTACACGCGCGGCGTGTTCGCGGAGGCGATGCGCCTCTTTCCGCCCGCGTACCTGATCGGCCGCGAGCCGCGGGAGGACTTCGCGCTGGGCGGGTTCCGCATCCGCCGCCGCTCGGTGGTGCTGGTGAGCCCCTGGCTCGCTCACCGGGACCCGCGCTTCTGGGACGCGCCGCTGGAGTTTTGCCCCGAGCGCTGGACGCCCGAGGCGGAGGCCGCGCTCCCGCGCTTCGCGTACTTCCCCTTTGGCGGAGGGCCGCGCAAGTGCATCGGCGAGGGGTTCGCGTGGATGGAGGGGATCCTGGCGCTGGCGACGCTGGGCCAGCGCTGGCGGCTGCGCCCCGTGCCCGGCGCCACGCCGCGCCCGGATCCGCTCATCACCCTGCGCGCGGCCGGGCTGCGGATGCGGCTGGAACCGAGATGACTGAGATGGAACCTGACGATTCGGTCTGGGAGGGCGGCGACGTGGCCGCGGCCCTGGAGCACTACCTGGGTCTGGACGGCGAGTCGGCGGATGCGCTGGAGGAGCGGTTGCGGGCTGCGGGGGTCATCGAGCGAGTGCCCGTGCGCGGGCGCACCGACGAGGCCA
>DASVSA010000349.1:0-7963 GCA_036388335.1 Longimicrobium sp. | reverse complement strand
GCGGCGGCCGGCCGGACCTACAGCCTAGCGCAGCGCCGCGAAGACGCCGGCCTGCACCAGGAACGCCACCACGATGGCGAACAGGGTGGCGCCTTCCACGAAGGCGGCAAGGATCAGCGCGCCGGTCTGGATGGTGCCGGCGATCTCGGGCTGGCGGGCCATGCCCTCCATCGCGCGGGAGCCGATCAGGCCGATGCCGATCCCGGCGCCGATCACCGCGAGGCCGGCGCCGAGGGCGGCACCGAGGAGGCCGTTGCTGAGGGCGTTGGCGGTCTCGACCGCCGCTTGCATCATCATCATGAGAATCCCCTCCAGGGATCTTGGAAAGTATCGGTCGGGCTCACGCACTGGCGGTCCTCGCGGACCGGTGGACGCCAGCCGGCATCGCTGCCGCGCGCCCTCCCCGGGGGCCCATGCCCGGGTACTGTACGACGGGGGTGAGCATGCCCCGCCGGCGGCTTTTTTTCAGACATGGGAGCAAGCCGCGGGCTCCCGAACGAAGTGCGTTAGTGCGTTAGTGCGTTAGTGCGCTACTGCTCGCGTGCTTCGTGGTTACTCACGCACTCACGCACTCCACGCACTCACGCACTTCCCCTCAGTGCGCGTGCTGCATCAGGCCGATGAACACGCTCGTCAGCATCGCGAAGATGAACGCCTGCAGGAAGCCGACGAAGATCTCCAGGAAAAAGATGGCGGTTGCCATCAGCACGGGCGCGGCGGCCAGGGCGAAGCTCCCGAAGACGAAGATCAGGGAGATCAGCGCCAGCAGCACGATGTGGCCGGCCGTCATGTTCGCCATGAGACGGACGGCGAGCGAGAACGGCTTGGTGAACTTCCCCAGCATCTCGATGGGCGCCAGCGCGATCGCCATCGCCCACGCGGCCACCGGGTGCATCCCCTTGGGCACGAAGAAGATCGTGCCCAGGTAGCCCTTCGCCCCCAGCGCCCTCATCCCGCCCACTTCCGTCGCCAGGAACGCCAGGATCGCCAGCCCGGCCGTGACCGAGATGTTGGCGGTGGCGGTGGAGCCGTACGGGAGCAGGCCCAGGAGGTTGTTGAACAGGATGAAGAAGAACAGCGTGATCACGAAGGGCGCGTACTTCTCGTAGCCGTGGCCGATGTTGGGCTTCACCACCTCGTTGCGGAGGAAGAGCACCATCGCCTCGACCATGTTGTAGCGCCGCCCGCGCGCGAGGCCGCGCTCCGCGCCCCCCGCCCGCGCGCCGCCGTACAGCAGCACCAGCATCGTGAGGATGCCGGCGATCACCAGGAACACGAGGTGCTTGGTGGGCGTCAGGTCGAGCGGCCCCACCTTGAACGTCCCCGCCGCGGGGAGGTGGATGGCCGTCCCCGGAAGCTCGATCTCGCGGGCGTCCAGGATGTGGTGGAGGAAGTCGATTCCCTCCTCGTCGCCGTGCGCCGGCTCGGCGCCGTGCGCCGCCCCGCCCTGCGCGTGGCTGGGGTCCATCACCTCGGCGGCGCGCCCGTGCGCGGCTTCGGCGGGGTTGGCCGAGTGCGGATCGACGACGGGGCCCTGGCCCGCGGCTTCCTGCTGCGGCGCGGACGGGGCGTGCTCCTGCGCGGCTGCCTGCGTGGCGCCGGCGGCAAGGGCCAGTACGAGTGCGATGCGTGCGAACATTCAGCTCTTCTTTTGTGTGCCGGCGGCCAGGGCCACCGGCTCGAGCACTGTGGTTGCGAACAGCACGGTCACCAGCGAGAACAGCGTGGGGGCCGCCGGGAGCCCCGAGGCCGGCACCAGCACCAGCGCCGACGCCACCACCAGGATAAGCCTTCCCAGCATCCCCACTCCGTACGCCGCCAGCTGCTTTCCGGGAAACGCCACCCGGGCGATCAGCAGGAACAGGAGCTGGAAGACACATCCCAGCGCTACGCCCACCGCCACCCCCTGGCGCGCCCCGGGCGCGAGCGCGGCTCCCGCCCCGTACACGAGCCCCCCGATCACCAGGACTCCCAGGGGCACCAGCGCGGCGGGCCTCACTCCCCCCCCTTCTTGCGCGGGTCCTTGGGGTCGATCGCCAGCCGGCGGTAGATGTAGAGCAGGCTGAGCCCGAACCCCAGGAAGACCCCCAGCATCAGGAGCCATGGCGAGGTGCCCAGCCGCTCGTCCAGCCACTTCCCCAGGAAGAGGAAAACCAGCAGCACCGCCACGAACTGCACCCCGATCCCCATCAGCGCCGTGGGGTCTTGACCCCCGGTCTGGCCGGGCTTGCGGGGCGTGGGGCGAGGCTCGCTCACGGCGTTACAATCCTCTCTGGGGTGGTGTGGCGCGGCCAATATAGGAGCTTGTGAATTTTTTCGCAAGCGCGATTTGAGGCACGCGAACCCCTTTCTTGACGCCCCGGAACGGGCGGGTCTATCTTGCCCGCCCGGCCTCGCGGAACTCGTTGCGGGGCCCAGTGCAAGACCGTCTCCCGCTCCGTCGCACGGGGGCGGGCACCCCAGCCTCGGCCGCCCATCATGCGCAGCTTCCTCCGTTTTCCGCTCCTGGCGCTGCTCGCCGCGGCGGTGGCCTGCCGCCCCCCCGCCGCCGAAGACGGGCCCGCCCCGCAGGCCGCCCCAGCCTACCGCGGCCCGCTGGTGTCGTCGCTGCAGGTGGAGCCGGCGGCGGACAGCGTGAGCCTGGTGCTGCAGGTGACCAATCCGACGACGTCGGCGGTGCGCCTCTCCTACACGAGTGGGATGACCCACGATTTCGCCGTGCGCGAGGGCACGCGCGAGCTGTGGCGCTGGTCCGCGGACCGCTCCTTCGTGCAGTCGCTCGTCTCCATCTCGCTCCCCGCGGGGGAGACGCGCACCTACACGGCCGTGTGGCGCCCCGCCCCCGGGCTGCGCGGCCGGCGGCTGACGGCGGAGGGGTGGATCTCCGCCACGGAGCACCCGGTGCGGCAGCTCACCCGGTTCGTACTGCCGTGAGCCGCTCCTCCGGGCCCCCGGCGCGCCGGTTGCCGTGATCGGTTCCCGTCCCTTTTCCGCGGACGAGCCCACCGTGGCGGACGTCCTTGCCGCGGCCCGCCGGCTGCGTGGGGTGGCGCGGCGCACCCCGCTGCAGCGCTCGGAAGGGCTCTCGGCCGCCGCGGGCGCCGACGTGTTCCTGAAGCTGGAGGGGATGCAGATCACCGGCTCGTTCAAGCTGCGCGGCGCCTACAACCGGGTGGCCACCCTCTCGCCCGAGGAGCGCGCGCGGGGGCTGGTGACGGCTTCGGCGGGGAACCACGGGCAGGGGGTGGCGCTGGCCGCGGGCTTGCTGGGTGCGCGGGCCCGCGTCTTCGTCCCCGCGGGCGCGCCGGAGACCAAGCGGCGGCGCATCGCCCGCTTCGGCGCGGAGCTGGAGCTGGTGGAGGGCGGGTACGACGAAGCGCACGCGGCCGCCGAGGCGCACGCGGCGGAGGCGGGCGCCACCTTCGTCCACGCCTACAGCGACCCGCAGACGGTGGCCGGCCAGGGCACCGTGGCTCTGGAGGTGTACCAGGAGCTCCCCGAGGTGCTCACGCTGGTGGTGCCCGTGGGCGGGGGCGGGCTGGCGAACGGGTGCGGGATCGTGGCGCGCGCGCTGGGCCCCGGCGTGCGCGTGGTGGGGGTGCAGACGCACGCCACCGGGGCGATGCACGCCTCGCTCGCCGCCGGGTCGCTGTGCTGCCCGCCGCAGCTGGAGACGTTCTGCGAGGGCCTTTCCGGCGAGACGGACGAGCGCAGCCTGGCGCTGGCACGGCGCGTGGTGGACGAGGTGGTGCTGGTGAGCGAGGAGGCCGTACGCCGCGCGATGAGGTGGCTCTTCGTGGAGGAAGGGGTCGTGGCCGAGGGCTCGGCGGCGGTGGCGGCGGCGGCGCTGCTGGAAGGCGCGCTTCCCAACCTGGCCGGTCCGGTGGCGGTGGTGCTGACCGGGAGCAACGTAGACGCCGCGCGGATGGCGGCGGTCCTTGGGAGCGAGTGACGATGATTCTTCCCTTCGCGGGGATCCACCCGCGCATCCACCCCACCGCTTTCGTGGCGCCCAACGCCACGGTGATCGGCAACGTCACCATCGAGGCGGAGGCCAGCGTCTGGTTCGGAGCCGTGATCCGCGGCGACGAGCCGGAGCACGAGATCCGGGTGGGAGCGCGCACCAGCATCCAGGACAACTGCGTGATCCACGTCAGCCGGCAGGGGCCCACGCTCATCGGCGCGGGGGTCACGGTGGGCCATGGCGCCATCCTTGAAAGCTGCACGGTGGGCGACGGCGCGCTGATCGGGATGAATGCCGTCGTCCTCCAGCGCGCCCGCGTGGGCGAGGCGGCGCTCGTGGCGGCGGGAGCGGTGGTGGGGAGCGGCGACGAGGTGCCCGCGCGCCACCTGGCGGCCGGCACTCCGGCGCGGGTCAAAAAGGAGCTGGAGGGCGAGTCGCTGCGCTGGGTCACCACCAGCGCGGCTCACTACGTGGAGCTTTCGAGGGAGTACCTGGCGGCGGGGGTGGGCGGGATGGCGGACCATGGGAGATCCGATGATCAATGACTTCGACGGGCGCGACGAGCGCGCCCCGTCTTCGCACGACACGGCCCCGGCCGGGCGCCGCCCCCCCGCCGGGGACCTGGAGGAGCTGCTGCGCACGCTCTCGCTCCTTCCCGGCCCCACCGGCCAGGAAGACGAGGTGCTGGAGTGGGTGAGCCGCGAGTGGCAGGGGCGCGGCGAGGTCACGCGGTCCCCCGTGGGCAACCTCTTCCTCCACATCCCGGGCCCCGGGCCGCGGGTGCTGCTGGCCGCCCACGCCGACGAGCTGTCGCTGATCGTGCGCTCCATCACCCCGGAAGGCTTCCTGCGCGTGCTCCCTGGGGAGCGCGACCAGTTCTCCTTCCCCTACTTCGTGGGCTCGCCCCTGCGGGTGCTGGCGGACCGGGGCCCCCTCCCCGGCGTCGTCGCCACGACGACGGGCCACGCCATGACGCCCGAGCAGAAGGACCGCGTGCGGCTGGGCTGGGACGACCTCTTCGTGGACGTAGGCCTCTCGGCCGCCGAGTGCGCCGAGCGCGGCATCCGCATCGGCACGCGCATGGTGTGGGACTCGCCGCCGCGCCGCATGGGGCGGCTGCTGACGGGGAAGGCGATGGACGACCGGCTGGGCGTTGCGGTGCTGGTGGAGCTCTCGCGCCGGCTGGCGTCGGCCCGGCGCAGCTACGACATCACCCTCGCCCTCACAGTGCAGGAGGAGATCGGGATGGTGGGCGCCTCGTCGCTCGCGCGCGACGGGCGGACGTTCGACATCGGCTTCATCATCGACAACGGCCTGGCGGGCGACATCCCCACCGTCTCTCCGGAGCACGTCCCCGTGCGGCTGGGGGGCGGCCCCACGCTGGTTCACCGCGACTCCTCGGTCCACTACTCGCGCCGCCTCATCAACGCCATGCGCGGCCTGGCCGAGCGCAACGCGGTGCCGGTGCAGGAGATGGTGCTCTTCCACTACTCGTCGGACGGCGCGCACCTGGTGCGGCAGGGGATCGAGACGCTGCTGGTGGCCCCTCCCATCCGCTACTCGCACTCCCCCTTCGAGACCATCGACCCCGCGGACCTGGAATCGACGGTGCGCCTCTTCGAGCTCTTTTTGACGGAGCCCGCGGCGGGGTGAGGGCCCCTCACCCCGCCGATCCCCGTCCCCCGGACCGCTGGGGGAGGGGGGCGATTTCCACAGGGCGGCGCGACGAGGGGCCCCCACCCCCCGTCCCCCTCCCCCGCGTGCGGGGGAGCGTGGGGGAGGGGGCGCATCTTCTGTCCCGGCGCGACGTTGTAGGGGCGCGCTCCGTCGTCGGCTCGCGGCACGCGGCTCGTAGGGGCGAGGCATGCCTCGCCCGCATCGCGGCGCGCGCGGTCGCCCGATCGCCGCGCCAGGCCTGTAGGGGCAGACCCGCGTGTCTGCCCGTGCCCCGCGGCGCGCATGGAAATTCCGCTCCTGGCGCGCGGTCACTGCTTCACACAGATCTTCGATGAGCGGCGTGGTGGACGTAGTGGTGGTGGGTGGAGGGGTGATCGGGTGCGCCATCGCCCGCCGCGCGGCACGCGGCGGGCTTCGCGTGGTGGTGGCCGAGCGCGCCACGCCGGGGATGGAGGCCTCCTTCGCCGCCGCCGGGATGCTCTCCCCGCTGGCGGAGGCCAACCAGCCCGGCCCCTTCCTGGACCTCCTCCTGCGCGCCCGCTCGCTCTATCCCGAGTTCGCGGCGGCGCTGCGCGAGGAGACGGGGGTGGACGTGGGGTACGGCGACGCCGGGACGCTCTACCTGGCGCTGCGCGAAGAGGACGAGGCGGAGCTGGACCACCGCTTCGCCTGGCAGAAGGCGGCGGGGCTGGCGGTGGAGCGGCTGGACGCGGCGCAGGTGAGGGAGATGGAGCCCGCCGTGTCGCCCGCCACGCGCTGGGCGCTCCGCTTTCCCGGCGACCACCAGGCCGACAACCGCGCGCTGGGCCGGGCGCTGTGGGGCGCGGCGGCGCGCGCCGGCGCCGAGTTCCGGCTGGGCGCGGACGTGGTGGCGCTGGTGAGGGAGGGCGGCCGGGCGGCCGGCGTGGTGCTGGCGGGCGGCGAGCGCATCGAGGCAGGCGCCGTGGTGCTGGCCGCCGGGAGCTGGGCGGGGCGGATGGAGGGGCTTCCCCGCCCCGTGCCCGTGGAGCCGGTGCACGGCCAGATCGCCGCGCTGGAGTCCATCCCCCCGCTCTTCCGCCACGTGGTGGACTCCCCGCGCTGCTACCTGGTGCCGCGCTCGGAGGGGCGGGTGCTGGCCGGAGCGACCGTGGAGCGCCTGGGCTTCCGCAAGGCCGTGACGCCGCGCGGCCTCGTCGGCCTCCTGGAAGGCGCCCTGGAGATCGCCCCCGCCCTGGCCGACGCCGCCATCGTGGAGACCTGGGCCGGCCTGCGTCCCGGCACACCGGACGGCTTCCCCATCCTGGGTCCCGACCCGGACCTGCCGAACCTCCACTACGCCACGGGCCACTTCCGCAACGGCATCCTCCTCACCCCGCTCACCGCCGAGCTGATCGCCGACGTGCTGCTGGGGAACGCGCCGGACCCCGCTCTCGAGCCGTTCCGAATCACCCGCTTTTGAATCACACAGAGACACAGAGGCACAGAGACGACTTCATCTCTGTGCCTCTGTGTCTCTGTGTGAGATCGCTTTTTCAAGCGCTCTTCGGCAGGGAATCGACCGATCCCTTGATCGGGTGAAGCCGCCGCTCTTCGAAGTAACGCAGCATCGTGTCGAAGTCGTAGTTCCACTCCGCTGCCATCTCTTCTCGGATCTGCCAGAGCTCTTCCAGGACAGGATCGACGTGATCCGGATCGTTCACATCGATCGGCTTCTCGTCAGGCATCTTCACCTCCTCAGCAGGTCGTCCGGAGTACACAGCACCGGCGGCGTGCACCCGCGCTCGCGGCATACTCGCCTGATCGTTGGATACATCCGTGGGTTCGCGATGTGCCGGCAGTTCCACGTCAGGAGATAATCGATCTTCGCGATCGTCGCCAGCGAGATGTGAGCCGCGTCCGCCGCTGCTCTGGCCGGCAACGGTCCGCTTGCGACCAGCGAGTTCGCGAGCGCCTTGGTCTCCGGTCCTGTACGCAGCACGGGAATGCCAGCCAGCGCCGCCATTCTATCCCGCGCCATCGCCGCATCTCCACGACCGGCTTCGTCGACGACGATCTCCGAAGTGAACAGCCTGTACTCGCCGCGGCGGTTGGTCCACCATTCGTGAGTCTGGCGCTGGCGCTCGGCCATGACCACGTCGCGGCTGGGGCGGGCGACGAGATAGCTGACGATGCTCGTTTCGATGTAGACGGATTGTGGCATCCGCCAAGGCTATCGGCGCCCCGAGCAGGGCACAATCGGGCCCGCAAAAGTCGATCCGCGGTTGGCCTGAAACGCAGCGGGGGCGCCCCTTTGGGACGCCCCCGCTCGCAACCCGCCAGCGGCGGTTTCTCCGTGCCTCC
>DASVSA010000348.1:0-14457 GCA_036388335.1 Longimicrobium sp. | reverse complement strand
TGGGGGGCATCCCGCTCTACCCGTCCCCGGTGTTGAATGAAGAGCGTTATTGACCGCAGGCGGAGCGGGGTCCTCCTTCATCCCACCTCGCTCCCCGGCGGCCCCATCGGTACGCTGGGGGACGAAGCATACCGGTTCGTGGACTGGCTGGAGGCGGCGGGGCAGGGGCTCTGGCAGATGCTGCCGCTGGTGGCCGTCAACGAGGGCGGGTCGCCGTACAACGGCCTCTCCGCGATGGCGGGCAACACGCTTCTCCTCGACGCCGGCCGCCTGGCCGCGGACGGGTTGATCGACGAGGAGGAGGACGACCCCGCCGCCACTCCGCGCGTGGACTTCGCCGCGGCCTCAGCCCGCAGCGACGACCTGCTGCGCCGCGCCCACGAGGGATTCAGCTCCGGGCGAGCCCCCGCGCTGCGCACGGAATTCGACGAGTACAGGGCGAAGCACGCGTACTGGCTTGAAGACTACGCGCTCTTCCGCGCCCTGCGCGACGCGCGCGGCTCGCCCTGGACGCGCTGGGAGCCGGGGCTGCGCTCGCGCAGGGCCGCGGCGTTGAAGAAGGCCCGCGCCGAGTACGCGGCCGACGTGGAGCGGCACGCCTTCGGGCAGTTCCTCTTCGACCGCCAGTGGAGCGCGCTGCGCCGCTACGCCAACGACGCGGGAGTCGCCATCGTGGGCGACATCCCCATCTTCGTGTCGCACGACAGCGCCGACGTGTGGGCGCATCCCAAGCTCTTCTCGCTGGACGCGGACGGGGAGCCGACGGTAGTCTCCGGCGTGCCGCCCGACTACTTCAGCGAGACGGGGCAGCGGTGGGGAAACCCCCTGTACCGCTGGGACGTGATGGCGCGCGGCCGATTCCGCTGGTGGACGGAGCGCTTCCGACGTACACTGGAATGGGTGGACCTTGCGCGGGTGGACCACTTCCGGGGCTTCGAGGCGTACTGGGAGGTGCCGGGCCACGAGGAGACGGCGCTGAACGGCACGTGGAAGCCGGGCCCGGGGTCGCGCCTCTTCGCCGCGGTGGCGAAGGAGCTGGGGCCGCTGCCGCTGATCGCGGAGGACCTGGGGGTCATCACCCCCGAGGTGGACGCCCTGCGCGAGTCGCTGGGGCTGCCGGGGATGCGCGTGCTGCAGTTCGCCTTCGGCGACGACGAGCGGAACCCGCACCTCCCCGCCAACTACGAGGCGAACACGGTGGCGTACACGGGCACCCACGACAACGACACCGCGCTGGGCTGGTACCGCTGCGCGGCGGAGGGGGACCGCGCGGGGCTGCGCAGGCTCACCGACGCGCCGGACAAGTCGGTGAACTGGGGGATGATGGAAGTCGTCTTCCAGTCGCCCGCCGCGCTGGCGGTGGTGCCGCTGCAGGACGTGCTGGGGCTGGGGAGCGAGGACCGCATGAACATCCCCGGCACCATCGAAGGCAACTGGGGCTGGCGCTTCCGCACCGGCGACCTGACACCGGCGCTTGCCGAGCGCCTCAACAAGCTCACCCACGCTACCGGCCGTCTCCATGGCGAAACCTGACAACGCGGGGCCGGTGACGATGGTCACCGGGGGGGCGGGGAACCTGGGCCGCGCCGTGACGCGCGCCTTCCTCCAGGCGGGGCACCGCGTCTTCGTCCCCCTCCACAAGGGCGATGCTCACACGCTGGACGACCTTGCGCACGAGTTCAGCGGCCAGGTGGACACCTGCTTCCTGGACCTGACCACCGAGCGCGGAGCCGCGGCGGCCGTGCGCGAGGCGGTGGAGTGGACGGGGCGGCTGGACTCGGTGGCTCACCTGGTGGGCGCCTGGGCCGGCGGCGTCCTGGTGGGCGACACCCCCACCGACCTGTGGGACCACATGATGGACCTGAACCTCCGCTCGGCCTACCTGGTGGCGCGCGCCGCGCTTCCGGTGCTGGGCGAGGGGGGCACGATCCTGTTCGTGTCGTCGCGGGCGGCGCGCGAGCGGCGGGCGCGCAACGGGGCCTACGCCGTCTCCAAGTCCGCCCTGCTCACGCTCACGGAGGTGATCGCCGAGGAGTACCCGGCGCTGCGCTCCTACGCCGTCCTCCCGGACACCCTCGACACCCCGGCCAACCGCGCCGCCATGCCCGGCGCCGATCCCTCCGCCTGGACCACCCCGGAAACGGTGGCCGCGCGCATCGTGGCCCTCTGCTCCGGCACCGCCCCCGAGCCCAGCGGCAGCGCCATCGCCATGTACTGAACAGAAGGTTCACACAGAGACACGGAGGCACAGAGAAGAACTTCTCCTCTGTGCCTCCGTGTCTTTGTGTGAGCCCAGTTTCTTAGAAGGCCTTCGTTTCCTGGATGGCCTTGAGCACGTCTTCGGGCTCGGGGAGGATGGCCCGCTCCACCTGCGGGGCGTAGGCCACCCAGGTGTCCAGCGAGGCCACGCGCTTCACCGGCGCGTCCAGCCAGGGGAAGAGCTCGTCGGCCACGCGGGCCGCCACCTCGGCGCCGATGCCCCACGAGAGCGAGTCTTCGTGGGCGATCACCAGGCGGTTGGTCTTCCTGACCGACGCGGCCACGGCCTCCATGTCCAGCGGGCTCACCGTGCGCATGTCGATGACCTCGGTGGAGATCCCGAACTGGTCCTCGGCCTGCTTGGCGGCCACCACCGAGCGCTGCACCAGCGCGCCCCAGGCGATCACCGTCACGTCCGTCCCCTCGCGCACCGTGCGGGCCTTGCCGAAGGGGATCATGAAGTTGGGGCCGGGATACTTCCCCTTGTTGTACACCTGGCGGTACAGGTGCTTGTGCTCCAGGAAGAGCACCGGGTCCTCGCAGCGGATGGCCGTGCGCAGGAGCCCCGCCGCGTCGATCGCGTTGGACGGGAGCACCACGCGCAGCCCCGGGCAGTGGGCGAAGATGGACTCGCCCGTCTGCGAGTGGTAGATGGAGCCGCCCTTGAGGTAGCCGCCGTAGGTGGTGCGGATGACCATGGGCGAGGCGAAGGCGTTGTTGGAGCGGTAGCGCATGGTGGCCACCTCGCCGCGGATCTGCATCATCGCCGGCCAGATGTAGTCGAAGAACTGGATCTCGACCACCGGCTTCATCCCGCGCACCGCCATCCCCACCGCGCGGCCGATGATGTTGGCCTCGGCGAGCGGCGAGTTGAAGACGCGCGTGCCGCCGAACTCGCGCTGCAGCCCCGCGGTCACCTTGAAGACCCCGCCCTTCCCCTTGACGTCGTTGATCATCTCCTCGCGCGACACGTCCGCCACGTCCTCGCCGAAGACGACGATGCGCGGGTCGCGGCGCATCTCGTCGCGGAGCGTGGCGTTGATCAGGTCCACCATCGTGGTCTCGCCGCCGGTGAAGCGCGGGTCGTCCTCGGTGTCGAACTGCTCGGCCGTGGGGTCCACGTCGGGCGAGAAGAGGTACTGCATGGCCGTGGACGGCGCCGGCTGCGGCGAGGCGAGCGCCTCGTCGGTGGCCTGCTGCACCACTTCGTTGACCTCGGTGTCGATGGCGGCCAGCTCGTCCTGCGTGGCGAAGCCGCCGTCCACGAGGAGCTTGGCGGCGCGCACCAGCGGGTCGCGCTTGGCCTCCTCGTTCCTCATCACCTCGGTCTTGTAGAACCGCTCGTCGTCGGACAGCGAGTGGCTGTACGGGCGGATCACCATGGCGTGCACCAGCGCCGGGCCCTGTCCGGTGCGGGCGTACTCCACGGCGCGCCCCATGGCGTCGTACGAGTCCACCAGGTCGGTGCCGTCGCAGTTGATCACCAGCAGGCCCGGGAACGACGAGACGAGCCGCGAGATGCTCCCGCCGGCCGTGTTCACCTCCACCGGAACGGAGATGGCGAACTCGTTGTCCTCCACGATGTAGACGACGGGGAGCTTGAGGTTGGCGGCCGAGTTGAGGCTCTCCCAGAACTCGCCCTCCGAGGTGGTGCCGTCGCCGGTGGTGACGAAGACCACCTCGTCGTCCTTGGCCCCCGTGGTCTCCACCAGCGGCTCGCCCAGCTTGCGGGCGCGCATCGCCGCCTCGGCGGTGCCCACGGCCTGCAGGAACTGCGTGCCGGTGGGCGACGAGGTGGAGACGATGTTGAGCGCCTTGTGCCCCCAGTGCGAGGGCATCTGGCGCCCGCCGGACGACGGGTCCGCCTCGGCTCCCACGGCCTGCAGGAGGTGGTCGAGCGCGGTCATCCCCAGACCGAGCGAGAAGGCGCGGTCGCGGTAGTAGAAGTAGAACCAGTCGTAGCCGGGGCGGGAGTGGGCGGCGGCGGCCACCTGGATCGCCTCGTGCCCGGCGCCCGAGATCTGGAAGAAGATCTTGTTCTGCCCCTTGAGCTGGATCTCCTTGTCGTCCAGCCGCCGGGCGAGCAGCATGGTGCGGTACATGCCGAGCAGCGCGTCGCGGTCGAGCGCGCTCTCGGTACGGGGCTTTGTCTTGGTAGTGGTCGCCATCGGATTTCAGGCGTTCCTGATACGGGTCAATGAATGCTGTCCAGCGAAGAACATAGGCACGGAGCACATCCGGGGCCAGGGGAATGGGGAACGGGGAACGGGGAACAGCAGGAAAGTTGGGAGTGTGCTGAAAGGGCCCCCACCCCCCCGACCCCCGCTCCCCCAAAATTGGGGGAGGGGGGCGCAATCCCGCCACCCAGCCGCGCCCGGGCATGGCAGGGGCCGCGGGCGGGGAGGGGCCGCTTCGTCGCGGGGGCGTGTGGAAATCGCCTCCTCGCCCAGCTGTTTGGGAGAGGAGGTCGGGAGGTGAGGGCCTCCTGCCTCGCGCCCAGCACCCCGCTCGTCCCACGCGAAGTGGTCCCCTCTCCCATGGTGTTTATGGGAGAGGGTGGCGGCTCTCAGGCCGCCGGGTGAGGGCCTGCCCGTCCACCACGCGAGAACGCGCGTCCACGGGCGGGGACAAGGCGCGGCGGGGCCGGCGGGTGCTTGGTTGCGTAAATCGTTATCGTGAATTCACTTGAGAATTTGGGACGGGTGGGAACGGCGCTTGCTCGATGAAACGTGCAGCTTCCCGCCCAACTGGAGATACACCCGATGCGCACCACCCTCCTCGCGGCGCTCACCCTGCTCGCCTTCGGCGCCACCGAAGGCGCGGCATCCGTCGCGGACACCTCCCGGGCCGTCCCGGCCCCCAACGCTCCCGTGGAAGAGATCGCGCCCGGCCCGTTGCAGGCGCCGCGCGTTGTGCAGCTCTCCGCGGGCTTCGACGACCGCTCCCAGGACGGGTACGACCGCCGCGACCAGGACAGGCGCCTGGGAGTGCGCGTGTGGATGGACGACGACCGCGACGTGTACCGCGTGGGCGACCGCTCGCGCGTGCTCGTGCGCACCGACCGCGACGCGTACGTGGCGGTGCTCCACATCGACACCAACGGCGACGTGGAGGTGCTGCACCCCAGGTCGCCCGGCGACGACGGGTACCTGAGGGGCGGGCGCACCCACCACCTCAGCCCGCGCGGCTACTCGCACCTGTCGGTGAGGGGCGGCTACGGGATCGGGTACGTGTTCGCCGTGGCCTCGGACGAGCCGCTCGACAGCCGCGTGCTGCGCGACCTGTACTACCGGCGCGCCGGCTCCTGGAGCTCGGACTACAGCGTGTACGGCGACCCCTTCCGCGCCATGGACCGCTTCGAGCGCATGCTGGTGGGGGACTACGACTACGGCGAGCACGACAGCGACTACTACAGCTACCACGTGGGACGCCGCTACACGCACCCGCGCTACGCCTGCTACGACAGCTACGGCTCGTGGTACAGCCACCGCGGCGCGTACTACGACAGCTGCGACCGCGTACGCGTTTTGCTCGTGCAGGTGCCCTACTATTATGATACGCGCTACTACCGCGGCGACCGGCGCGTGTACTACTACGGGCGCAACAACGGCTACTACGACGACCGCTACGGCCGCCGCACGCAGCCCACGCACGGGTACAAGGAGCGCACCGACGTGCGCGACGACGCGGGCCAGCGCCGCACCGAAACGCGCCGCCCCACTCCGCCCGCCGCGCGTGGGGCCGGCACCTACACGGCCGACCGCGACGCGCAGCAGGAGCCGCGGGTGACGCGTCCCGAGCGGACGCGCCCCACCTTCGAGCGGCGCCCGCCGGAAGCGTCTCCCGAGACGCGCCGGGCCGAGCCGCCGCCGCGCAGGGAAGAGCCGCGGCGCGAGGCTCCCCGCCGCGAGGAAGTGCGCCGCGAGGAGCCACGGCGCGAGGCACCCCGGCGCGAGGAGCCGCGGCGCGAGTCGCGGCCCAGCAGAGAATCCGCCCCGGCGGAGCGGTCCTCCCCGCGGGTGAGGCCGCCGTCGGAGTAGGCCGGCGGGCCTGGTGAGGCCCGCCACACCCCTCACCAGGCCATGCAATGACCCGAAGCCCGTCCGTAGTGATCTCCGCCGCGCTGGCGCTCGCCGCCAGCGCGGCGGTGGCCGTTCCGCACGCCGCGGCCCAGAGCGCCGCCACGCCCGCGCCGCCCGCGCCCGGCACGCTTACGCTCCAGCAGGCGGTGGGCACCATCACCCCGTCCGACGTGTACTCGCGCATCGAGTTCCTGGCGTCGGACGCCATGCGCGGGCGCGACACGCCCAGCCCCGAGCTGAACATCGCGGCCTCGTACCTCGTCAACCAGCACAAGCTGTTCGGGCTGCAGCCGGGCGGCGAGAACCGCACGTACTACCAGTGGTACCCGTACCCGCTGCGCCGCCTGAGCGCCACGGGGGCGCGGCTGGAGCTCGCGGGCCAGACGCTGGAACTGGGGCGCGACTACTGGGGCACGGGCGGCACCACGCAGCCCATCTCCGGCAGCCTGGTATACGCCGGGCGCGGGGCCGATGCCGCGCTGGCCGAAGGGTCGATGCGCGACCGCGTGGTGGTGGTGGCCCTGCCGGGCGGCAACACGCGCGACTGGCGCCTGGAGCGCAACCGCCAGCGCAACGCCGCCCGCCGGGCCGGCGCCGCGGCCGTGGTGCACGTGCTGGAGCGCTCGTGGACGGCGGACAGCATCGCCAAGTACGGCGCTGGGGCCACCCGTGGCGGGCGCGTGCTGGGGGGCACACCCGGCTACCCCGAGCTGTTCGTGAGCTACGACGCCGCCAGCCGCATGTTCACGCAGGCCGGCCAGTCGCTGGAGACGCTGTGGACGAGCGGCGCGGCCGCCACCTTCCGTCCCGTCGCGCTGACGGGTGTGACGGCGACGGTGGGGCTGCCGCAGGAGGAGCTGGACCGCGGCCTGGCGCCCAACGTGATCGCGGTGCTCCCGGGGAGCGACCCGCGGCTGCGCAACGAGTACGTGGTGGTCTCCGCGCACATGGACCACGTGGGCGTGGGCCAGCCGGTGAACGGCGACTCCATCTACAACGGGGCGGATGACGACGCGTCGGGGACGACGGCGCTGCTGGAGGTGGCGCAGGCGCTCTCGATGATGCGCGACCGCCCGAAGCGCTCCATCGTCTTCGTGCACGTGAGCGGCGAGGAGAAGGGGCTGCTGGGCTCGGAGTGGTTCTCGGACCATCCCACGCTGCCGCTGGCGCAGATGGTGGCCAACGTGAACGTGGACATGATCGGCCGCAACCACCCGGACACGGTGGTGGTGATCGGCAAGAACTACTCGACGCTGGGCCGGACCACCGACCGCATCGGCGCCGCGCACCCGGAGCTGCGGCTGGCGCTGGCGGACGACAAGTGGCCCGAGGAGCGCTTCTTCTTCCGCTCGGACCACTTCAACTTCGCGCGCAAGGAGATCCCCTCCATCTTCTTCTTCAGCGGTCCGCACGAGGACTACCACCGCCCGTCTGACCACGTGGAGAAGATCGACGTCGACAAGGCCGCCCGCATCTCGCGGATCGTGTTCTACCTGGTCAACGACATCGCGAACGCCGCCGAGCGTCCGCGCTGGGATCCGAAGGGCCTGCAGGAAGTGCGGGGGATGACCCGCTAAAAGACGGGGGCTCACACAGAGACACGGAGGCACAGAGATGAAGTCATCTCTGTGCCTCCGTGTCTCTGTGTGAGCCTGCTGTTCAGTTCATCGTGCTATTCGTGCGGCCGCCGAGGCCGAAGGTGAAGAGCCAGCCGCGCTGGCTGGAGTTGCCCTCGGCGCTGCCGGTGACGCGGGCGGCGCCCAGGTGCAGGGGGCCCAGCGAGAGGCCGCCGCCCAGGAGGGCGCCGCTCTCCAGGTCGGTGGCGGCGCCGGCGCGCAGGGTGACGACGGGGACCTTTTGCTGCCAGCCGATGCTCAGCGAGCGGTTCCAGGGGCCGCTCAGGCGGCTGTCCGAGAGCTCGCCCTGGTACGATGCGGCCACGGTGGTGCCGGCGCGCGGCTCCCAGGCGGCGCCGGCACGGAGTGTCGGGGCCAGCTCGGCGCCCACGTCCAGGTCGGCGATCAGGCCCTGGGCGCGGGCGAGGAGGCGGGCGTCCGCGCCCTCCAGCGGACGGCCGCTCTCCGCGTACTGGTTGCGGATCTGCTCGGGGTCGCCGGTGCGGTAGTTCTCGCGGCTGAGGACCACGTTGTAGATCTCGCGCTCGCCCTTCCACTCCAGCGTGTTGACCACGTTGGCGACGGCCGCGCTCAGCGTGAGGGAAGGATTCGGGCGGAAGGCGGCGCCCAGGTCCAGCCCGAAGCCGCTGGCGCCCTCGCGGCGCACGCCCGCGTAGGTGACGCGCACGTCAGGCGCGGTCACGGAGAGCACCGTGTCCACTGCGATGGCGCCGGAGCGCACCAGGCGCCCGCCGCGCAGGTAGTGGCCCACGAAGCCCAGGCTCACCGGCCCCACGCGGTGCGCGTAGCCGCCCGCGAAGTCCCAGTACGCCGCGCGGTACCCCTGTGAGCGGTCGAGGATGTCCTGCGCGTCGTAGGGGTTCGTGTTGCCGGGCACCAGGCGCTGCACATTCACGCCGTTCAGCACCAGGTCCGCCACGTCGCGCGACACGCCGTGGCGGCCCGTGATGTTGTACGCCACGCCGAACATGGCGCGGCGCACCGACATGGAGAACACGGGGATGCGCAGGTCGATGTCGGCCGACGTCCCCTCGTCGGGGATGCGGCCCAGGATGTCGTTGCGCTGCTCGGCCGAGAGCTCGTCGAAGTCGCGCAGGTCGTTGGCGTCGCCGAAGGTGAGGCCGTTGAGCGTGGCGCCCAGCGTGATCTGCGGGGCCGCCGCCGAGGTGTGCGGGTTGCCGGGGAGCGCCAGGTTGGCGGGGTTGGTGAAGAGCGCCTCCTGCCCGCGCGCCACCGCCACGTACGCGCCGCCCATCCCCAGGGCGCGCGGGGTGGAGGGGAGCTGGGCCGAGACGGGCGAGGCGACGGCGGCTGCCGCCGCGCAGGATACCATCAGTCGTGCGAATTGCATGAGTCTGCTCGTGCTGAACGGGTGCGGCACCGGCGGTGTATGCCGGGGCCGCGGGTGGACGGATGCTGGATTTTAGCCGTGCGGGCCGTGCGCGGGGAGGGGAGCGGGCCGCACGGACGCCCCGTGCAGGGGCAAGATCGGAGCCGGTGCGGGGGCACGTGCCCTTTCACTCACCCCGCGGATTGGGTAGCTTGTACGCTTGTTATGCCACGACAAACGCTTACCATGACGGGACCTGCATCGTGCTGATCGAGCACATTAGAAACTTCTGCATCGTCGCCCACATCGACCACGGGAAGTCTACCCTGGCCGACCGGCTCCTGGAAACGACGCGGACGCTCCAGCAGCGCGAGATGAAGGCCCAGGTGCTCGACTCCATGGACCTGGAGCGCGAGCGGGGGATCACCATCAAGCTGAACGCGGTGCGGATGATGTACTCCGCGCGCGACGGCCAGCGCTACGAGCTGAACCTGATCGACACCCCCGGGCACGTGGACTTCACGTACGAGGTGTCGCGCTCGCTGGCGGCCTGCGAGGGCGCCATCCTGGTGGTGGACGCGTCGCAGGGCATCCAGGCGCAGACGCTCTCCAACCTCTTCCTGGCGATGGACGCGGGGCTGGAGATCATCCCCGTGCTCAACAAGATCGACCTCCCCGGCGCGGAGCCGGAGCGGCGCCGCGACGAGCTGGTGGAGCTGCTGGGGGTGGACCCGGACGAGGTGATCTTCGCGTCCGCCAAGGCCGGGATCGGCATCGACCTGATCCTGGAGTCGGTGGTGAAGAACGTGCCGCCCCCCAAGGGCGACCCCAACGCGCCGCCGCGCGCCCTGATCTTCGACTCGTACTACGACAAGTACCTGGGCGCCGTGCCCAGCGTGCGCGTGGTGGACGGGACCTTTCGCAAGGGGATGAGGATCGGCTTCGGCGCCAACGAGAACGAGTATCCCATCGACGAGGTGGGGTACCTGCAGCTCGGCCGGCAGCCGCTGGACGAGCTGGGGCCGGGCGAGGTGGGGTACATCATCGCCGGGATCAAGCGCGTGGCCGACACGCGCTCGGGCGACACTATCTACGACGCGGACAACCGCGCCTCCGAGGGCATCCCCGGCTTCCAGGAGGTGAAGCCGATGGTGTTCGCGGGGATCTACCCCACGGAGACCGAGCAGTACGAGGAGCTTCGCGACGCGCTGGCCAAGCTGCAGCTCAACGACGCCTCGCTCACCTACGAGCCGGAGACGTCGCTGGCGCTGGGCTTCGGCTTCCGCTGCGGCTTCCTGGGGCTGCTTCACATGGAGATCATCCAGGAGCGGCTGGAGCGCGAGTTCGACCTGGACATCATCACCACCGTGCCCAACGTGAAGTACCACGTGGTGATGACGGACGGCGAGGAGCGCTGGGTGGAGAGCCCGTCGGCGCTCCCCGATCCCACCAAGATCGACCGGATCGAGGAGCCGTACGTTTCCGCGCGCATCCTGGTGCCCGCGGACTACATCGGCGGCGTGCAGAAGCTGGCGCACGAGCGCCGCGCCGAGTTCCGGGGGATGAGCTACCCCGACCCGCAGCGCGTGGAGCTTTCGTACGACCTGCCGCTGGGCGAGATCGTGCTGGACTTCTACGACAAGCTGAAGTCGGCCACGCGCGGCTACGCCTCGTTCGACTACGACCTGTCCGAGTACCGCGCCAACCCCCTGGTGAAGCTGGACATGCTCATCAACGGCGACCCGGTGGACGCGTTCAGCGTGGTGATCCACCGCGACAAGTCGCAGGAGTACGGGCGCAACATCGCCGAGAAGCTCAAGGAGCTGATCCCCCGCCAGATGTTCGAGGTGGCCATCCAGGCCGCCATCGGCAACAAGGTGATCGCCCGGGAGAGCATCTCGGCCATGCGTAAGAACGTGACCGCCAAGTGCTACGGCGGCGACATCTCCCGCAAGCGCAAGCTGCTGGAGAAGCAGAAGGCCGGCAAGAAGCGGATGAAGCAGGTGGGTACGGTGGAGATCCCCCAGGAGGCGTTCCTGGCCGTGCTGCGGGTGGGGGAGTGAGGCTGCCGATCGTGGGCGGGCGGCTGCGGGGGCGCTGGTGGCTCCCCGCCAGCCGCGGCAAGATCCTCCGCATCCTGGGCGGCAGCTACGAGCCGGAGCAGACGAGGCTGTTCGAGCGGCACGTGCGCCCCGGCGACACGGTGCTGGACGTGGGGGCGCACGTGGGCTACTACACCGTGCTCTCGGCGGTGCTGGCGGGGCAGCGTGGCGCGGTGTGGGCCTTTGAGCCGAACCCGACAAACGCGCGCTTCCTGCGCCGCCACGCGGAGATCAACGGGCTCCGGCAGGTGACGGTGACGGAGGCAGCCGTGTCCGACGCCAACGGCACGGCGCGCTTCGGCTTCGGCCGGGGGAGCGGAACGGGCCACCTGGCGGCGGAGGGCGACGTCGAGGTGCGCACGGTGCGGCTGGACGACTTCTGCGCCGAGCACGGGATCGCTCCCGCCGCCATCAAGATCGACGTGGAGGGCGCCGAGGGCGCGGTGCTGAATGGTGCACGTGAAGTCCTCGCGAAGCACCGGCCCATCATCTTCCTCTCCACGCATGGAGCCGAGGTGCACCAAGCCTGCCTGGCCTTCATGAAAGAGGCGGGGTACGCCTGCGCTCCCGTCCTGGGCGACGACGTGCGGACGACCACGGAGCTCTTCTGCACACCCGCGGCGCGGTAGGGGCGATGCGGCTGTCGGTGATCGTCTCCACCTACAACAAACCGCACTTCCTGGAGCGCGTGCTCCAGGGCTACGCCGTGCAGACGGACCGTGACTTCGAGCTGCTGGTGGCGGACGACGGGTCGGGCACGGAGACGGAGGCGCTGATCCGCCGGGTGCGGGCGGAGACCGGGATGGATATCGTGCACGTGTGGCACGAAGACCGTGGCTTCCGGAAGAGCGAGATCCTCAACCGCGCGATCGTGGCGTCGGGCGGCGACTACCTGCTGTTCACGGACGGCGATTGCATCCCGCGCCGCGACCTGATCGAGGTGCACCGCGCGCTCGCGCGGCCGGGCCGGTACCTTGCCGGTGGGTACCTGAAGCTGCCGCAGGAGGTGAGCGAGCGCATCACGGCGGACGACGTGGCTTCGGGGAGAGTGTCGGACCTGGCGTGGCTGCGCGGGCAGGGATGGCGGCCGGGCCGCCGTGCGCTGCGCCTGGTGAGGTCGCGCCGGATCGCGGAGCTCTTCGACCGGATCACGCCCACCGCGGCGCACTTCCACGGGAACAACGCCTCCACCTGGCGCGAGGCCATCCTGGCCGCGAACGGCTTCGAGGGGAAGATGGGGTACGGGGGGCTGGACCGCGCGCTGGGGTACCGGCTGGAGAACCTTGGGGTAAAGGGAATCCAGAGCCGCCACCGCGCCGTCGCCCTGCACCTTCACCACGACCGCCCCTACCGGCGGCCGGAGGTGGTCAGGCAGAACCGCGAGATCCTCGCGGCCATCACCCGCGAGCGCCTGGTGCGCGCGGAGCAGGGAATCGCGGAGCTCACGGCGGATCCTTCCGTGCGCGTGCTGCGCTGAACCGTACATCAGGACGAAGCATGACACCCGGCAAAGCCGAAAAGCGGTGGATCGTGGGGGTGGACCTCGGCGGCACCAACATCGTGGTGGGGCTGGTGCCCATCGAGGGGGGCGAGGTGCTGGGGCTGCGCACCCTCCCCACCGAGTCGGTGCGCGGCGCCAAGTACGTAGTGGACCGCATCTCCCACATGGTGACCGACGCCATCGCCGAGGTGGTGGCGGCCCACGACACCACGCGCGACGCCGTGGCCGGGGTGGGGATCGGCTCGCCGGGGCCCCTCAACCGCAAGACGGGCACGGTGATCAACACCCCCAACCTGGGGTGGCGCAACTTCCCGCTGCGCGACCTGATCGCCAACGCCGTCAAGCTCCCCTGCACGCTGGACAACGACGCCAACTGCGCCACCTACGGCGAGTGGTGGCTGGGCGCGGGGCGGGGGACCAAGACGCTGGTGGGCTTCACGCTGGGCACCGGCATCGGCGGCGGCATCGTGCTGAACGGCGAGATCTACCACGGGTGCAGCGACGTGGCCGGCGAGATCGGGCACATGACCATCGACAGCAACGGCCGCAAGTGCAAGTGCGGCAACTACGGCTGCCTTGAGCAGTACGCCAGCGGCCCCGCCATCGCCTCGCGCGCCGTGGAGGGGATCGAGGCGGGCGCCGAGTCCGTGCTGGAGGAGATGGTGGACGGGAAGCTGGACGACATCACCGCCGCCACCGTGTACGAGGCCGCCGTGGTGGGCGACCCGTACGCCACCGAGGTGATGAAGGACACCGCCAAGTTCCTGGGCGCGGGCGTCGCCAGCATGATCAACATCCTGAACCCCGAGATGGTGGTGATCGCCGGCGGCGTTACGCGCGCCGGCGACCACCTCTTCACGCCCCTGATCGCCGAGGTGCGCCGCCGCGCCTTCCGCTCCGCCCAGGAGTGCTGCCGCATCGTCCCCGCCGAGCTGCCGGGGACGGCGGGGGTGGTGGGGGCGGCGGGGGTGTTCAAGAAGGAGAACTACGGCAACGTCTGAACAGCGGGCTCACACAGAGGCACAGAGAGGAACGGCTTCGTGACCCTGCGGCTGGGCGTGCTCGGCACCTTCGTGTGGGACCGCATCTGGACGCTGGAGGACCAGGCGGCGGGGCGGCCGTTCGAGAGCTGGGGCGGCGTGGCGTACGCGCTGGCCGCCGCCGCCGCGGCGTGCCCCGCGGGGTGGGAGATCGTCCCCGTCGCGCGCGTGGGGGCGGACCTGGCGGACGAGGCACGGGCGTTCGCCGCCGCGCTCCCCGGCCTGGACGCGGGCGCGGGGATCGTGGCGGTGCCGGTGCCCAACAACCGCGTGGAGCTGCGCTACCTGGACGCCGCCTCCCGCCACGAGATCCAGACCGGCGGCGTGGGCGGCTGGCCCTGGGAGGAGCTGGCGCCCCGCGTGGCCGGGCTAGACGCGCTGTACGTCAACTACCTGTCCGGCGTCGAGCTCGACCTCGCCACGACGGAGCGGCTGCGCGCGTCGTTCGGCGGCGCGATGTACGCCGACCTCCACTCGCTCCTCCTGGGCCCGGCCGGCGCCGGCGC
>DASVSA010000347.1:0-19942 GCA_036388335.1 Longimicrobium sp. | reverse complement strand
AGTCCCCGCAGGGGGACTTCGTGTGGTTGTTGCAGCGGTTTCAACCGCCCGCAATGCCGGATGGCACAGAGACGACTTCGTCTCTGTGCCTCCGTGTCTCTGTGTGAGATTCAGGCGCTGGTGCGGAACAGGAGGATGTCTCCGTCCTTCACGACGTACTCCTTGCCTTCCGAACGCATCAGGCCCTGCTCGCGGGCGGTCTTCACGGAGCCGGTCTTCACGAAGTCGTCCCAGCCCACGGTCTCGGCGCGGATGAAGGCGCGCTCGAAGTCGGAGTGGATGACGCCGGCGGCCTGCGGGGCGCGGGCGCCGACCGGGATCTCCCAGGCGCGGACTTCCTTTTCGCCCGCCGTGAAGTAGACCTGGAGGCCCAGCAGCGCGTAGCCGGTGCGGATCAGGGTGTGAAGGCCGGGCTCGTTGAGGCCCAGCGAGGAGAGGAACTCGTCGCGCTCCTCGGGGGGGAGTTCGGCCAGCTCACTCTCGATCTTGCTAGAGATGGGGATGATCTCGGCGCGCTCGCCGCTCGCCTCGACGGCCGTGCGCAGGGCGCGGACGTGCTCGTTGTCGCCTTCGGGGAGGTCGTCCTCGGCCACGTTGGCCAGGTATAGCACCGGCTTGCTGGTGAGGAGGTTGTACGAGCGGAGGATCTTCTCCTCCTCGTCGTTGGCCTCCACCACCCGCGCGGGCTGCCCGGCACCCAGCGCCTCCAGCAGCCGCTCCAGCAGCCCGACCTCGGCCAGCGCTTCGCGGTCCTGGCCGCGGGCCGCCTTGCGGGCGCGGTCGAGGCGCTTCTCCACGACGGCGAGATCGGAGAGGGCGAGCTCCAGGTTGATGACGTCGCGGTCGCGCACCGGGTCCACGCTCCCCATCACGTGCACCACGTCCGGGTCGTCGAAGCAGCGGACGACGTGCACCACCGCGTCCGTCTCGCGGATGTTGCTGAGGAACTGGTTGCCGAGGCCCTCGCCCTGCGAGGCGCCCTCCACCAGCCCGGCGATGTCCACGAACTGCACCACGGCGCGCAGCACGCGCTGCGGCTTGACCTTCTCGGCCAGCAGGTCCACGCGCGGGTCGGGCACCTCCACGTTCCCCACGTTCGGCTCAACGGTGCAGAACGGGTAGTTCGCGGCGTCCGCGCCGGCGGCGGTGAGGGCGTTGAACAGCGTCGACTTCCCGACGTTGGGCAGCCCCACGATCCCAAGCTTCAGCATATCGATAATCCAGTCTGGATCGGCAAACGAAGCGGCCGGGACACCCCACGGGGGCCCGGCCGAGCCTTTGAATCTAACCCGCGCGCGGCGAGCGTCAACTGCGCTCCGCGAACCTGCGGAGCTCCTCCAGCGACCCGCGGAACCAGTTGCGGTCCACCCACGGCCGGATTCCATCCACCCGCCCCCGCTCCGAGTGCTGCCAGAAGGTCCAGCGCCGCCACCCGCGCGGCACCGCGGGCCCGTTGCCGCGGTAGTCCGCGATCCAGAGCGGGTAGTCGCCGAACTGCGCCGCCAGGTGCGGCGCGAAGCGGCGGCTTACGTAGATGATGGGCCGCTTCCCCGTCTCCGCCTCCACGATGCGCAGCCAGTTGCGCACGCCGCGCCGCAGCGTCGCGCTGGACACACCGTCGGTGGCCTCCACGTCCAGCACGGGCGGGAGGTCGTTCTTGCCCAGCTGCACCCGGCGCAGGAAGTGGCGGGCCTGCACCGCCGAGTGAGTCTGCGGGCGGTAGTAGTGGTAGGCGCCGCGCATCACCCCCGCCTCCCGCGCGCGCCTCCAGTTGCGCGCGAAGGCGGGGTCGGTCCAGTCGCCCCCCTCGGTCGCCTTGATGAAAGCGAAGCGGATCCCGTCGCGGCGGACCGCCGTCCAGTTGATGGGGCCCTGGTGGTGCGACACGTCGATGCCGGGCGTGCGGCGCGGCGCGTCGTCGGCCCGCACGGGGGTGGCGCCGAGCGCGGCGAGCGTCGCGATCGCGAGGAGCGAGTGGATCTTCATAGGAACGAGCGGCCGGGAAGGTCTCGGAGTGCGGCGGGACGCGTGCCCCGCCGCGATGGTCAGCGCGCGGCGAGCTGCCGCTGTGGGGCGGCGGCGAGCGCGGCAAGCTGCGCGCTCCCGCCGTTGAAGCGGTTCTGGTCCACGTCGCCGGCGATGCCGGGGACGCGGCCCGTGCTGGTGTACTGCCAGAACGTCCAGTCGTTCCACCCGATGGGGATCTGCGGCACGTCGCGGCCGTAGTTGGCGATCCAGAGCGGGTAGGGGCCGATGGAGCCCGCGGCGTAGCGGTTCCAGAAGTCCGGGTAGGTGTAGACGATGGGCCGCTTCCCCGTGGCGCGCTCCACCGTCTCCAGCCAGGTGCGCACCGCGCGGAGCAGCGCGTCCCCCGCCACGCCCTCGGACGTCTCCACGTCCAGCACCGCCGGCAGGTCGTTGGGGCCGATGCGGGCCGCGCGCAGGAAGTTCTCCGCCTGCTTCACCGGGTCCACGGAGGGGCGGAAGTAGTGGTACGCGCCGCGCATCACCCCGGCGTCCGCCGCGGCGGCCCAGTTGCGCGCGAACTGGGGATCGGCGTACGTCGCGCCCTCGGTCGCCTTGATGAACGCGAAGTCGACACCGCTGCCTCGCACGGCAGTCCAGTCGATGGTGCCCTGCCAGTGCGACACGTCGATGCCGTCCAGCGAGTCGTCCGGAGTCGCGGGACCGGTGGGGAGATCCGTGCAGGCCCCCGCGAAGAGCGCCAGCGCGAACAGCGCGGCGCGGAAGTTCTTGAGCAAATCCATACGTCGGTTCGGGTTACGTCCATTTACACGAAACGCTCCCCGAAGGTCCCCACGCAACACGGAGGCACCGAGATCTTCTCCCGGTGCCTCCGTGCCTCCGTGTGACTCCCGCCGTTCAGCCGCGCGGAAGCTCCATCGCGGGCGCCGTCATCGACTCCTCCTGCACCGGCTGCGGCAGGGGCGTGACCTCCTGGCCGCGCAGCGAGAGGAACCAGGGCGCGAGCACCAGCGCGATCACCGCCATCAGCTTCACCAGGATGTTGAGCGCGGGTCCGGCCGCGTCCTTCATCGGGTCGCCCACGGTGTCGCCCAGCACGGAGGCGGTGTGGATGTCGGAGCCGGGAGTGGTCTCCGGCTGCGCCTCGATCCACTTGCGCGCGCTGTCCCACGCGGCGCCCGCGTTGGTCATGAACAGGGCGAGGAGGATCCCCGCCACCGTGGCGCCCACCAGCACGCCGCCGAGCGCCTCCGTCCCCAGCGCGGCACCCACCGCCACCGGCACCAGGATCGCGAGCGCGAAAGGCGCGATCGTCTCGCGTAGCGAGGCGTGCGTCGCGATGTCCACCAGGCGTCCCGAGTCCGGCTGCACCGAGCCGTCCATCAGCCCCGGCGTCTCCGCGAGCTGGCGGCGCGCCTCGGCGGAGAGGGTGGCGGCCGTGCGCCCCACACCGGCCAGCGTGAGCGCCGCCACGAAGAAGGGCACGCCGCCGCCGAGCAGCAGCCCCAGCAGCACGAAGGGGTGGATCAGGTCGATGGACTCCAGCCGCACCGCCGACGCGTACGCCGAGAAGAGGGCGAGCGAAGTGAGCGCCGCCGAGCCGATGGCGATCCCCTTCCCGCCCGCCGCCGCGGCGCCGCCGGCGGCCTTCAGCGCCTGGGTGATGCGGCGCGTCTCGCTCCCCAGGTGGCTCATGCGCGCGATGCCGCCCGCCGTGTCGGAGATGGCGGCGAAAGCGTTGACGGTGATCGCCACGCCCACCGTGGCCAGCATCCCCACCGCCGCCACGCCGATGCCGTAGAGCCCGGCCGCCGCGTTCGCCACCCAGGTGGCCGCCGCGATCAGGATGAGAGGGAGCGCCGTGGACTCCATCCCCACGGCCAGCCCCATCAGGATGGCCGTGGCCGGCCCGCCGCGCGCCGCCTCCGCGATACGCCGCATGGGCCGCGCGGTGGTGTAGAAGTCCGTCGCCGCGCCGATGCCGACGGCCGCGAGCACCCCAGCCAGGATCGCCCAGAAGGGCCCGAAGCGGTGGTAGGTGCGCCCGGTGGCGTCTTCCAGGTCCAGCCCGAGCAGGCTCACCGCGATGAAAGCGAGGACGAGGAACAGAGCGCTCGCGCCCAGCGTGGCCGCGCGCATGGCGAGGGCGGGATTGGTGTTCTTGATGGCCCTCACCGCCCCAAGCGCCACCAGTGAGGCGAGGAATCCCGCCGAGGCCAGCAGCAGCGGGAGGGCGACCGCCTCCACGCGGTTGTTGGCGTACGCCGCGCTGTACGCGCCCAGCGCCACGGTGGCCACGATGGCGCCCACGTACGACTCCAGCAGGTCCACACCCATCCCGGCCGTGTCGCCCACGCAGTCGCCCACGTTGTCGGCGATGGTGGCCGGGTTGCGCGGGTCGTCCTCGGGGAGGCCGGCCTCCGTCTTCCCCACCAGGTCGGCGCCCACGTCGGCCGCCTTGGTGAAGATCCCCCCGCCCATCCGCGCGAAGAGCGCCACGGAGGAAGCACCCAGCGCGTACCCCGCCAGGATCTCGCCGAAGCGCGCGAACTGCTCGGGCAGGTAGGCGTTCTGGACGTAGATCAGAGCGAAGTAGAGCGCGCCCAGCCCGATCAGCCCCAGCGCCGACACCGCCAGCCCCACCACCGCCGCCCCGCCCAACGCCACGTGGAGCGCGGGAGTCTCGCCGGCCACGCGTGCCGCCTCGGCCACGCGCACGTTGGCGCGGGTGGCGGCGAACATGGCCACCCACCCCACGGCCAGCCCCGTGGCCCCGCCCAGCGCGAACGCCCCCGCCGTCGCCAGCGACGCCGTGGGCCAGAGCAGGAGAGCGGCGACGGCGATGAAGCCGGCCAGGAAGATGGACTGCCTGCGGAGGAAGACGTTGGAGCCGCGCTGGATCTGCACGGCCCAGTCGTTCATCGCCTCGTTGCCGGCGGGCTGCCGCCGGACGTACGAGAGCGCCCCAAACGCCAGCAGCAGCCCCACGACCCCGAGGGGCCAGCCGGTCCATGCGGTGAAGTCCGTCAGCGTCACGAGATCCCGTGGGGAGGTGGGTGGGGAGAGAAAGTGCCTAGTGCCTAGTGCCGAGTGCCTAGTGAAAGAGTCCCGAGTGCTAAGTGGTAAGCGCTGAACTGCTATTAGGACTCAGGACCCAGGACTCAGGACTTCTGTTACTGGGCACTCGGCACTAGGCACCAGGCACTTCTATCCGTTATACCGGTTCATCGCGGCTTCCACGCCTTCGTCCATCCACAGCCGCACCGCGTCGATCAGCTCGGGAAAGCGGTCGAGGATGGCCTGGCGCGCGGCCTTGGGCGGCGGGGAGAGCACCCAGTCCGCCAGGTCCATGGCGGGGGGCTTGGCGCCCACGCCGATGCGCAGCCGGGGATAGTCCTTGGTGGCCAGCGCCTGCTCGACGGACTTGAGGCCGTTGTGGCCGCCCGGGGAACCGGTGGCGCGGAAGCGGATCACGCCCGGCTCCAGCGCCACGTCGTCCACCACCACCAGCAGGTCGCGGGTGATGTCGATGGCGTTCATCCGCGCGATGGGGCCCAGGGCGGCGCCGCTGCGGTTCATGTAGGTCTGGGGCTTGATGAGGCGCACGGCGTGCGGCTCCATCCGCCCCTGCGCCACCGCCGCGTTCTTGTCAAGCCGAAAGCGGCCGAGCCCCCACGAATCGGCCAGGGCGTCCACGAGCCACCACCCCACGTTGTGCCGCGTGAGGGCGTACTCCTTCCCCGGGTTCCCCAGCCCCACGATCACCTTGAGCCCCGCCACTCAGTCTCTCCGAAAAAAGTGCCCAGTGCCCAGTGCCTAGTGCCTGGTAACAGAAGTCCTGAGTCCTGGGTCCTGAGTCCTGACAGCAGTTCAGCACTTAGCACTCAGGACTAGAGACTTTCGCACTAGGCACTAGGCACCAGGCACTAGGCACTTCGTTTCTTCAGGTCTCCTGCGGGCCGCGCGCGGTGATCACCTCGGGCTCGCCCGACGCCGTCTCGGCATCGCCGGCCGGGCCCGTGCTCGCGCCGACCACCGAGGCCACCGGCAGATCGCCGTCGGCAAGCACGCGCACGTTCTCGATCGACAGGTCGTGCACGCGCACCGACTCGCCGACGTCCAGGTGCGCGACGTCCACCTCGAACGCCTCGGGGATGTTGCCCGGGAGGCACTCCACTTCCAGGTCGTAGATCACCTGGTCGAGCACGCCGCCGCTGTCGCGCACGCCCACCGGGTTGCCGGAGAGGCGCACCGGGATCTTCATGCGGATCACCTCGCCCGCGTGGAGCTGGATGAAGTCCACGTGAAGCACCTCGGGGCGGTACGGGTGCATCTGCACCTCGCGGATGAGCACGTCCTTGGGCGCGCCGCCGTCCGTCACCAGGCCGATCACCGTGTTCTCGACCGAGATGGCGTGGAGGAGCAGCTCAAGCTCGTGGCGGTCCAGCGCCAGCGGCACGTTCTTGTCGCCGTGGCCGTACACCACCGCCGGCACCTTCCCCGTAGCGCGCAGCTTGCGGGCCCCGCCCTTCCCAGACCCGGTGCGGGCCGTCGCATTCAAAGTAGCAGACATCGTCATTTCCTCATCATGAGTGTTCGTTCGCGCGCGGACGTCGCCGTCAGCGCTTCGCGCGCGTTACGGCGTTTCGAAAAGCGAGCTGACGGATTCGTTAAGGTGCGTGTACCGCACCGCGCGGGCCAGCAGCTCCGCGACGGAGAGGACGGTGAGCGTGGGGAAGCGCTTTTCCTGGGGGATCGGGATGGTGTTGGTCACCACGATCTCCTTGAAGGGCGCGTTCATCAGCCGCTCCACCGCGGGGCCGCTCAGCAGGGCATGGGTGGCGCAGGCGTACACGTCCCGCGCCCCGCGGTCCTTGAGCGCCCGCGCCGCCTCGGCCATCGTCCCGGCGGTGTCGATCATGTCGTCGGTAAGGAGGCAGTCCTTCCCCTCCACCTCGCCGATCACGTTCATCACCTCGGCCACGTTGGCCGAGGGGCGGCGCTTGTCGATGATCCCCATGGTGGCACCCAGGCGCTTGGCGAAGCCGCGCGCCATCTTGGCCGACCCCACGTCCGGCGACACCGTCACCAGGTTGGTGAGGTTCTTGTCGCGGAAGTACCGGGTGAACACCGGCGCCGCGTACAGGTGGTCCACCGGGATGTCGAAGAAGCCCTGCAGCTGGTGCTGGTGGAAGTCCACGCTCAGCACCCGGTCCGCGCCTGCGGTGGTGATCAGGTTGGCCACCAGCTTGGCGCCGATGGCCACGCGGGGCTGGTCCTTGCGGTCCTGCCGGGCGTAGCCGAAGTAGGGGATCACGGCCGTGATGCGCGCCGCCGAGGCCCGCTGCGCCGCGTCGATCAGGAGCAGCAGCTCCATGATGTTGTCGGCCGGGGGCACGGTGCTCTGCACGATGTACAGGTCGCGCCCGCGCACGTTCTCGTCGATCCGTACGAAGATCTCCCCGTCCGCGAAGCGCTGGGTGGTCACCACCCCCAGCTCTACTTCCAGGCTCTTCGCCACCGCCGCGGCGAGCGGCTCGTCGGCCGAGCCGGAGAGTACCATCATGGAGTTGCTGGAAAGCGCCTCGGTCATCTTCCTGTTTTCTGGGGTGGGCTGAGCGCGACAGAATAGGCCCCGCGCCGAGCCACCGTCAAGGCGTGCCCCGTGTGAACAAAGAGGCACAGAGATGATGTCATCTCTGTGCCTCTTTGTCTCTGTGTGAGACCGCGGTTTCAGTCCGCGGCGACGTCCATCGTCTCGGGCGCCTCTGCCTCGATGACGTCGAGCGCCTCGAAGGGGATGACCGACACCTTCTTGCGGGACTTGTCCTTGCGGCCGAACTGCACCACCCCGTCCACCGTGGCGAACAGCGTGTCGTCGCTCGCGCGCATCACGTTGGCGCCCGGATGGAACTTGGTGCCGCGCTGGCGGATCAGGATGTTGCCGGCGAGCACGCGCTCGCCGCCGAACTTCTTCACGCCCAGCCGCTGGGCGTTCGAATCGCGGCCGTTGCGGGTAGAGCCGCCGCCCTTTTTATGTGCCATGGGTGCGCTCCCTTAACCGAGGTTGACGTCGTTGATGCGCACTTCGGTGAACTTCTGCCGGTGGCCCTGCTTCCGGCGGTAGTTCTTGCGGCGCTTGAACTTGAAGATGATGATCTTTTCGCCCTTGCCGTGGCGCACGACCTCGGCGGTCACGGCTGCACCGGCAACCGTGGGGATCCCCACCTTCACGGTGTCGCCGTCGCCGCCCAGGAGGACGTCGTCGAACGTGAGGCTCTGCCCCGGCTCGATGTCGACGGACGGAATGCGAAGCGTCTTGCCCGGCTCGGCACGGAACTGCTTGCCGCCGGTGCGGATGATGGCGTACATGCTTGAGGAAACCCCGGTTACACGGACTTGTCCAAAGGACAGAAGACAAGCAATATCGCCCCGGACGACGGATCTGTCAACCCGAGCTCTGTGCCTCTGTGTCTCTGTGTGCGATCGCCGTTCCTACTCCGAAACGTACTTCGCCGTCAGGTCCACCTGCGACTGCGGCACGAGCAGGCGCACCTCGTCGGGCCGCATCAGCGGGTCGTCGCGGAGGCCCACCTGCAGGCGGAACTGCTTCTCCAGGCCCTTCAGGAAGCCAGGCTCCTCCTCGATCACGTAGAGCGCGACCTCGGGGTGCACCCGGAACTGCAGGGACTTCTCCTTCCCTTCCGACGCCACGCGGCGCACGGAGCGCTCGATGCGGCGCACCAGCGTCTCGGGAGTGAAGACGCGGCCGCTGCCGCCGCAGGTGGGGCAGGCCTCCGTCTGCGTCTGGTAGAGCGAGGGGCGCACCCGCTGGCGCGTCATCTCGATCAGCCCCAGCTCCGACACCTGGAACGCCTTGGTGCGGGCCCGGTCGCGCGCCAGGTGGGTGCGCAGCTCCTGCAGCACCTTCTCGCGGTTCTGCTTCGACTCCATGTCGATGAAGTCGCAGACGATGATCCCGCCCATGTCGCGCAGGCGAAGCTGCCGCGCGATCTCGCGGGCCGCGTCCACGTTGGTCTTCAGGATCGTCTTCTCGGGGTCTTTCTTCCCCGTGTAGCGCCCCGTGTTGACGTCGATGGAGACGAGCGCCTCGGTGGGCTCCACGATGATGTAGCCACCCGAGGGGAGGTTCACGCGGCGCTGGAAGGCGTCGCGGATCTCGCTCTCCAGCTCGCGCGCGTCGAAGAGGGGCACCGGGTCCGTGTACAGGTGAACCCGCTCCACGAGGGTGGGGTCCACCTGCTCCAGGTACGCGCGCACCTCGTCGTACACGCTCTGCTGGTCCACCACCAGCGAGTCCACCTTCTGCGAGAAGAGGTCGCGGATGATGCCCGAGGTGAGCTTGGCCTCGCGGTGAACCGGGGCCGGCGCGCGCGACTTGGCGGCCTTCTTCTGGATGTTCTTCCAGGTGCTCATCAGCGAGCGCATCTCGCGCTCGAATGTCTCGCGCGTGAGCTCCTCGCCCACCGTGCGCACGATGACGCCGCCGGCCTTCTCCGGGAGGATCTCGCGGGCCAGGGCGCGCAGGCGGGCGCGCTCCTCCTTGTCCTCGATCTTGCGCGACACGCCCACGTGGTCCGACCCCGGCATGTATACCAGGAAGCGGCCGGGGAGGGAGATGTTGGCGGTGACGCGCGGGCCCTTGGTGCTGATGGGCTCCTTGGACACCTGCACCACCAGGTCCTGCCCCTTCTTCACCACGTCCTGGATGGGCGGGTAGCGCTTCCCGCGCCGCCCGCCGCCGCCCGAGGCGTCGTCCTCCTCCACCACCGCCGCGACCGGAGCGGGGGCGTCGTCGTCGTCCTCGCCGTCCTCCTCCAGCGCCACGTCGGACACGTGGAGGAAGGCGGCCTTCTCGGTGCCGATGTTGACGAAGGCGGCCTGGATGCCGGGGAGGACCGCCTCCACCTTGCCCTTGTAGATGTCGCCCACCATGCGCGCCGCGTCGGGGCGCTCCACCATCAGCTCCACCAGCACGTCGTCTTCAAGGATGGCGACGCGCGTCTCCTTGGCGGTGGTGTTCATCAGGATCTCGCGCTTCACATCCCCTCCCGCATGGAGGGGCGGGCGCGGCTCCCGGGCTCAAAATGACGAGCGCGGGAAGCGCAGGGGCGCTCCCCGACCGGGGTGCTTCCGACCATGTAGACCTCTGGAGCCGTCCCCCCGCGCGGGCGGGGACGGCCATTTCCGTTAGGCGCTGAGCTCGCGGAGGATGTGGCGCGCGATCACCATGCGCTGGATCTCGCTGGTGCCCTCCCCGATCTCGCAGATCTTGGCGTCGCGCATCATGCGCTCCACCGGGTATTCCTTCGTGTAGCCGTACCCGCCGTGCACCTGAACCGCCTTCGTGGTCACGCGCATGGCGACCTCGGAGGCGAACAGCTTGGCCATGGAAGCCTCCTTGGAGAAGGGCTTTCCCTGCTCTTTGAGCCAGGCCGCGCCGTACACCAGGTGCTTGGCGGCTTCGATCTCGGTAGCCATGTCGGCCAGCATGAACTGGACGCCCTGGAACTCCGAGATCGACTTGCCGAACTGCTTCCTCTCGCTGGCGTACTTCACCGCCTGCTCGTACGCGCCCTCGGCGATCCCGAGCGACAGCGCGCCGATGCCGATGCGGCCGGCGTCCAGCGTCTTCATGAAGTTGATGAAGCCCATCCCGGGCTCCCCCAGCACGTTCGCGTCGGGCACGAACGCGTCCTCGAACACCAGCTCCCGCGTGTCCGAGGCCCTCCACCCCATCTTGTCTTCCTTCTTCCCCGCCCTCACCCCTTCGATGAACTCCAGCTCGTCCGAGTGGCCGATCCCCAGCTCCCGGGCGCGCTCCAGGTCCGTCGTGGGCTTGGTGACGATGAAGGATGTGATACCCTTGGACCCCTTCTCACGATCCGTGACGGCGGTGGCCACGAAGACCTCGCCGACGCCGGCGTGCGTGATGAAGATCTTGCTGCCGTTCAGCCGCCACCCGCCGTCCACCTTGACGGCCGTGGTCTGCGTGCCGCCGGCGTCCGAACCAGCCCCCGGCTCGGTGAGCCCGAAGCCGCCCAGCACCTGCCCCGAGGCCAGGTACGGCACGAAGCGCCGCTTCTGCTCCTCGGTGCCGAACGTCATGATGGGCGACGTGCCCAGCGTGGTGTGCGCGGACACGGTGATGGCGTGCGACGCGTCCACCCTGGCCAGCTCGTGGATGGTGATCATGTAGGCGATCCCGTCCATCCCCGCCCCGCCCATCTCCTCGTCCCACGGTACGCCCAGGAGGCCGAGCTCGGCCATCTTCTTGACGTTCTCCCAGGGGAACTCCGACTTCTGGTCCATCTCCCCGGCCACCGGAGCGATCTCGTTCCTGGCGAACTCGCGAACCATGTCGCGGATCATCAGGTGGTTCTCGTCGAAGTACCTTTCCATCAGACTCTTATATGTCGAAATGACGTTTTTCGGATTCTCGAAACCGGTGGAATGTACGGGACGCGGAAGAAAACCGAAAGGCGGGGCTCACACGGAGGCACGGAGACACAGAGGAGAACTTCAACCGCCCGAGGCATCCTGGGCGATGCGGTAGGCGTCGTTGCGGGAGATGCCGAGGCGGCGGCGGAGCTCCTTGGCGATGGCGCTGGGGGATTGGCCCTGGGCCAGGAGGGCGTCGGCCATGGAGCGGGCGGCGAGCTCGTCCACGGCGTCCTCGGCGGGGGCGTCGGCGGTGCGGCCGGCCACGACGACGACGATCTCGCCCAGCACCTCGCCGGCACCGAAGTGGGAGGCGGCCTCGGCGGCGGTGCCGCGAAAGAACTCCTCGTGCATCTTGGTGAGCTCGCGCGCCACCGCCACCCTCCGGTCGGCGCCCGCGGCCCCGGCGATGTCGGCCAGGAGCCTGGCCACGCGGTTGGGCGATTCGTACAGCACCGTGGCGCGGCGCGAGGAGGCGACTTCCTCCAGCAGCTCGGCGCGCTCCGGGCCCTTGCGCGGCGGGAAGCCGGCGAAGGTGAAGGTGTCCGCCTCGATCCCCGACGCCACCAGCGCGGAAAGGAGCGCGGACGCGCCGGGGATGGGGATCACGTCGAAACCCGCCGCCACCACCTCGCGGACGATGCGGGCGCCGGGGTCCGAGAGGAGCGGGGTGCCGGCGTCGGAGACCAGGGCGACCTGCTTCCCCTCGCCCAGCATGGCGACCACGGTGGCGGCGCGGCCGGCCTCGTTGTGCTCGTGAGCGGATACCAGGCGCGTCTGGATCCCCAGGTGGCGCAGGAGGATGGAGGTGCGGCGGGTGTCCTCGGCCAGCACCACGTCCGAGCTGCCCAGCACCTCCACCGCCCGTCGCGTGATGTCGCCCAGGTTGCCGATGGGCGTAGAGACCACGTAGAGCGCCGCCGCCACTAGAGCGCCACCGCCCACGGGAGCCGCGCGAAGAAGCCGTGCTCCTGCAGCACGAACCGGCTGTCCCGCGCCACCCGCTGCACCACCGAGGCCGGGTCCACCCCGTCATAGCGCGAGCCCGCCACCAGCGCGGCGGTCAGCCAGGCCGCCACCGCGTCGGTGAGCCCGTCAGGCGAGGCCACCGGGTCGCCGGCCACGCGCCCCTCGTCCGTCAGGCGGAACGACGCCGCGGCGGGGAAGCGCCCGCCCACGCTGGCCTGCGCGTCGCGCAGCACCGCCACCGCCGACTCGCGCCCCACCGCCGACGAGAGCTCCAGCAGCACGCCTCCGGCCAGGCGGCGGTAGAGGTCCACCAGCCCCGGCCCGGCCTGCACCGGGAGTGCGTCCAGCGCGGGGTAGGGCGCTACGCGCAGCGCCCCGGCCTCGAACACGGAGCGCACGAAATCGGGGATGGGCACGGCCTCGTTGCGCTCGGTGAAGTAGCCGCAGCGGAAGGCGCCCTCCTCGAAGATCATGTAGTGGTGCCGCCCCCCCGCGCACAGCTCCAGCACCCCGCTGAAGAGCCGCTCGCGCAGCTGCGGAAAGAGGAGCTCGGGGCGCTGAGTGCTCACCGTGGAGGCCCACTCCACCGGCTCCTGCACCAGCGTCGCCAGCATCGCCTGCAGCTGCGACTCCGGCGCGCCGAAGTAGCCGATCTGCCCCGCCTCGCCCCGCTCGCACTCGGTGGCGGCGATGCGCAGCACCTCCGAGAGCGCGGCGGCCCCCCGCCCCTCCTCGGCCTGCAGCCGGGCGGAGTGGAACGGCTCGCCGTTGCGCAGGAAGATCAGGTAGCAGCGCTCGCCGAGCTGGATGCACACGAAGCCGGAGACGCGCGCCGCGCGGTCGCGCTTGCCGTCGCCCAGGATGCCGGGGAGGTTGACGTAGCTGAGCTTGGTGCGCGGGAGAAAGGCCGCTTCGTGGGGGAAGTGGTGGATCATGCGGTGGGCGGGGGAAGTGGGTGACGCCCAATCGTACACTTTCCGTCGCGGAACTGCAATCTCACGCAGAGACACGGAGGCACAGAGAAAACCAATCTCTGTGCCTCCGTGTCTCTGTGTGAGCCCTGTTGTTACGCGACGAGGTGCTGCTTGATCTTGGCCTCCAGGGCCGGGCGCGGCACGGCGCCGATCACCTGGTCCACCACCTTGCCGTCCTTGAAGAACAGGATGGTGGGAATGGAGCGCACGTTGAACTGCGCGGCGCTGCGCTGGTTGTTGTCCACGTCCAGCTTGCCCACCGTCACCTGGCCGGCGTAGTCCTCGGCCAGCTTCTCCACGATGGGGGCCACCATGCGGCACGGCCCGCACCACACGGCCCAGAAGTCCACCATCGAGAGCCCGGGCTGCCCCGTGACCTCGCTGAAGTTCGCGTCGGTGATCTCTACCACGTTTGCGCTATCCGCCATCTGATCCTTCCTCTTCCGAAGTCCGGTAGCCGCCCCCGCGGGGCGGGGCTAACTTGGCGGCCACCTGATGCATTTACTACACCCGAAAACGCCAAGAGGGCCGATGACCGAGCGGGCGCTTGACCACGTTGGAATCGCGGTGCACTCCCTGGACGATTCTCTTCCCCTCTTCGAATCTATCACCGGAGGGAAGGGCTACGGCCGCGAGGTCGTCGCCAGCCAGGGCGTGGAGGTGGTGTTCGTGGGCTCCGGCGCCGGGCGCCTGGAGCTCCTCGCCCCCGTACGCGACGACTCGGCCGTCGCTCGCTACCTCGCGCGCCGCGGCCCCGGCATGCACCATCTGTGCTACCGCGTGGACGACATCGCCTCGGAGCTGGACCGCTACCGCGCCGCGGGCGCCCAGCTCATCGACGAGACGCCCCGCCCGGGCGCCCACGGCCACCTCGTGGCCTTCATCCACCCGAAATCGGCCGGCGGCGTCCTTCTGGAGCTGCTGCAGGGTGCGCACGGGTAGCGTCAGAGCGCCGTGCGGGTGATGCGCTCCAGGTCCACCTGCTCCACGAGCCAGGTGCTGCCGAAGCGGACCACGGTGAACGGCACTTCCTTGCGCTGCCTGCCGTTGGTGAGGTTCACGGTCATGCGGATGGCCTCGCCGATGCGCCCGGGGATCTGCTCTTCGCGGACCACCGTGAAGCGCTCGTGCTTGAGGATCTCGGCGATGGCGAACATCCGCTGCTCCACCTGCCGCGCCGGGTCCAGGCGGTAGATGGTGCCGTCCCTGGTGCCGAAGACGAGGCCCATCTCGCGGTAGTTCTTGGCGTCCGCCAGGCGGAGGAAGCGCTCCACCGCGGCGGCCGGTGCCGGGGCGCCGGTGGGGCCCGGGGGTGCGCTCCCACGGCCGCCGCATGCGGCCAGGAGTACCAGGATGGCGAGCGAGATGATGCGCCTGAGCTGCACGGAGCCTCCGCGGATGTGTGGGTTGGATTCTCCAAGAGTAGACGGCGCGCCGCCGAAAAGCAAATCCCACACGGAGACACAGAGGCACGGAGATTGGTTCTTCTCCGTGCCTCTGTGCCTCCGTGTGAGATTACACCACCGCCTCCACGCCCTGGCGGAACACGAGCTGGTGCGAGCCCGGCTCGCGGTCCACCACGACTGTGTCGCCGTCGTTGAACTCGCCCTCCAGCACGTGCATGGCCAGCGGGTTCTGCACCAGGCGCTGGATGGCCCGCTTCAGGGGCCGCGCGCCGTACGCCGGGTCGTGCCCTTCCTCGGCGATCAGCTGCTTGGCCGCGTCGGTCACCTGCAGGGTGAGCTTGCGCTCGGCCAGCATCCGCTCCAGGCGCTTGAGCTGAAGGTCCACGATGGTGGTCAGCTCCGCGGTGCCCAGCGGCTTGAAGACGATGATGTCGTCCACCCGGTTGAGGAACTCCGGGCGGAAGTGGCGCCGCAGCTCGCCCAGCACCGCCGCCTCCACCTCCAGCGCCCCCGCCGGGTCCGCCATCAGGCGCGACCGCTCCAGGATCAGCGGGCTCCCGATGTTGGAGGTCATGATGATGACCGTGTTGCGGAAGTTGACGGTGCGCCCCTGCGAGTCCGTCACCCGCCCGTCGTCAAGGATCTGCAGGAGCACGTTGAAGACGTCGGGGTGAGCCTTCTCGATCTCGTCGAAGAGCACCACCGAGTACGGGCGCCGCCGCACCGCCTCCGTGAGCTGCCCGCCCTCCTCGTACCCCACGTACCCCGGGGGCGCGCCGATCAGGCGGGACACGGCGTGCTTCTCCATGTACTCGCTCATGTCGATCCTCACCATCGCCTCCTCGCTGTCGAAGAGGAACTCGGCGAGGGCGCGCGCCGTCTCCGTCTTCCCCACGCCCGTGGGGCCCAGGAAGATGAAGGAGCCGATGGGCCGGTTGGGGTCCTGCATCCCCGCGCGGGAGCGGCGCACGGCGTTGGCCACCGCCTGGGTGGCCTCCGTCTGGCCGATCACCCGCTTGTCCAGGTGGCGGTCCAGGTGCGCCAGGCGCTCACGGTCGCTCTGCAGCATCCGCGTGACGGGGATCCCCGTCCACCTCGCCACCACCTCGGCGATGTCGTCGGAATCCACCTCCTCCTTGAGGAAGCGCGAAGTCTTCTGAAGCTCGCCCAGGCGCTCCTCCGCCTCGCCGATCTCCTTCTGCAGCGCGGGGATCTGGCCGTACTGGATCTCGGCGGCCCGGTTCAGGTCGCCGGTGCGCGAGGCGCGGTCCAGCTCCACCTTGAGCTCGTCCAGCCGCTCCTTGCGCCCGCGCAGGTCCGCGATCACCGCCTTCTCGCTCTGCCACTGCGCCTTCATCCCCGACGAGCGCTCGCGCAGCTCGGCGATCTCCTGGTCCACCCGCGCCAGCCGCTCGCGGCTCTCCGGGTCGTTCTCGCGCTGGAGGGCGTTGCGCTCGATCTCCAGCTGCATCGTGCGCCGCTGCACCTCGTCGATCTCCTGCGGCAGCGAGTCGATCTCGATGCGCAGCTTGCTGGCCGCCTCGTCGATCAGGTCGATCGCCTTGTCCGGGAGGAAGCGGTCGCCGATGTAGCGGTTGCTGAGCGTGGCCGCGGACACGATGGCCGGGTCGGTGATGCGCACCCCGTGGTGGACCTCGTAGCGCTCCTTGAGGCCGCGCAGGATGCCGATGGTGTCTTCCACGCTGGGCTCGCCCACGAACACGGGCTGGAAGCGCCGCTCCAGCGCCGCGTCCTTCTCAATGTACTGGCGGTACTCGTCCAGCGTGGTGGCGCCCACCAGCCGCAGCTCGCCGCGGGCCAGCGCCGGCTTCAGCATGTTCCCCGCGTCGGGCGAGCCTTCCGTCTTCCCCGCGCCCACGATGTTGTGGAGCTCGTCGATGAAGACGATGAACTTGCCGTCGGAGTCGGTGAGCTCCTTGAGGACGGCCTTGAGGCGCTCCTCGAACTCGCCACGGTACTTGGCGCCGGCCAGCATGGCGCCGATGTCCAGCGACACCAGCGTCTTGTCGCGCAGCCCCTCCGGCACGTCGCCGTTGACGATGCGCTGAGCCAGCCCCTCGGCGATGGCCGTCTTCCCCACGCCCGGCTCGCCGATGAGCACGGGGTTGTTCTTGGTGCGGCGGCTGAGCACCTGCACCACGCGCCGGATCTCCTCGTCGCGGCCGATGACGGGGTCCAGCTTCCCGCGCCGCGCCCGCTCCGTGAGGTCCACGGAGAAGCGCTGCAGGGCCTGGTACTTGTCCTCGGGGTTCTGGTCCGTCACCCGGTGCGAGCCGCGCACCTGCTGCAGCGCGTCCGCCAGCGTCTCGCGGCGGGCCCCCTGGTCGCGCAGCAGGTCGCGGGCGGTGAACCCCTTCTCCGCCAGCCCCAGCAGCATGTGCTCGGTGGAGATGTACTCGTCCTTGAGGTCGCGGGCCTCCTGCTCGGCGCGGTCCAGCACCTGGTGAAGCTCGCGCGACAGGGTGGGCTGCGCCCCGCCCGACTGCTTGGGAAGGCGCGCCGCCGCCGCGTCGTTCTCGCTGCGCAGCCGCGCCACGTTCACCCCCACCTTCTGAAGGATGGGGACGACGATCCCCTCCTCCTGGTCCAGCAACGCGGCCAGCAGGTGGGAGTCCTCTATCTGCGGATTGCCGGCCTGCCGGGCGGCACTGGACGCCGCCTGCAGCGCCTCGCCGGCCTTCACCGTCAGTCGTTCGAAGTTGGTCATTCAACGCTCCTTTTTTCAGGGCTTTGCGCCTGGATCAAAGGAAGTTCCGTGCCCCCGGAAACTGCCATAACGGCAGCTCACACAGAGACACAGAGGCACAGAGATAAGTTCTTCTCTGTGCCTCTGTGCCTCTGTGTGAGGTCAGATTTTCCGGGTCTTCCACTTGCCCTGGCGGAAGACGAGGGCGCTGACGATGGCGAGGGTCGAGAAGGCGATGGTGATGGACCAGAAGACGCCGCTGGGGCCGAAGCCGAAGTGGATGGCGAGGACGTAGGCCAGGGGGATCTCCCAGATCCAGAAGACCACCAGGTTGATGAGGGTGGGGGTGAAGGTGTCGCCCGCGCCGTTGAACGACTGGGTGAGCACCATTCCGTAGGCGTAGAAGAGGAAGCCGCTCGCCACCACGCGCAGGCAGGAGACGGCGTGGACCGCCACGGCCGGGTCGCTCGTGAAGAGGCCGACCAGCGCGGGCGCGAAGAGGACGAAGATCGCGCCGATGGAGCCCAGGAAGACCAGGTTGTAGAAGCCTGCCTTCCACACGGCCTCTTCGGCGCGCTCGGGCTTGCCGGCGCCGAGGGCCTGGCCGACCATGGTGGCGGCTGCGTTGCTCATCCCGAAGCTGGGAAGGAGGGCGAAGATCACCACGCGGATGCCGATGGTGTACCCCGCCAGCGCGGAGCTGCCAAAGGTGGAGATGATGCGCACCAGCCCGATCCAGCTCGCCGTGCCCACGATGGCCTGCACGGAGGCCGAGCCGGAGAGGCGCGCGATCTGCCCCATCAGCTTCGGCTCCAGGCGCAGGTGGCGGCGCGCCACGGGGATGCGCCCGCCGGGGCGCGTGAGGCGCCAGATGGCGTACGCCGCCCCGCTGGAGCGCCCGATGGTGGTGGCCACCGCCGCGCCCGTGACGCCCAGCTCCGGGAACGGGCCGAGGCCGAAGATCAGGCAGGGGCCCAGCACGATGTTGATGGCGTTCGCCATCCACAGCACCCGCATGGCGATGGCCGCGTCGCCCGCGCCACGGAAGATGGCGTTGACCACGAACAGGAGGATGATGGCCGCCTCGCCCCCCAGCATCACCCGCGCGTACGTCACGCCGATGTCGATCACCGCGGGCGACGCTCCCATCAGCGCCAGCAGCCGCGGCGCGAACACCGCCCCCAGCGCCCCCAGCACCACCGAGATGCCGAGCGCCAGCAGGAGCGCCTGCACGGCGGAGCGGGCCGCTCCCTCCGCGTCGCGCTCGCCGATGCGCCGCGCCACCAGCGCCGAGGCGCCGATGGAAAGGCCCATCGCCAGCGCGTACACCATCGTCAGCAGCGACTCGGTGAGCCCCACGGTGGCGACCGCGTCCGCCCCCAGGCGCGACACGAAGAAGATGTCCACCACGGCGAAGACGCTCTCCATCGACATCTCCAGCACCATGGGAATGGCGAGGAGGAGGATGGAGCGCCCCACGGGGCCCGTGGTGTAGTCCTGTTCCGACCCGCGCAGCGCTTCCTTGATGGATGCGCCGAGCGTGGGAGTGGTTTCCGTCATTCGGTCCGCTGGAAAACGGGGAGGCACAGAGACGATGGTGGTCTCTGTGCCTCCGTGCCCTCTGTGTGAGGTTAATCTGCTACGGCGCCGTCTCCGGCACCAGCACCACCTGCACGTGGTTCTGCGCGTCCAGGAAGCGGCGCGCCGCGGCCTGGATGGCCGCCGAGGTCACCCGGCCGGCCTGCGCGGCCTCGCTGGGGAAATGCTCCTCTGTGTCTCTGTGCCTCTGTGTGAGGTCAGGGCCCCATCAGCAGAGCGTTTACGTACATCGGCTGCATCGAGCGCCAGAAGAGCCGGAAGAGCGGGTCGTCCGCGAACAGCACGACGCTTCCCTGCCCCATCCGCCGGGTGGCGACCACCGCGCCCTGCCCCAGCCGCCGCAGGTTCTCGGGCGAGATCACGCCGGAGATGCGGGTGGGATTCTGCGGGAGGTGCGCCACCGTCTCCAGGTTCGCGGCCGGCTCGAAGACCGTGGTGCCCTGGTGCAGCGTGAAGGTCTCGCCGGGGCGGCCGTCGAGCCCCGCGCCGTACGCCAGCGGGTGGGCCGGGTCCAGGCGCACGGAGAGGATCGTCCCGGGCACCTCCTGGCGCCACTCCTGCCGCTCGCGCTCCTCGCGGCCGGCCAGGAAGCGCGCGCGGGCGTTCCCCGTGTCGGACACGGACTCGCGCACCTTCACCTCGGCCATCGCCGCCACCGCCTCGGCGCCGCCCGCGATCGCCACCAGGCGGCCACCGCGCTGCACCCACGCCTTCAGCGCGTCCGTGGCGTCGCGCACGCTGCGGGGCGAGGCGTCGGGAAGGACGATGACGTCGTAGCGCGAAAGGTCCGCGGAGGCGAGGTCGTTGGACTGGAGGGCATCGAACTGCATCCCCAGGCG
>DASVSA010000346.1:0-6051 GCA_036388335.1 Longimicrobium sp. | reverse complement strand
GTCGCCGGCGCTGTCCCACCCGGTGGGGACCGGGTGCAGGCGGCGGCGCTCCGTCTCCGACTCGAAGCCCAGCCAGCCGGCCGCGTAGATGGAGCGCACGTTGGAGATGGAGCTGGGATACGTGTCCCACGCCCGCCAGCGAACGCCCTCCGCGTCGGTGAATTCTCGGTAAGCCATGATCCGGAGGAACGGGGGAGGTGGCGGCGCCAGCCTGGAATATGTACGCGAGGCACGGGCGGCGGAAGGCTGACGCTACCCCGCCCCGCGGCGCCGCGCGCCCACCCGCCCGCGCAGGCGCCCCGCGGTCGCGCGCGAGCGGCGCGATCCGGCCGCCCGGTGCGCCTCCAGCGCCAGCTCCAGGCCGTGGTCGACCAGCCGGCGCACCACAGCGAGCGCGGGGCCCGGGTCCGCGTCGGTGAGCGCCGGGACGTGGCGGCGGAGGAGGCGCTCCGCTTCCTCGGAGAGGAGGCGGTACTCCACGCGAACCTCGTCCGCTGTGAAGCCCAGGCGCGCCCGTTGTGCGCCATGAAGGCGCGCAACCGTGCGGATGATGCTCTCCCCGTCGCGCAGCAGCGCCGGCTCGCCTCCGCCGGCGTCCAGCGCCATCAGCGCGCGGGCCACCTCCACCAGGAAGGTGGCCGCGTGGTCCTCCAGCTGAACCCACGCCAGCCCGCGCGCGCTGGGCAGGGCGGGCTCGCGCCCCATCCGCTGCGTCCAGGCGGCGAGCACCTCCTCCACCCGCTCCTCCAGCACCCGCCCCACGCTGGCCAGCCCTGGCACCTCGCGCGCGGGCGCGGACGCTGGCGCGGCGGCGGAGCGCGTGCCGGCGGCGGGGAGCCAGAGGGTGAAGACGGAGCCCTCGCCGGGGCGGCTCCACGCGGCCACGTCGCCGCCCATGCGGCGGGCGAAGCGGCGGGAGATCGCGAGGCCCAGCCCCGTGCCGCCCTGCTCGCGCGTGTGGGTGCCATCCACCTGCGTGAACGGCTCGAACACGCGGGCGAGCTGCTCGGGCGGGATGCCGATTCCCGTATCGGCCACCTCCACCCACGCCCAGGGGCCCGGCCCGTTGAGCGCGGCCTCCGGCGGGGCCTCGGCGGAGGCGCCGCAGCGCACGGACACGCGCCCGCCCGCGCCCGTGAACTTGACGGCGTTGGAGACCAGGTTGAGCACCACCTGGCGGAAGCGGTCGGGGTCGCCCAGCACCTCCACCCCCGTATCGCACACCTCGGCCACCAGGCGCACGCTCTTGGCCTCCGCCTGCGGGGCCATCATGGCCGCCACGGCCGCCGCCGCCTCGCCCGCCGCCACCGGCTCGCGGGCGAAGCGCATCTCCCCCGCCTCCACCTTGGCGAGGTCCAGGATGTCGTTGATGAGGCCCAGCAGGTGCTGGCTGCTGTAGCGGATGCGCCCCAGGTAGCCGGACTGCGCATCGCTCAGCGGTCCGCCGATCCCCACCTCCATCAGCTCCGCGTAGCCGACGATGGCGTTGATGGGGGTGCGGATCTCGTGGCTCATCGTCGCCAGGAACTGGCTCTTGGCCACGTTCGCGGCGAGCGCCCGCTCGTACAGCCTCGCCCGCTCCACGGCCAGCGCCGCGCGCCGCGCCAGCTCCTCGGCCACCGCCAGGTCCTCCACGCCCCACGGCTCGCTGGAGCCGCTGGCCAGCACCGTGGCGCCCACCGCGTTGCCATCCAGCCTCATCGGCACCACAGCGCCGCTGCGCCACTCGCCCGGCCCGAAGAGGGCGGTGAGGAGGGCCGGATCGGAGCTGCGCTCGGCGTGGCCGGTGTGGATCACGCGCGCCACCGCGTCGTCGCGGCCTGGGGGGATGGAGGGGGGCGGATGAAGCCGCGCCTCCCCGTCGGGGCCCAGGGTGGCGACCTCCACGCGCGGCGGCTCGTTCGCCTGGCCGGTCCACACCACGGCGCACCCGGGGGCGAGCCGCTGCGCCACCACGCGGGCCAGGGCGCGCAGCACCCCCTCGGCGCCGGACGAGGAGGCGAGCGCGGTGCCGGCCTCGGCCATCACCTCCACGCGGCGGCGGGCGTGAACGCGCTCCGTGACGTCGCCGGTGATGGTCATGATCCCTCCCACGCCCCCTTCGGCGTCCGCCAGCGGCTGGAAGCTCACGTCGTAGAAGGCCTCGTCCGTCTCGCCGCCGCGCCGCACGCGCACGGGAAGGTCGCGCCCGTGGAAGGGCTCACCCGTGGCGTAGACCTCGTCCAGCCGCTCGAAGAAACCCTGCCCCTCCAGCTCGGGGAAGGCTTCGCGCGCGGTAAGGCCCACCACTCCGCCCACGCCGCCCAGCGCCAGCGCGCGCTCGTTGGCCAGCTCCACGCGGTGCTCGGGGCCGCGGGTGACGATGATGGAGACCGGCGCCTGCGCCAGCAGCCCCGCCAGCCGCTCGCCCAGCGACTCCACCTCGCGCCGCGCCTCGCGTTCGGCCTGCAGGAGGGTGGCGCGGCGGATGGCCTGCGCGCACTGCCGCGCCAGCGCCATCGCCAGCCCCACGTCGCCCTCGTCGATCTCGCGCTCCGCCGCGAATCCCAGCCCCATCGCCCCCAGCACCTCGCCCTCCACCGACACCGGCACCGAGAGGATGGCCGGGTGGGTGGTGGGGAAGTCCCTGAGATGCGGATACCTGCGCGCGCGCTCTTCAGGCGAGCGGAGCGCCACCGGCTCACCGCTGCGCACCGACTCGGCCAGGGGCACCTCTTCGCCGGGCGAGAAGCTGCGCCACGCGGCCAACATCCCGTCGGGATAGCCGCGGTGCCCCACCAGCTCCAGCCGCTCGCCGCTGGGATCCAGGAGGACGACGACGGCGGCGGAGGCGCCCAGCAGCGCCATCCCCTGGTCCACCACCACGCGCGTGACCTCGGCCGGGGTCAGCGCGGCGGAGAGGGCCTCGGTGACCCACTGCAGGCCGCGGGTGCGCTCGGCGGCGCGCTCGGCTGCGGCGCGGGCGGCCTCCATCTCCGCGAAGGCACGCTCGCGCGCGGTGACGTCCAGCACCAGCGAGAGCTGCGCGGCGAGCCGGCCCTCCGCGTCCAGCACGGCCGTGTTGTACCACTCGCAGTGCAGGACGCGGCCGTCGCGGGTGAGGTTGCGGTTGACCGAGAGGTTCTGGCGGGTGGCGCCGTGCACGAGCTGCAGCGTGCGCTCGCGCACCGCCGCCCGGTCGTCGGGGTGTACGAAGGGCCAGTCGGACGCGTTCTTCCCCAGCACCTCGTCCGCGCTCCACCCGAACAGTGCTTCGGCCTCGGCGGGCCAGCGCGTCACCCGCCCCTGGCCATCCCATTCGACGGCGACCAGCGGCGTGTGCCCGGCGGAGGGTGGAACGAACGAAGAAGGGTGGGCCATGAAGCGGATCAGGATCGATGTGTGGGAAGTGTGGCGGAAGCTAAACGATCCGCCCCCGCCACGCCAACGCGGTTCCCTCCTCCGTGCCTCCGCGCGAGCGCCGTGGTTCAGCCGAGCATCGCGAATTCCTCGTCGGACAGCTCCACGCCCACGCCGGCCACGTTCTCCTCCAGGTGCTTCACCTTCGAGGTGCCGGGGATGGGGAGCATCACCGGCGAGCGGCGCAGGAGCCAGGCGAGGGCGACCTGCGACGGCTGGGCTCCCTTGCGCCGGGCGATCTCGGCGACGGGGCCGTTCCCCTCGGCCAGCTTCCCCACCGCCAGCGGGTACCAGGGGATGAACGCGATCCCCTCGCGCTCACAGTGGTCCAGCACCGGCTCCCACTCGCGGTCGCCCAGGTTGAAGCGGTTCTGCACCGACGCAACCGGGAAGTGCCGCCGCGCCGCCTCGATCTGCTCCACCGTCGTCTCCGAGAGGCCGATGTGGCGGATCTTCCCCTCGCGCTGGAAGTCGAGGAGCGCGCCGAACTGCTCGTCCGCCGGCACGTCGGGGTCGATGCGGTGGAGCTGGTACAGGTCGATGCGCTCCAGCCCCAGCCGCCGCAGGCTCCCCTCCAGCTCCTCGCGCAGGCGCTCGGGGCGGCCGTCCGGCTCCCACTGGTCGGGGCCTGGGCGGTCGAGCCCGCCCTTGGTGGCGATCACCAGCCCATCCGGGTACGGGTGCAGCGCCTCGCGGATGAGCTCCTCGCTCACGTGCGGCCCGTACGACTCGGCCGTGTCGATCAGGTTGATCCCCAGCTCCACCGCCCGCCGCAGCACGGCGATGGCCTCGTCGCGGTCGGCGGGGGGGCCCCAGATGCCCTTGCCGGTGATGCGCATGGCGCCGAAGCCCAGCCGGTGCACGGGAAGGTCGCCGCCCAGGCGAAAGGTGCCGCTGAGCGCGGCATTGAGCTCTTGCGATGCCAAGGTCCACCTCGTCTCTATACGTTTCCGGTAGCGAGCGCGCCGTCCCGCTGCACGCTCGGTGCCGTGCCCCGCGTGAGCCCCGGATGGCCTGCGATTTGCTTAAGTGCTGAAACATCCGGCACCACGGGGGCGCCGGGGAGCACACGCGGACAGCAACGGAGGGCAGGATGGCACAGGTCCGGCTGGCGATCGTCTACTACAGCACCTACGGCACCAACCACCAGATGGCGGAGGTGGCCGCCGAGGCCGCGCGCGCGGAGGGGGCTGAGGTGCGCGTGGTGAAGGCGCGGGAGACGGCGCCCGAGGGGGTGGTGAACGGGCAGGATGCGTGGAAGGCGCACGCGGAGCACACGGCGAGTGTACCCGAGGCGACGCTGGAGGACATGGACTGGGCGAACGCCATCCTGATGTCCGCGCCCACCCGCTTCGGCGTGTCGGCGAGCCAGCTTCGCGCCTTCATCGACCAGCTGGGGCCGCTGTGGGGCCGCGGCGGGCTGGCCAACAAGGCGGTGAGCGCCATGACCAGCGCGCAGAACCCGCACGGCGGGCAGGAGACCACGCTGCTGGGCCTGTACGCCACCTTCATGCACTGGGGCGCCATCCTGGTGCCGCCCGGCTACACGGACCCGGCGATCTTCGCCAGCGGCGGCAACCCGTACGGCGCCAGCGTAACCGCCGCCGGCGCCCCGCTGAGCGAGGAAGACAAGGCCTCCATCCGCCACCAGGCGCGGCGGCTGGTGCAGGTGGCCGCGAAGCTGGCGGGTTGAAGAACGGAAGTCCTGAGTCCTGAGTGCTGTTCAGGACTCAGGACTTAGCACTTTGCTCTGTCATCGGATGAGGCGCTGCATCCCCGGCGGCTGCGCCCCTCTTGACCAACCGGCCGCACCCAATTACTTTAGTACTGAAACATTTTTCATGGGATGCCGATGCCGACACGCGACCGCCAGGCCGAAACGCTCCGCCTCTGGGTGATCTTTTCCCGGGCCCACAACGCCGTGGCGGCGCGCGCGCAGGCGGACGTGGTACGGCACGGCCTCACCATCGCGGAGTTCGGCGTGCTGGAGGCGCTTCACCACAAGGGACCGCTGCTGCTGAGCGAGCTCAAGGCAAAGATACTGGTGTCCAACGCCGGTGTCACGTACCTGGTGGACCGGCTGGAGAAGCGTGGGCTGGTGGAGCGCCGCCGCTGCGACCGCGACCGGCGCGCCTACTACGCGCACCTCACGGAAGAGGGTGCCGAGTTCGTCCGCCGCATCTTCCCGGAGCACGCCGACGCCATCACCGAGGCCTTCTCGACGCTTACGGACGAGGAGCGGGCCACGGCCACCGAGCTTCTCCGCAAGATCGGCAGGCACGCAGCGGAGCTGGATTGAACGGGGTTTTTTGCGAACGGATATTTCAGCTATGTAATTTCAACGAATGCAGTATCCGCGTCCGGTGAACCGCCCCGCCGCCGCGGAAACCTTCAAGGGGCCGAACACGAGGAAGCGAGCCATGACTCTCAGCACCCAGGCGGCCCAGCCGCTCGACACCGCGCGCAGCACCTGGACCATCGACGCGGCGCACACCGAGGTGGGCTTCGAGGTCAAGCACCTGATGATCAGCAAGGTGCGCGGGCGTTTCGGCGCCGTGACGGGCACCATCGAGCTGGACGCGGCGGACCCGACCCGCTCGTCGGTGACGGCCGAGATCGACGTCACCAGCGTCGACACGCGCCAGGAGCAGC
>DASVSA010000345.1:0-1527 GCA_036388335.1 Longimicrobium sp. | reverse complement strand
AGGCCGATGGAGTTCTCCACCATCTCGCGCAGCCGCTCGCGGTTGGCGGTGATGCCGACGATGCAGCGCTCGCGCAGCACGATGGCCCCGCGGGTGAGCATGTCCGTGGACTGGAAGAGGTTGAAGCCGATCACCGGCTCGAAGACGTTGAGCTGGAGCTGCCCCGCCTCGGCCGCCATGGTGATGGTGAGGTCGTTGCCCACCACCTGGAAGCAGATCTGGTTCACCACCTCCGGGATGACGGGGTTCACCTTCCCGGGCATGATGGACGAGCCCGGCTGCATGGCCGGCAGGTTGATCTCGTTCAGCCCCGTGCGCGGTCCCGACGAGAGGAGGCGGAGGTCGTTGCAGATCTTGCTCAGCTTCACCGCCACACGCTTGAGGATGCCGGACACCTGCACGAACGCCCCCGTGTCCGCCGTGGCCTCGATGAGGTCCGGCGCCGTCTTCAGCTCCAGCCCCGTGATCTCCGAGAGGCGGGTGCACACCAGGCCGGCGTAGCGCGGGTCGCTGTTGATCCCCGTGCCGATGGCGGTGGCGCCCATGTTGGTCTCGCGGATGAGCGCGGCGGCCTCGCGCAGCCGGTCCATGTCTTCGCCGATGGTGACCGCGAAGGCGTTGAACTCCTGCCCCAGCGTCATCGGCACCGCGTCCTGCAGCTGCGTGCGCCCCATCTTGAGGACGTCCGCGAACTCGGCGCCCTTGGCGAAGAAGGCGTCGCGCAGCTCGCCCAGCGCCCTCACCAGCTCGTCGATCCCCCAGTGCCCGGCCAGCTTGAGCGCCGTGGGATACACGTCGTTCGTGCTCTGGCTGAGGTTGACGTGGTTGTTGGGATGGACGACCTCGTAGTCGCCCTTGCGGCGCCCCAGCAGCTCCAGGGCGCGGTTGGCGATCACCTCGTTGGCGTTCATGTTGGTGGAGGTCCCCGCCCCGCCCTGCACCACGTCCACCACGAACTGCTCGTGCAGCCGCCCGTCGCGGATCTCGCGGCAGGCGCGCACGATGACGTCCGCCACATCTTCGGGGAGCAGGCCCAGCTCGCGGTTGGCCAGCGCCGCGGCCTCCTTGATGGCCGCGAGCGCGTGGATCAGGTGCGGGTACTGCGACACCGGGATCCCGGTGATGGGGAAGTTCTCCGTGGCCCGCAGCGTCTGCACGCCGTAGTACAGGTCCACAGAGAGCTGCCGCTCGCCCAGCAGGTCGTGCTCCGTGCGCAGCTCGCCGGAGAGGTAGCCGCTCCCGCGCCCGCTGAGCACCGCGTTGGCGTAGCGCAGCCGCGACGAGATCACCTGCGCCGCGGCGGTCACCAGCTTCCCGTACAGCAGCGGGTTGTCGCTGGCGATGATGGCCACGGCCGAGCGCGGGATCTCCACGAACTCGGCGTCCTCGGTCACCACGCCGCTGGTGGAGTGGGGATACTCGTCGAGCAGGCTCCCCTCGGCGTAGCTCTCGCCCGGCGCCAGCACGTGCAGCACCTGCGGCAGCCCCTGGAACCCCTTGATGATGTCGATGCGGCCGCGCACCAGC
>DASVSA010000344.1:0-6277 GCA_036388335.1 Longimicrobium sp. | reverse complement strand
ACCACCCGCTCCACCTCGCCGAGCGGCGCCTCGTACTCGCGCGTGGCGAAGGCCTCGCCCTCGGGCGCGGGGAGCGCGCGGCGGTCCACCTTGCCGTTGGACGTCAGCGGGAGCGTCTCCAGCCGCACGTACGCGGCGGGCACCATGTACTCCGGCAGCGTCGCGGAAAGGTGCGTACGCAGCGCCTCCGCGTCCATTCTGTCCATTCCGGTGCAGTACGCCACCAGGCGCTTGTCGCCGGGCGCATCCTCGCGCGCCAGGACGACGGCCTCGCGCACGCCCGGGTACTCGGCCAGCCGCGCTTCGATCTCGCCCAGCTCGATACGGAAGCCGCGGATCTTCACCTGGAAGTCCGCGCGCCCCACGAACTCCACTGTACCGTCCGGTAGCCAGCGCGCCACGTCGCCCGTGCGGTACAGGCGGGCGCCCGGCTCGCCCGAGAATGGATCGGGTACGAAGCGCTCCGCCGTCAGCTCCGGGCGGCCCAGGTATCCCAGCGCCACGCCCACTCCGCCGATGTACAGCTCGCCCGCCACACCGACGGGCACCGGCTCGCCGCGCGCATCCAGCACGTACACGCGCGTGTTGCCGATGGGCCGCCCCAGCGGCAGGGCTCCCTCGCCCACCTCCGAAACGGGGTGCGTGATGGCGAACGTGGTCGCCTCGGTAGGACCGTAGCAGTGCACCAGCGACACGCGCCCATCCTCCGCCAGCACCCGCGCGAACGACGACGGATCGGCCGCCTCGCCGCCGGTCAGCAGGCAGCGCAGACGGGCCAGCGCGCCGGGAATCGCCCGCGCGTGCGTGTTGAACACGGCGGTGGTGAGGAAGAGGACGCCCACGTCGTGATCCGCGAGCGTGCGCGCGAACGCGTCCGCATCCAGGAACACTTCCCTGGGGATCACCACCACGGCTCCGCCGTTCAGCAACGGGCCCCAGACCTCCATCGTCGTGGCGTCGAACGCCGGATTGGCGGCGAAGGCCACCCGATCGGCGAGGTCCGCGTAGCCGTTCTCGATCACCAGGCGCACGATGGCTACGTGCGGTACCACGACGCCCTTGGGCGTGCCGGTGGAGCCCGACGTGTACATCACGTACGCCGCCGCGTCGTGGCCGACCGGGTCCGGCAGGTTGCCGGTGGGGCCATCCACCACGAGGTCGACGTCGATGCGCTCCGCAGCGAGGCCGGGAAGCACGTCGGCCGCGAGCGCGAGGAAGACGCGCGCGCCGCAGTCGGCCACCATCAGCGCGATGCGGTCCGCCGGGAAGGCGGGATCGATGGGGACGTAGGCCGCGCCGGCCTTGAGCACCGCCAGCTCCGCGATCACCAGCTCCGCCGAGCGCGGGACGAGCACGGCCACGCGCTCACCCGCCCGGACGCCGCGCGCGCGGAGGTAGTGCGCCAGGCAGTTGGCCCGCGCGTTGAGCTCGTCGTAGGTCAGCGACTCGCCGCCATGGACGAGGGCGGTGGCGCCGGGGGTGCGGGCGGCCCGCGCCTCGAACAGCGTGTGGACGGCCTCGTGCGGCAGATCCGCGTCCGTGGCGTTCCACTCCCAGAGCACGCGCGCGCGCTCCGCCTCGGCCAGCAGGGGGATGCGGTCGATGGGCTGCGCATCGTCGGCGGCCATGGCCTGCAGCACGCGGCGCAGGTAGCCCAGCCAGCGCTCCACCGTCGCCGCGTCGAAGAGGGCCGTGGCGTACTCCACGCCGCCGTTGATGCGGCCGCCCGTCTCCTGCAGGGACAGGGTGATGTCGAACTTGGAGGTCGTCTGCGCGGCCGTGCCGGCGGAGCCCAGCGTGAGGCCGGGGAGCTCCAGGGTGCGGTCCGGCGTGTTCTGCCAGGCGAAGAGCGCCTGGAAGAGCGGGGCGTGCGCCGTGCTCCGCGCCGGCTGCACCAGCTCCACCACCTGCTCGAACGGGATGTCCTGGTGCCGCTGCGCGCCCAGCGCCCGCTCCTTCACCCGCACCAGCAGCTCCGCGACGCTGGGCGAGTCCGTGAGGTCTACGCGCAGGGCTAAGGTGTTGACGAAGAAGCCGATCAGCCCCTCGATCTCCGCGCGTCCACGGTTGGCCGTCGGCGAGCCGATGACGACATCGTCCTGGCCGGACAGGCGGCCGAGCAGCGCGGCCCACCCGGCGAGCAGCGTCATGTACAGCGTGGTGCCATGCTTCTGGGCCAGAGCCTTCAGCGCCGCCGTGAGCTCCTCGTCCAGCTCCAGCGCGGCGACGGCGCACCTTCACCTGGAAGTCGTTGCGCCCCAGGAACTCGATGGTACCGTTCGGTAGCCAGCGGCCCAGGTCGCCCGTGCGGTACATCCGCCCGCCGTGGAACGGGTCCTCCACGAAGCGCTCCGCGGTAAGCGCGGGCTGGCCCAGGTACCCCAGCGCCACCCCCGCGCCGCCGATGTAGATCTCGCCCGCCACGCCCGTGGGAACCGGCTGGCGGTGCGTGTCCAGGATGTAGATGCGCGTGTTCCCGATCGGCCGCCCCAGCGGGATGCTGCGCGCGCCCTCGGGTACCTCGGTGATGAGGTGAGTGATGGCGAAGGTGGTCGTCTCCGTGGGCCCGTAGCCGTTCAGCAGGTTCCTGGGCGCGTGCCGCTCCACCACGCGCGCGATCACGCGCGGGTCCAGCGCGTCGCCGCCCACGATCAGGTAGCGCAGGCGCGGGAGCACGTCCCGCAGGTCGTCCACGTAGCGGTTGAAGAGGCCGACCGTCATCCACAGCACGTCCACCGCCTCATCGCGCAGCACGGCCGCGAAGCGCGAGGGCTCCAGCAGCACCTCCTGCGGGATGACGACGATGCGCCCGCCGTTCAGCAGCGGCGCCCACACCTCCAGCGTGCTCGCGTCGAACGCCGGATTCGCGGCGAACGCGACGCGGTCCGCGGGACGGAAGTCCGCGTAGCCGTTGTCGATCACCAGGCGCACGATGGCCCGGTGCGGCACCACCACGCCCTTGGGCGTGCCCGTGGATCCCGACGTGTACATCACGTACGCGGGCGCCTCGGCGTCGGCGCCGGACGCGAGGTTCCCCGTGGGGCCACCGTCGACCGTATCGGCGTCGATGCGCTCCGTGGCGGGCAGCTCCGGGAGCGGCTCGCCGGCGAGCGCGAGCACGATGCGGGCGCCGCAGTCCGCCACCATCCGCGCGACGCGGTCCGCCGGGAAGGCGGGATCGACCGGGACGTAGGCGGCGCCGGCCTTGAGCGCCGCCAGCTCCGCGATCACCAGCTGCGCGGAGCGGGGGATGAGGACGGCCACGCGCTCGCCCGGTCGGACCCCGCGCTCGCGCAGGTGGTGAGCGAGGCGGTTGGCGCGCGCGTTCAGCTCATCATAGGTCAGCGACTCGCCGCCGTGGACGAGGGCGGTGGCGCCGGGGGTGCGGGCGGCCTGGGCCTCGAACAGCGTGTGGACGGCCCCGCGCGGGAGCTCCGCGCCGGTGGCGTTCCACTCCTCCAGCACGCGCGCGCGCTCGGCCGCGCCCAGCAGGGGGATACGGTCGATGGGCTGCGCGTCGTCCGCGGCTATGGCCTGCAGCACGCGGCGCAGGTAGCCGAGCCAGCGCTCGATGGTGGCCGCGTCGAAGAGCGCCGTCGCGTACTCCACGCCGCCCGCGATCCGCTCGCCGGACTCCTGCAGGGTGAGCGAGATGTCGAACTTCGCGGGCACCCGGTCGCCGCCGGAGACGGTATCCACCGCAAGGCCCGGCAGCTCCAGGCTCCCCACCGGCGCGCTCTGCCAGGCGAAGAGCGCCTGGAAGAGCGGCGTGTGCGACATGCTCCGCGCCGGCTGCACCAGCTCCACCACCTGCTCCAGCGGGATGTCCTGGTGCTGCTGCGCCCCCAGCGCGCGCTCCTTCACCCGCGCCAGCAGCTCCGCCACGCTCGGCGATCCCGAGAGGTCCACGCGCAGCGCCAGCGTGTTCACGAAGAATCCCACGAGCTTCTCGATCTCCGCCCTTCCGCGGTTGGCGGTGGGCGAGCCGATCACCACGTCCTGCTGCCCCGCGAGACGGCCGAGCACCGCCGCCCAGCCGGCGAGCAGCGTCATGTAGAGCGTGGTGCCATGCTTCTGGCCCAGTGCCTTCAGCGCCGCCGTCAGCTCCTCGTCCAGCTCCACCGCGGTGAAGGCGCCCGCCAGGTCCCGCACCGCCGGCCGCGCACGGTCCGCGGGCAGCTCCAGCAGCTCCGGGGCGCCGGCGAGCGTCGTCTTCCAGTACTCCGCCTGCTCCTGCAGCACGTCGCCGTCCACCCACTTCCGCTGCCACGCCGCGTAATCCGCGTACTGCACGGGGAGCGGGGGGAGCGGATCGGCCCCGCCGCGGTGGAAGGCGCCGTAGAGCGTGGTGAGCTCGTCCACGAGCACGCCCATGGACCACCCGTCGCTGACGATGTGGTGCATGGTGATGAGGAGCACGTGGTCGTCGTCGGCCGTGCGCACCAGGCGGCCGCGGATCAGCGGTCCGCGCTCCAGGTCGAACGCACCGCCCGCCTCGTCCTCCATCACCGCGCGCAGCTCGCGCCCGCCCAGCTCCTCGCGGACGAGGTGGAAGCGGCCCGCCTCCTCGATGCGCTGCACCGCCTGGCCATCCACCGCGTGGAAGGTGGTGCGCAGCGCCTCGTGCCGCTCCACGACGCGGTCCAGCGCGCGCTGAAGCGACTGGCGGTCCAGCTCGCCGCGCATCCGCAGCGCCACGGAGATGTGGTACGCGTGGCCCGCCGCGCCCAGCTGCTCCAGGAACCAGAGCCGCTGCTGCGCGAACGAGAGCGCCGTCCGCTCCGCCGCGGGCACGATGGGCGGCAGCTCCGAGCGTCCGGCCGCCGCCAGGCCGCCCGCGAACTCCGCCAGCGTGGGGCGCGCGAACAGCTCGCCGAGCGCCACCTCCACCCCCAGCGCCCCGCGCACGCGGGAGATCGACTGCACGGCCAGCAGCGAGTGCCCGCCGAGCGCAAAGAAGCTGTCTTGCCGCCCCACGCGCTCCACGCCCAGCACCTCCGCCCAGATCGCGGCGAGCGTCTCTTCCAGCTCGCCGCGCGGCGCCTCGTACTCGCGCGTGGCAAAGGCCCCGCCCTCGGGGGCGGGGAGCGCGCGGCGGTCCACCTTTCCGTTGGGGGTGAGCGGAAGCGCGTCCAGCCGCACGTACGCGGCGGGCACCATGTACTCCGGCAGCGCCGCGGACAGGTGAGCCCGCAGCGCCTCGGCGTCCAGAGCGTCCACATTGGTGAGATACGCCACCAGGCGCTTCTCCCCCGGCGCGTCCTCGCGGGCCAGCACCACGGCCTCGCGCACCCCTGGGAACTCGGCCAGGCGCGCCTCGATCTCGCCCAGCTCGATGCGGAACCCGCGGATCTTCACCTGGAAGTCGGCGCGCCCCAGGAACTCGATGGTACCGTTCGGTAGCCAGCGCCCCAGGTCGCCGGTGCGATACATGCGCGCGCCCGGCTCGCCCGAGAACGGATCGGGTACGAAGCGTTCCGCCGTCAGCGCCGGCTGGTTCAGATATCCCAGCGCCACTCCCACACCGCCGATGTACAGCTCGCCCGCCGCGCCCACGGGCACCGGCTCGCCGCGCGCATCCAGCACGTACACGCGCGTGTTGCCGATGGGCCGCCCCAGCGGGAGGGCTCCCTCGCCCACCTCCGCGACCGGGTGCGTGATGGCGAACGTGGTCGCCTCGGTGGGACCGTAGCAGTGGACGAGCGACACCGGTCCATCCTCCGCCAGCACCCGCGCGAACGACGACGGATCGGCCGCCTCGCCACCGGTCAGCAGGCAGCGCAGCCGGGCCAGCGCGCCGGGGATCGATCGCGCGTGCGTGTTGAAGACGGCGGTGGTGAGGAAGAGGACGCCCACGTCGTGATCCGCCAGCGTGCGCGCGAATTCATCGGCATCCAGGAACACGTCCATGGGGATCACCACCACGGTGCCGCCGTTGAGCAGCGGCCCCCACACTTCCATCGTCGTCGCGTCGAACGCCGGATTGGCGGCGAAGGCCACCCGGTCGGCGAGGTCCGCGTAGCCGTTGTCGATCACCAGCCGTACGATGCCCCGGTGCGGCACCACCACGCCTTTGGGCGTGCCGGTGGAGCCGGAGGTGTACATCACGTACGCCGCCGCGTCGTTCCCCGGCGCCGGCGGCGGCGCATCCGCGCAGGCGTCCACGGTGTCCACGTCCATGCGCCCGGCCGCGAGCTCGGGCAGCACGTCGCCGGAGCGGGCCAGCACCAGGCGCGCGCCGCTGTCCGCCACCATGAACTGGATGCGCGCGGCGGGG
>DASVSA010000343.1:0-8878 GCA_036388335.1 Longimicrobium sp. | reverse complement strand
GGGTAGTCGTCCAGCAGGCTCCCCTCGCCGAACGACTCGCCCTCGGTGAGCACGTGCAGGACCTGGGGGCGCCCCTGGAAGCCCTTCACGATCTGCACGCGCCCCTTCACCAGGATGCCGAACGCGCGGCGCGGCTGGCTTTCGCGGAAGACGTACGCGCCGGCCGGGCACTGCTTGTTCTGCGCGTGAGCGGCAAGAAGGGCGAGCTCCTCCGTGCTCAGCGAGCGGAGGAGCGGGTGGGCGCGGAGTACGGAGACGACGGACCGGTCCATGATGACTGCAGGGAACGGGGAATGGGGAACGGGGAACGGGAAGAGCGCCGTGCCCGAGCGCTGTAACCTGTCCCCTCGCCCCGGCGCACGCAACCCGGTGCGTGGAACGGAGATTGCACCCCCGCGCCCCTCCTTGGACCGAGCATGGCCCGCCATCCGCGGGCCGGTGGGGACCACGCAACGGAGGGTCACATGGCGATCTGGGACCGCAACGACAACGCGAACCGTGGCAACATGGGCGGACGCGCCCGCAACCTGGCCGACCGCGCGGGCGAGGCGCTGCGCCACGGGATGGACCGCACGCAGCACCGGGGCGGCTACGACCACATGGACTACAATGCCGGCGGCCGCGCCACCGGCGGCTGGAACGGCGATTCGTACGGCGCCGGCGGCTACGGCGGCAACGCCATGGGCGGGAACATGGGTGGGAACGCGATGGGCGGGAACAACATGGGCAACATGGGCGGGAACAACATGGGCCGCCCCATGGGCAACGAGTACGACCGCGACTTCACCTACCGCGGCACCCCGGGCGGCAACGTCAACGGCGGCGTGGGGCGCGACCTGGGCTACGGCTACGGCGCGGGCGACCGCGACGAGATGGGCCGCGGCTCCATGAACTACGACCGCGGCTTCGGGATGGGCGGCGGTGGGCGGATGAACAACACCGGCTACGGCGCCACCGGCGGCGCGGGGATGGGCTACGACCGGGGCTACCAGGGCCGCAACCAGACGGACAACGGCGACCCCTTCGGCGACCGCCAGCAGCACACTCCCTTCCGGGTGATGCGCGGCCACGACGTCAACAACATGGGCCACGACCAGGGCGGCGGCTTCGGCGGCGGGCGCGGGATGACGGGGCGCGGCGGCTACGACAGCAGCTTCGCCTTCGGGGCGCAGGGGATGGAGCGCACCGACATCAACCGTGGCGACCGCGGCAACCGCCTCTCGTCCGACCGGCTGGAAAACCGGGACGAGGGCTACCGCGCGTACCAGGACTACAACGGGTACAGCCGCGGCCTCAACTACGAGCCGTACTACAACGCCGACGACATGAGCGGCGGCCGCGAGGTCGGCGAGCAGAACTTCTACGACACCAACTACCGGAACCGCCGCGACCGCGACTGGTTCTAACCGCCAGTCTCACACAGAGACACAGAGGCACGGAGATGAACTTCATCTCCGTGCCTCTGTGTCTCTGTGTGAGCCCTATCCCTTCCCCATCCGCCGCTTCAGCTCGGCGAGCTGGTCTTCGACGTCGGGGGGAGGCGGGGCGGGGTCCAGGCGGGACTGGACGCCGCGGCGGCGCAGCTCGGAGACCAGGATGAAGCGGTTGGCGTCGGCCTCCTTGTACCGCTTCATCATCTCGTCGGACTCGTTGCGGCGAAGCTGCAGCTCGGCGTCGGCGGCGCGCACCTTTTCCTCCAGCACGGCCACGCGCTTCCGGTGGCGCTCCGCGAACTCCTCGGCCACGCGCACCGTCTCCGCGTCGCCGATGCGCGAGGCCATCCCGCCGCGGCGCACCGCGTCGTCCAGGGCGCGGCGCTCGCGCTCCAGCTCGGCGGTGGCGGCCTGCACGTTCTTCTCGTACAGCGGCAGGGCGGCGCGGGCATCCACCATCTCGCGGCGCATGGCAGCCAGGAGGCCCGCCACCTCGTCCGCGGGCTCGCGGCGCTGGGCCTCGTCCAGGAAGGCGGCCCACGATTGGGAGAAAAGCTTCTTCAGGTCGTCCAGCATGGGCGCGGCGGGGGAACGGGTGCGCGGCAAGGGAGCGGGCACCCCAAATGTCGGCCCGCGGGGCGGGCCGGGGCAAGGGGCGGGGCGGGCCTGATCCTTGCCTTGTCGCCGTCTCCGACGACCAACCGAGAGAACCAATGGCCAAGACCGAGCCGGATCCCGTACGCCTCCCCCGCATGGGCAAGCTCTCCAAGGAGGAGCAGAAGTCCATCACCCATGGTGGCTTCTGGATCCAGGAGGCGGAGCGGGAAATCTACAAGCGGGCCCTCAACGCGCTCAACGAGGCGGGCGTGCCCTACGTGGTGGCGGGCGCGTACGCCATCTACGAGCACACCGGCATCTACCGGCAGACCAAGGACCTGGACCTGTTCTGCGAGCCGGCGGCCGTCATCCAGGCCATGGAGGTGCTGAGGAAGAACGGCTTCCGCAGCCGGCTGGAGCAGGGCCACTGGCTGGCCAAGGCGCTGGACGACCCGTACTTCATCGACATCATCTACGGGATGGGCAACGGGCTGGCGCTGATCGACCACGAGTGGTTCGAGCACTCGTCGCCGGCCATCCTGGCCGCCACCCCCGTGCGCGTGGCGCCGGTGGAGGAGCTGATCTGGCACCGGCTGTTCATCAACGAGCGGCACCGGCAGGACATGGCGGACATCGCCCACCTGATCCTGTGCAAGGGCCACCTGATGGACTGGCGCCGCCTGGTGGACAAGACGGCCGAGCACTGGCCGCTCCTGCTGGCGCAGGTGCAGATGTTCCGGTACGTGTATCCCGGCTACAGCGACCAGGTGCCCACCTGGGTGCTGGACGAGCTGCTGGAGAAGGCGCGCCAGGACGCCCACCGCCGCCCGGCCGAGGGCGAGGCGCACGACCTTTCGCGCGGAACGCTGATCTCGCGCTTCTCGTTCGCCATCGACGTGAACGAGTGGGGGTTCCACGACGAGCGCGAGAAGCTGATCCGCGCGATGGAGAAGCACCCGGCCGTGCTGGCGCTGGAGGCGGCGGAGGTGTGGGACGAGCGCGCTTCGCAGGATGAGCAGGATGCCGCGCGTGAGACACCCGACTCTGAGGAGGAGTGACGGATGACGGCTGCGGGTGAGGACGGACGCAGGGCGGAGGGGCGGCGGCGCAGGACGGACCCGCGCCCGGACCGGGTGAGGATCGCCGCGGTGGGCGACTTCCACTGCGGCGTGGAGGACGTGGGCAAGTACCGCGAGCACTTCGCGCGGGTCAACGAGGAGGCCGACGTGCTCCTGCTGGCCGGCGACCTCACGCGCCGCGGCACCCCGCCGGAGATCAGGGTGGTGCTCGGCGAGCTCGCCGACGTCAAGATCCCCATCCTGGCCGTGCTGGGGAACCACGACCACGAATCCGGGCGCGTGGAGGAGGCCAAGGCGCTGCTGCGCGAGAACGACCGGATCCACCTGCTGGGCGCGGAGCCCTTTGAGCTCAACGAGCACGTGGGGATCGCGGGGGTGAAGGGGTTCATGGGCGGGTTCGGGCGGTGGACGCTGACGGCGTTCGGCGAGGCGGCCACCAAGGACTTCGTGGGCACCACCATCGAGGAGGCGCAGACGCTGGAGTTCGCGCTGCGCCGCCTGCCCACGCCCATCCGCGTGGTGCTCCTCCACTACTCGCCCACCGTGGACACGGTGATCGGCGAGCCGGAGACGATCCACGCCTTCCTGGGGAACGACCGGCTGGCCGAGCCCATCGACCGCTTCGGCGCCACTGTGGTCTTCCACGGGCACGCTCACCACGGCACCTTCAGCGGCAAGACGGCGGGCGGGGTGCCGGTGTTCAACGTGTCGCTGTCGCTGATCCGGCAGGAGGGGGTGGGCGACATGTACTACATCTACGAGATCCCCATTCCCGCCGACGCCGAGCGCGAGCCGCCGGCGACGATGGAGCCCGCCCCGGTCACGAGCGGCGTTCCAGAAAGCGCATGAGCGCCGCCTCTTCCGCGTAGAAGCGCCCCGGCAGGCTCGCCTCGCCGGGGCGCTCCTCGTTCCTCATCAGCGGCGCGATGGTCTGGCCGCGCTCGTAGCGCTCGAAGACGGCGGGGTGGATGTACGAGCTGCGGCACACGGCCGGGGTGTTCCCCAGGTCCGCGGAGACGAGCTTGCAGGCCAGCAGGGTGTTCTTCTTGGCCTCCGTCGCGTTCTTGGGGGGGCCCAGCTCGGCCAGCACGGTGGCGGCGCGCACGGTGCCGCCCCAGGTGCGCAGGTCCTTGCTGGTGAAGCGCTTCCCCACGATCTCCTGGATGTACTCGTTGACGTCGCGCGAGGTCACGGGGCGGATCTGCCCCTCCTCGTCCCTGTACTTGAAGAGGCGGGGGCCGCGCAGCTCCAGGATCTCCCTCATCACCTCCACCAGCGGCGTGTCCGCCACCACCTGGCGCTGGTGGACGGCCTTCTTGCCGCGGTACTGGAAGACGAGGTTGTCGCCGTCGATGCGGAGGTGGTTCTTGCGGAGGGTGGCGAGCCCGAAGGTCTTGTTCTCGGTGGCGTAGCGCTCGCTCCCCACGCGGAAGGCGCCGCGCATCATCAGCCGTACCACCGTCGCCAGCACCCGCTCCCTCCCCACCCCCTCGCGCCCCAGGTGCTCCGCCGTTACCTCGCGCAGGTGGGGGATGCAGTGGGCCAGGTCGATGAGCTTGCGGTACTTGCGCCGCGAGCGCTTGGCCGAGAACTCGGTGTTGTAGCGGTATTGCTTCCTCCCCGCCTTGTCGATCCCCGTCACCTGCACCTTGGCCTCGGGGTCGGGCGAGATCTCCACGTCCGTCCACGCGGGGGGGATCACCAGCTTGCGGATGCGCTCCAGCGCCGCCGGGCTGCGCAGGGGCTTCCCGTCGCCGCGCAGGTAGCTGAACCCCTCCTCGGGCGTGCCGATCCGGCGCCAGGGCCGCTCTTTGGTCGCTTTCTTCGCCATATGCGGCAGGGGGTATACAAGGAGCGGGCCGGACGGATGAACGGCGGCCTCACACAGAGGCACAGAGACACGGAGAAAGACCGGCCCCGTGTTTGCGCACGACTGCCGGCGAAGAGTGCGGCGCTCCGGGCCGCGCAGGGAAATCAGTGAAAGGATGAGGTTCCGTGGAGCAGAACGCAGAGCGCCCGCTGATCGCCGTCACGACCTCGCTGGCACCCACGGGGTCGCACGGGCTGCCGGGGGTGAAGCTAAACTCGCAGTACATCGCCGCCGTGGAGGGGCCCGGGGGCGCGTCCATCCTGCTGACGCCGGCGCACGACCTGGCGTCGGTGGAGCAGATCGTGGGGCTGGCACACGGGCTGGTGCTGACGGGGGGCGAGGACGTGGACCCCGCGCGCTACGGCCAGACGCCCCACCCCACCGTGACCTCGGTGAACCCCGCGCGCGACGCCATGGAGCTCGCCGCGCTGGAGGCGGCGCTGCGCCGCGGCATCCCCGTGCTCGCCATCTGCCGCGGGATGCAGCTGTTGAACGTGGGGATGGGCGGCACGCTGATCCAGGACATCGCCTCCGCGCGGCAGGGGGGGCGCCTGCACGAGCAGGAGGCGCCGGTGGACAAGGGCTGGCACCCCGCCACCGTGGCCGAAGACACCCAGCTCGCCTCCATCCTGGGCACGCAGGAGCTCTTCATCAACTCCTTCCACCACCAGGCCGTGGACGAGCTGGGCGGCGGCCTGCGCGCCACCGCCTGGGCCGACGACGGCGTTGTGGAGGGCATCGAGGGCACCGGCGACGCCTGGATCTGCGGCGTCCAGTGGCACCCCGAGCGCGGCGAGGCCGAGTCCCCCGAGGACCAGCGCGACCCCAACCGCCGCCTCTTCTGGGCCTTCGTCCAGGCCGCACGCGAGTTCGCCGGGGCCACCGTCTGAAGGAATCTCACACAGAGACACAGAGGCACAGAGATAAGTTCATCTCCGTGCCTCTGTGTCTCTGTGTGATGCCCTAATCCAGAATGTCGAACTGCTCCACTTCGTCGAGCGGGAACTCGTCGCTCTCGCCGGTGGATACCCGGCGGGCGCGGAGGATGTCGCGGCCGTAGCGGGCGCGCACGTCCTCCGGGATCACGATGTGCTCCGTGCCGCGGCGGTAGAGCTGCACGCGGGTGCCGTCCATGATCGCGCGCTCCAGGCGGTCCAGGTCGGCGGGGGTCCACCTCATCGCGGAGGCGGCGCCGCGGAGTCCGCCGGCGGCGGCGCGGTGGTCCCCGTGGCCGGCGCGGGCGTGGCGGTGTCTCGCGGCAGCGTATCGCGGCGCACGGGCGGGGGCGGCGCGGCGGGGCGCGGGGCAGGCGCCGGGCGCTGGGCCGGGACGCGGGCGGCGGCCACCAGCCCGCCGCGCACCGCCTCCGGGCGCACCGAGATGTAGTAGTCGCGGATGAAGAGCGAATCGATGCGGGTGAAGCCGCTGTCCGGCAGGTCGCCGAACTTCACGCCCGGCGTGGGGCGCGGCAGGCCCACGTCCAGCGAGTCGATCCACGCGTCGAACTCGGCGCGCGAGATCTTCTGCAGGTAGCCCTGCAGGTCCACCACGCTCCCGGGGAAGTAGGGCTGCCGCACCGTCTGGCCGCGGGGCACGGGCTCCACGCGCACCAGGATCCAGCGGCGCGGGTTGGCGGTGCGCACCCACACGGCGTTCCTCACCGTGCGGCTCTCGGCGGTGCCGGTGATCCTCAGCAGGCGCCCCAGCTCGCGGTCCTCCAGGGGTAGCGCGCTGGAGAAGTCCTCGCTCTGCATGGGGACCACCTGCGCGCGCTCGCCGCCGAAGTTGGCTTTGGCGCCCACCTGCACCCCCGGGCGGTCGGTGGCGTCGCCCAGCACGAAGGCGGAGCCCCACACGACGAGCGAAACGGCGATGATCGCCAGGGTCCAGATCCAGAGCCGCTGGTTGCGGCCTCGTACGAGCCGGATGTCCATCGTGGTCCGCGAAGGGTGGCGGGCGGGCGCCGGAACCGGCGCTCCGCCCCTGGTTTACAAGGCGCGTCCGCTTGCTCGGTGCCGCGCCGATCCGTTATCATGGACGGCCGCGGGCACCCGGTGCCCGGCGGTCTCCCTGCAGCAATCCGACAATCCCACGGAGGAAGAAGCGTGCCCCGACCCGCCCCGGCGGCTAAGAAGCGCTCGTCGCTCACGCCCCTGTACCTGCTCCTGGGCCTCATCGTCGTCGCCGGCGCCGGGGTCCTGTTCACGCAGACCCGCCGCGCCGCCGCCGACGCGGCCCGGGAACCCGTCGCCGTCACCATCAGCCCGGCCGAGCTCCAGCGCCTCCCGGGGATGAGCATCGGCCGCCCGGACGCACCCCTCACCATCCTGGAGTTCGCGGACTTCCAGTGCCCCGGGTGCGGCCAGTGGGCCACCTTCATGGAGCCGGTGATCAAGGAGCGCCTGGTGAACACGGGGAAGGCGCGCTACGTCTTCTACGACTTCCCGCTCAGCATCCATCCCAACGGCTTCATCGCCTCGCGCGCGGGCCGCTGCGCCAACGAGCAGGGCAAGTTCTGGGAGTACCACGGGGCCCTGTTCAGCAACCAGCCCCGCTGGAGCGGGGAGGCAGACCCCGTCCCGACCTTCACCGAGATGGCCGGCGGCGCGGGGCTCGACTCCGACCGCTTCGAGCAGTGCCTGCGCTCGGACCGCTTCGCGCGCGAGGTGTCCGAGAGCGTCAAGCTGGGCGAGTCGCTGGGCGTGGGCGGCACCCCCACCATCTTCGTGAACGGCCAGCGCCTGCAGGGCGTGCCGAACAGCTACGCCGCGTTCGAGGCCGAGCTGGAGAAGATCGCCCCCGGCTCCACCGGCTCCGCGCCGGCGCCCGCCGCGCCCGCAGCCACCGCGCCGGCCGCTCCGTGACCACGTCGGAGGCGGCCCGCCGCGCGGAGGCCCCCCTGGAGGCCCACGACGAGCCCTCGCCGCCCGTGGCGCGCATGGGGATCGCCGTGCTGTCGCTGGTGGGGCTGTTCGTGGCCCTCTACCTCTCCATGTACAAGTGGGGGATGATGGGGGCGATCCAGTGCAGCATCGGCGGCTGCCAGACGGTGCAGAACTCGCCCTGGTCGATGTTCCTGGGGCAGCCGGTGGCCGTGTGGGGGCTGGGAGCGTACATCACGCTCCTGGCGCTCGCCATCGTGGGCCTTCAGCCGCGCTTCGTGAACGCGCGATGGATCGCGCTGGCGATCTTCGGCATCTCGGCCGTGGGCGTGCTCTTCTCCGCCTGGCTGACGTACCTGGAGGCGGCGGTGATCCACGCGTGGTGCCAGTGGTGCGTCGTCTCCGCCATCCTCATCACCCTGATCTTCTTCCTCTCGGTCCCGGGCCTCAGGAGGGCCCGTTGACCGATCCCAACGCCGGAGGCACGATGTCGGAAGCGCCGGGCAACACCGTTCCCGTCCGCCTGGTCTTCGCCGATCAGGGCACCTTTCACGCGGAGACGGTGCACGTGCAGCAGAGCGTCCTCAGCCGCTACGACCGGCTGATCGACATGCTCCGCGAGGAGGAGAGCGTGACGCAGCACATGTACCTGGACATGCAGCGCCTGGTCTCCGCCTACGTCGTCGGCGACGAGCACTAAAAAATCTCACACAGAGACACGGAGGCACAGAGAAGATGTTCTTTCTCTGTGCCTCCGTGTCTCTGTGTGAGGCTTTATTTCGGAGCCAGCGCGGCGTCCAGCTCGGTCTTGAGCTGGTCGAAGGTGACGGCGCCGTTGAGGAGCTTGCTGCCGTTGACGATGAAGGCGGGCGTGCCGCCGATCCCTGCGCCGGAGGCCTTCATGGCGTCGCCCAGGATGAGCGCGGCCACGCGGTCGTTGGCCGTGCAGTCGCGGTAGGCGGCCATGTCCAGGCTCAGCTCGCCGGCGAAGCCCTCGAAGCGCTGGGCCGCGTCCGG
>DASVSA010000342.1:0-29479 GCA_036388335.1 Longimicrobium sp. | reverse complement strand
GCGCTTCGTGGCCGATCCGTTCAACGGCGGGCGCATGTACCGCACGGGCGACCTGGCGCGCTGGCTCCCCGACGGGACCATCGAGTACCTGGGGCGCAACGACTTCCAGGTGAAGGTGCGCGGCTTCCGCATCGAGCTGGGCGAGATCGAGGCGCGTGTGGCCCGGCACCCGGAGGTGCGCGACGCCGTGGTGCTGGCGCGCGCGGAGGGCGGCGAGAAGCGGCTGGTGGCCTACTACGTGGCCGCCGAGACGCTGGAGGCGGAGACGCTGAGGGCGTACCTGGCCGCGCAGCTGCCGGAGTACATGGTGCCGGCGGCGTGGGTGCGGCTGGACGAGCTGCCTCTCACCGCCAACGGTAAGCTGAACCGCCGGGCACTGCCGGCCCCCGGAGGCGACGCGTTCGGGGCGCGGGAGTACGAGGCGCCCCAGGGCGAGGCCGAGACCGCGGTGGCCGGGATCTGGGCGGAGCTGCTGGGCGTGGAGCGGGTGGGCCGCCGCGACCACTTCTTCGAGCTGGGCGGGCACTCGCTGCGCGCGGTGCAGGTGGCGTCGCGCGTAAGGCAGCTCCTGGGCGTGGAGGTGGCGCTGGCGGACGTGTTCGGCTACCCCACGCTGGAAGCCTTCGCGGGCCGGGTGCAGGGCTCCCTTCCCGAGATCCACGGCGCCCGCGCAATCCCGGTACGGACCTCCGGCTCGCGGCGCCCGCTCTTCCTGGTGCACGAGGGAACGGGGTCCGTGGCCTACGCGCAGGCCCTGCGGCCCCACATCGACGCGGAGATCCCGCTGTACGCGCTCCCGGCCGTGTCCGTCAACGAGCTGCGGCTGCGCACGGTGGAGGGGATGGCGGCGAGGCTGGTGAAGATGATCCGCGCGGTGCAGCCCGCGGGCCCGTACCGGCTGGCCGGGTGGTCCTTTGGCGGCACGCTGGCGTACGAGATCGCCGCGCAGCTCATCGGCCAGGACGAGGCGGTGGAGTTCGTGGGGATGATGGACACCCACTACCGCGCCGAGGCGGCTGCTGACGACTACGCACTCCTCCTGCGCATGCTGCGCATGGAGGAAGGGCTGGGCGAGGTGACGGGCGGCGCGCTGGCGGAGCTCGCGGCCGCCGCCGCCACGCTGGAGCTGGAGCCGCTGGTGGCGAAGTGCCACGAGGTGGGGCTGCTCCCGGCCCACGTCACCGCGGACCGCGTCCGCCAGATGCGCGGGCGGCTGCGGGACCACGGCCGCGCGATGAGGGAGTACTTCGCGCAGCCGATCCCGGCCTCCGTCCACCTCTTCCCGGCGGAGCAGGGCGGGTCCGATACGCTGCGCGGCTGGGGCGCGGTGCTCCCGGCGCCCCGGGTGACGCCGGTGCCGGGGACCCACGTCAGCATGATGGAGGGATCCAACGCCGAAGCGCTCGGCCAGGCGCTCTCGCGCGAGATCGCCCACGCCTCGCGCACCCGCCTCGCGGCGCCCGAGGAGCGCTACTCGCCGCTGGTGACGCTCCAGTTCGGAAGGGCAGGCACGGCACCGCTGTTCTGCGTGCCGGGGGCGGGGGCGAGCGTGGTGAGCTTCGCCGCGCTCAGCGGGTGCGTGGACCCGGCCTGGCCGGTGCACGGGCTGCAGCCGCGCGGGCTGGACGGGGAGATGGTCCCCCACTCCACGGTTCAGGCCGCCGCGGATGCGTACCTGCGCGTGCTGGAAGCGGCGCAGCCGCAGGGGCCGGTGCACCTGCTGGGGCACTCCTTCGGCGGATGGGTGGTCTTCGAGATGGCGCAGCGCCTGCGCCGCGCGGGCCGCGCGGTGGGGTCGCTCACCATCCTGGACAGCGAGGTGCCGCACGGGGACGGCGCCATCGCCGCAGAATGCGAGAGCCTGGACGTGTATCTCCACCTGGTAAAGGTCTTCGAGCAGACGGTGGAGCGCTCGCTCGGCATCGGTCCGGCGGAGGCGGGGGCGCTGGATGAAGCGGGCCGGCTGAAGCTTCTCCACGAGCGCCTGGTGCAGGCGGGGCTGATGCCCCGGCGCTCGGCCCCCGACGTGCTGCGGGGTCCCTTCCGCACCTTCGCCACCTGCGTGCGCACCCCCTACCACCCCGCCGAACCGTACCCGGACCCCGTGCGCCTGGTGCTGGTGGGCGACCCGGAGCGCGGCGACGCCGAGAACCGCAGGTACTTCGCGGACTCGGTGCGCGGGTGGCGCCGGTGGGCGCCGCGGCTGGAGTTCATGGAGGGCGAGGGCAACCACATCACCGCCCTGAAGCCCCCCCACGTCGCCGCGCTCGCCGCCACCCTGACGGCGGACCGGGAAGGCGCCCGCCGCGTTTACCTCCCCAACCTCCATCTCATGGGCGTGGAGGAGACCAGCGCCGCGGACTGACGCAGAAGCGGAGGCACGGAGCGACCTTTCTCTCTGTGCCTCCGTGCCTCCGTGTGAGTTTAATCAGTAAAGAGCCTGCCTTGCTCCCGCACCGGGAGTGAGGCATCTTTACGCCCAGCCCTCACTCACACCCGTAAAGCCTCCCGCTACATGGCACACATCACCTGCTTCACCGTCCAGAAGGGCGGTGCGGGCAAGACCAGCATGACGGTGAACGTCGCCGGCGCGCTGGCCGGGGCCTTCGGGCTCCGCACTCTCGTGATCGACGCGGACCCGCAGTGCAACGCGACCGCGGCCCTCCTGGGCCCCGACTATACCGAGCCCGGCTACGCTCCCACCTTCGCCGACGTGCTGGAAGGGCGCGCCACGATCGCCGAGGCCTCCGTGCAGAAGAGCTTCCCCACGCTGTGGACCCTGCCGGGGTCCGAGGCGCTGGTGGGATACGAGATGGCGCGCGACGACGCGCGGCGTGGGCGCGTGATCCACTCGGTGGCGTCGCTCCTCACCGACGCCATCCCCGACGAGATCGACGTGGTGCTGATCGACACCCCGCCCTCGGGCGGCATCTGGCTGCAGATCGCGCTGGCGGCGGCTCAGACCTACACGGTGGTGGCCACGCCGGACGACTTCTCGGCCAGCGGCGTCCTCAAGCTGATCGGCACGGTGGACCAGGTCTGCGCCGACTTCAACCCGGCGCTGCGCCGCGCGGGCTTCCTCATCAACCAGTACCGCCGCACCTCCGAGGGCGACCAGTACGTCCGCTTCTTCCGCGACTGCTTCGAGGCCGACGTGTTCGGCACGGTGTTCCCGCTGCGCGGGGTGATCGGCTCGTCGCGCGGGGTGCGGATGCCGGTGGAGCTGTACGAGCGGCTTTACCGGGTAAGCACGCCGGCCGCTCCCCTCTTCCGCGGCGTCGCGGCGGAGTGGATGCAGCGGGTGGGGATCGAGGGGCGCGGCGCCGTGCCGCGCTTCGAGGGCGAGCAGCTCGGCATCGGGATGGAGCCGGCGCTGGAGGTGGCGGCATGAGCAAGACCGCACGCCCCGCGCTGGACCTTTCCAGGCAGCGCGCCGCCTTCACCGGCACGCAGGCGCCCTCGCTTCACCCGGCCGCGGTGGTGGATGGCGCCACCCGCGCCCGCAACCACCTCACCCTCCCCATCGCGCAGATCGAGGAGGAGGGCGCCTACGTGCGCGAGGTGGAGAGCGAGGACGACCTGGCCGACCTCGCCCGCTCCATCCGCACCGACGGCGACGTGCCGGGGGCGATCGGGGTGCGGCGCGTGGGGCCGCCGGTGAACCCGCGCTTCGTGCTGGTCTACGGCCGGCGCCGGCTCCACGCCGCGCGCCTGGCCGGCCTCACCTCCGTCACGGTGCGCGACCTGGGCACCATTGGCGAAGACGAGGCGTTCCTCCAGCAGATCGCGGAGAACGAGTCGCGCAGGGCGATGTCGGTGATGGACGCCTGCCTGGCCTACTTCCGCGCGCACCACGGCTTCGGCCACACGCAGGCCGTGCTCGCCTCCCGCGCCGGCAAGAGCCCCGGTTACGTGAGCTGGATGACCAAGGGCGGCGAGGCCCTCGCGCAGCTCACCGACGACGAGCGCGCCGCCCTGGCCCGCCACCCGCGCATGGGCACCGCCATCTTCCGCGACACCTCGTCGAAGCCCCTGGACGAGCGCGTGGAGACCCTCCGCTCCATGATCCGCTCCGTCGAGTCCGGCGCCGCGGAGACCGCGGACGTGGCACCCCCGCCCATCCGCTGGTCCCCCGCCCGCGGCGGCACCCTGCGCCTCAACGCGCACCTGGATCCCAAGCGCCTCCACGACGACCGCGAGTATCGCGCGGAGGTACGCGGCCTCGTCGATCGCCTCCAGCAGATGCTGGCGGAGGCGGGCGACTGAGAAGGGGCTCAAGGAGAGAAGCACGGGAGGGAACGAGGAGAGGGGAGGCGCCGCGGCGTCTCCCCTCTCCTCTGTACGGGTGAGAAAATCCGGCGGCGCGCCCATCCCAAAGTCACCGCCGCTCCCGCGGCTGCCCCGCCGTACGCGGAGGGGGCCATCCCGTTCGAGCTCGGGCTGGGGCACGCGTGTCGTGAACGCGGGCGGGAGCCGCGATGGCTGACCGTGCGACACGGAGAGGGTTCCCGCGGCTCTTCGCGCGACACCAGATCGGCGAGGATCGGGCCCTGCACTAGCGGGTGAATAAAGTCTGTCACAACGGCACGATTCTGCCCGCGCGGACCACCCTGGGCACGAGCAGAAAACAGTAGTCCCTGCCGGGGAGCTCGTGGGCGTCCGCAGCGGTTGCCGGCGCCCGGCCGCGGTGCCGGAGCCACGCACCGCTTTCCCGGATTCCTATGATGCATCCAACCCCCGGCACGGAGCGCAGATGACGACCAGAGACGAGAGGGAGAACGAGACGGACCCCGGAGAGCTTCGGGACGCCGGCTGCATGGAGGGAGAGGTGGCCGAAGCCGAAGCCGCCGCGCTGAGCGACGCCGGCTTCCCGGAGAGCTTCAGCGCCACCGCGTTCGACCTGATGGAGCCGGTGGCCACGGCCGACGTGTTCATCCAGGCGGGGCACTTCAACACTCCGGACGACCGCACCGGCGGCACCGGGCCGCTGGGGCGCGAGATCGACTGGACGCCGATCGTGGTGAACGAGGCCACCCGCATCCTGCGGGAGGCCGGGATCTCGGTGGTCAAGGAGGACGCGAGCATCAAGAAGACCGGCAAGCAGTACCGCGTGAAAGTGGCCATCTTCATCCACTTCGACGCATCCTCCCCGCCGAGCCGGGCCGGCGCGTCCATCGGCTACGATGACGCCAGCGACAAGTCCCTGGCCGACGCGTGGCGCCAGCTGTATACCAGGTACTGGAAATTCCGCTGGATGAAGGACAACTATACCAAGAACCTGAGCGGCTACTACGGCTACCGGCACACCAGCACCACGGACGGCGAGGTCCTGCTGGAGCTGGGCGACCTCACGGTGCTGGAGCAGGCGAAGTGGCTGAAGCCGCGCCTCAAGTGGCTCGGCGCGCTGGTGGCCCACTTCGCCGCCACCCGGGTCGGCTCGTCCGCGGTGCCGGACCCGGGGCCGTTCACCTGAGACCTCCGCCCTGGCGCGGGCTACCTCCAGACGTTTTCCGATGACACCCGACAACGAGACCCCGCGCGATCCCGCACGCTGGGAAACTTGCCTGCAGCTCGCCCGCGCCCTGCTCATGGTGGGCGAGGGCGACCGCGACCTGGTGAAGGAGTACCTCGGCATCCTGGTCGACAGCGGGCTGCCGCCGGGCGGACCGCCGAAGAAGGTGCTGATCGTGGGCGCGGGGATCGCGGGGCTGGTGGCGGGGTGGCTGCTCAAGAACGCGGGGCACCAGGTCACCATCGTGGAGGCCAACGGCAACCGGATCGGGGGGCGGCTCAAGACCTTCCGGCGGGACCAGTGGCGCCCCGACCTCGGCGCGCCCTTCGCCGACCGCAGGCAGTACGCGGAGGCGGGGGCCATGCGCCTCCCCGACTTCCACCCGCTGGTGCTGGCGCTGATCGACCAGCTCGGGCTGCCGCGCCGCCCCTTCTTCAACATCGACGTGGAGGGCCCGGTGGAGCCGCAGCCGGGCGTCCGCGTGCCGCCCGTGACCTATCCGCCGTTCGATGGGAGCGGCGAGTGGCGCAACGGGCCCGACAGCCCCGGATACCGCTTCCCGGGCCAGCGCAACCACGCCTGGCTGCGCACGAACGGCCAGCAGGTGCGACGGTCGGCGTACAGCGACGCCCCGCGCGAGATCAACGAAGGGTTCGGCGTGCCCGCGGAGCAGGCGGGCACCGCGGCCGGTCCGCTGGTGAACGCCGCGCTCGACTTCGTGCGCGACTACTACTCGAGGGATGAAGGCGGCAGGAGGGTACGCAAGCCGTTCGCCGAGTGGGTGGAGGGGTGGGCGCGGGTGATCTACGACTTTGACCGCTACTCCATGTGGGGCTTTCTCAAGGAAGTCGCGGGGTTCAGCGACGAGACCATCGAGGCCGTGGGGACCATCGAGAACCTGACGTCGCGGCTCCCGCTCTCCTTCTTCCACACCTTCCTGGGGCGCAGCGACATCCGGCCGGATGCGACCTACTGGGAGATCGAGGGAGGGAACTGGCGGCTCCCGTACGCCTTCCTCGCCTTCCTGCGCGACGAGATCCGCATGGGGCAGCGGCTGGTGCAGACGGAGTACTGGCACCCGGAGCGCGACTGCTCGCAGTGCGTGCACGTGGGCCCGGACGGCCCGGCGGTGTGGATCAAGTGCGTGGGCGAGGAGGCGGACGAGGACCGCGGCGGGGCCACGGGAAAGAAGCCGGTGTTCGAGGAGTTCACGGCGGACGTGGCCATCGTCACCATCCCCTTTTCCAGCCTGCGCCACGTGATCGTGGACCCGCTCTTCAGCTACAAGAAGCGCCGGGCCATCATCGAGCTACACTACGACTCGGCCACCAAGGTGCTGCTGGAGTTCAGCCGCCGCTGGTGGGAGTTCACCGAGGACGACTGGGAGCGCGAGCTGGAAGCCATCCGGCCCGGGCTGTACGTGCACTTCGCGGGCGGCGGCGAGGGGCAGGGCTCGTCCGCGCTGCTGGGCGCCGACCCGGGGGTGGACGAGACGCGGATCGCGGGGCGGGAGCGGGCCTTCTACGCCGAGCTGCGCCACCAGAACCCGCGGCAGCGCGAGGCCACTCACGTGTTTGGCGGCGGCACCATCACCGACAATCCCAACCGCTTCATCTACTACCCCTCGCACCGGGTGGAGGGGAGCGAGGGCGGGGTGGTGCTCGCCAGCTACAGCTGGGCCGACGACGCGGCGCGCTGGGACTCGATGTCCGACGACGAGCGGTACGCCTTCGCGCTGCGCGGGCTGCAGTCCATCCACGGCGCGCGCATCGAGGTGTTCTACACCGGCAAGGGGCAGACGCAGAGCTGGCTGCGCAACCGCTACGCGTTCGGCGAGGCGGCGGTGTTCACGCCGGGCCAGCTCACGCAGCTCCATCTCAGCATCCCCACGCCCGAGGGGCCCGTGCACTTCGCGGGCGAGCACACCTCGCTCAAGCACGCCTGGGTGGAGGGCGCCATCGAGTCCGCCATCCGCGCGGCGCTCGAAGTCAACTCACACAGAGACACAGAGGCACCGAGATGAATTCATCTCGGTGCCTCTGTGTCTCTGTGTGAGATCAGAAGCCGCTCCCTCCGCCTCCCCCGCTCCCCCCGCCGCTCGATCCGCCCCCGCCCGACCCCGACGAGCTGGGGCTCGACGACATGGTGCTGCTGGCGCTGCTCGACATGGCGTTCATCCGCGACGAGAAGTCGGTGGCGTGGAAGTGCCCCGTGCCGTTCCCGCGGTACCACTGAGGCGGCTCCTGGTAGAGCTCCTCGAAGGCGTGAGCCCAGCGGTCCGCCACGCCGAACGCCATGGCGTGAGGAAGGAAGCGCTCGAACATCTCGGGCGAGGTGATCATCCGGCGGTAGCGCTCGCTCTCCACGCGGCTCAGGAACTCGCGGAAGCCCAGCGCCGCCTCCCGCGCGCGCGCCCCGGCCGGCGTGCGGGCCGGTATCACGCGCGAGAAGATGAAGACGATTACCGCGCTGGCCACCGCCCCGGCCCCCAACGCCAGCGGGGACACCCAGGTCCACGCCATCCCCTCCACCCACCCGGCCCCGCCCACCCCCGCCACCAGCAGCGCGCCCGCGGCGAACATCCAGCGGTTCTTCACCTGGTCCGGGCGGCGCAGGTAGTAGCCGCGCTCCACCAGGCTGTCGTACACGGCGTCGCGGATGCAGGGGAGCGCCGTGTAGAACTTTTCGCTGAGCTGCGACAGCGCCACCTGCTCGGTGTCCGCGGCCGTGCGCGCCGTGCCGCCGGAGGAGTGGCTCCGCACCTCCTCCCAGCTCGTCTCGGCGGTGGTGGCGTGCCGGAAGAGCGCCTCCAGGTACGCGCGCTCGTGAGCGGCGAGCGCGGACCAGTCGGCGCGGGGGCGGCGGCGGAAGAAGACGAACTCGGTGCTGGTGAAGAGGCCCAGCAGCTTCTTCTCGCTGCGCTCCTCGATGCCCACGTAGCCCCGCACGGCCAGGTCCACCAGCGTGGCCGTGATGTCGCGCATCTCCGCCTCGTGGTCGATCAGCGTCCCCAGCTCGGTGGGCGACATCGCCTCGGGAGGCTCGTACTGCACCACGATCGACTCCTCGCGCGGGTCGCGCCCGCGCCGCCTCCACGCGCGGAAGCTGAGCCCGAACACCAGCAGCGGCAGCCCCAGCGGCCACAGCCTCACCGCCTCCCGCACCCCGCGCTCCCGTGCGCTGGGCCGCGTCGCCACGAACCCGGGCGCCCAGCCGACCGCCAGCGTCACTCCCTCGTACGGCTCCAGCGGGCGCGTGGCCGCGAACTCCAGCCCGCGCTCCGTCACGCGCGACTCGGCGTTGGCGCCGGCCAGCGTCGTCCCCGTGGCGCCGGTGTACACCGCGTGCCGCCGCGGCGACGCGCCGGCCGGGAGCACCACGCGCCCGCGCGTCCGGTCGATGGGCATGTCCCACGCGTTGCCGGTCACGTTCCAGTACAGCTCGTCCATCGGCCCCGGCTCGCTTCCCTCGTAGAAGAAGCGGATGGCGTTGGCCACGCGGTAGCGGATCACCACCTGCCGCTCGGCGTCCTGCGCCCCCGGGATCCAGATCTGGAGGCGGTGGACCCACCCGTCGTCCCCGCTTTCCTCCACCACGCGCAGCTTCCGCCCGTCGCCGTCCGTCACCGAGCTCACTTCCAGGTCCAGCGCGGCGCCGCGCCCCTCCGCCGTCCTGTGGCGCAGCGAGAGGTCGCGGTTCAACCCGTTCCACTTCCCCGTGAAGCCGACGGTGAGCCGCTCCGTGACGTCCAGCGTCCCGTCGGGGCTCACCACCAGCAGCGCATCGAAGTCGCGGATGCGGATGGAGCGCTCCTGCGCCGCCGCGGGCGCGGCGAGGGCGAGGAGCAGGAGGAGGATCAGGCGGCGCATGGCGTCAGAACCGTACGGCGGGAGCCTCGCGCTCCGAGGGCGCGGCCTCGAAGAACTCGCGCTCGCGGAACCCCAGGGGGCCGGCCAGCAGGTTGGACGGGAAGGTCTGGACGGCCGTGTTCAGGTCGCGCACCACCGCGTTGTAGTAGCGGCGCGAGCTGCTGATGTGGTCCTCCGTCTCGGCGAGCTGCGCCTGGAGGTCGCGGAAGCCGCCGGAGGCCTGGAGCTGCGGATACGCCTCCACGGCCACGCTCAGCCCGCGCAGCGCGCTGCCGAGCGCGGCCTCGGCCTCCGCGCGCTCGGCGGGCCCGGCGCCGGCCACGGCCACGGCGCGGGTACGGGCGGCCGTCACGGCGTCCAGCGTCTCGCGCTCGTGCGCGGCGTACCCCTTCACCGTCTCCACCAGGTTGGGCACCAGGTCCGCGCGCCGCTTGAGCTGCACGTCGATGTCCGACCACGCGTTCTGCGCCGTTACCCTCAGCTTCACGAGCCGGTTGTAGAGCGCCACCAGCAGGATGCCGAGCACGACGCCGACGGCGAGGATGATCCAGAGGGTCATTCGAGGACTCCGGGAGATGGTGGGGCGGGGGACCACGGCGCAATACTAATCGCCTCCCCGCCGCATGCCCAGCATCTCGTCAGTGTCCAACCGCCTGTGGGATCACGCACCTCCCCGTTGGACGCCGGTGGTATGCCCTATCCCCGCTCCACATCTGTGTTCTTGTCTCTGTTCGTGAGAGAAGAAGCGCAGTAAGATCAGCCTACACTTGATCGAAAACGCGTTACTGGTTGTCCGCGGCAGCATGTGCCCAGAAACTCCTCAGACGCGGCTCTGTTTCTCGTCTCTTCTCGCCGCACCCGTGCCGGGGATGTGCGAACCAAGGCCAGAGAGGATCACACGATGCTGAAGTCCCTGCACCTCCGAAATGTGGGACCCGCGCCCGAGATGGAGATGGAGCTGGCTCGGCGGCTGAACCTCATCACGGGCGACAATGGTCTGGGTAAGAGCTTTCTCCTTGACGTGGCGTGGTATGCGCTTACGCGCAGATGGCCGCACGACGTAAACCCGCACCTCACCTCGGGGTATGCCGCGCGCCCGACGGACGTGAAAGCGCCGGCGACCATTCGCTTCCAGTTGGAAACAAAGACGGGTCACCCGGTCGAGTACGAGAGCAAGTACTTGGCGCGCGAAGGTGCGTGGACCGGACGTGCGGGGCGCCCCTGGAATCCGGGACTGGTCGTTTATGCGCATGCCGATGGCGGATTCTCGGTGTGGGATCCCGCGAGGAACTATTGGAAGACCAAGGGAGACATCGACGTCCAGGAGCGGCTCCCGGCATACGTCTTCTCGGCAAACGACGTATGGGAAGGACTCACGATGAACGTGGACGGGAAACCAACAGTGGTTTGCAACGGCCTGATCCGCGACTGGGCTTCGTGGATCAGGGAGCGAGGAAAGCCCGCGAAGCAAATGACGGAGGTGCTTCGCGCCCTGTCGCCCCCGGGTGAGACCCTGAGTGTCGGGCCCCTGACTCGCCTGTCGCTGGACGACGTGCGCGACATTCCGTCGATCCGAACCGAGTACTCCCAGTCAGTCCCTATGCCCTACGCCTCATCCGGCGTGCGGCGCATCTTGGGGCTCGCGTACATGCTGCTCTGGTCGTGGAACGAGCACGTGCTCGCCGCGGAGCGGATCGGCGAAAAGAGCACTCCCCAGGTGGTCATGCTGGTGGACGAAGTCGAAAGCCACCTTCACCCGCGGTGGCAACGGTCAATTCTCAAGTCCTTGCTAGAAGTCGCCGGAAAGCTACATGCCCGGGCGAGAGTCCAGCTCGTCGCCGTTACTCACTCACCCCTCGTCCTCGCCTCGGCCGAGCCGTACTTCGATCAGGCGCGGGATGCGTGGTTCGATCTCGACCTGCAGCGGGACGGAGACTCGGCGCGGGTAGTCCTCTGTAAGCGGCCGTTTGTGCCCCGAGGAGATGTATCCAACTGGCTTACGAGCGAGGCGTTCGACCTGCGCGAGCCCCGGTCGGCTGAGTCCGAGACTGCGTTCGAAATGGCCAAGGCTTTACTTCGCCGACGGACGCCTCCGTCAGAAAAGGAAGCACGCGAGGTGGAGGAGGCTCTGACGCGGGCTGGTGTCCCTGACATCGACCCCTTCTGGGTGCGGTGGGCACAGTTCATCGAAAAGGCGAGGGTCCCTGCGTGATACATGTGGCGGCGGCCCCTGAGCCACCAGACTTCGACGAAAAGGTTCGGCAGCGGGGGCTGAAGGCGATTGCCGCTATGGTCGGCGAAGCCCCCGCCCGCAGGGCCCGTGGACGGCCATTCAGGAAAGTGGCGGACCGCCGCGAGGACATCCCTTCCACCGAATTTCCAGACTTCTGGTGCGACGCGCTCCCGCAGATGCGGCAGTTGTACGACGGTATCTGTGCTTATATGGGAATGCGCGTCTATCCGGGCCTGAGTGGCGGAACGGTGGATCATTACATTCCTAAGACCGCTTCGTGGGAGAACGTTTACGAGTGGTCGAACTACCGGTTTGCGTGCGCAGAGGTCAACCGGTGGAAGGGAACCAAGATCCTCCCCTATGACCCGTTCACGATGCCCGACGAACTGTGCGCACTTGAGCTCGTCGCATTTCAGGTGAAGCCAGGCAACGCGGCCACAGGTGATGCGGAAGCGCTGGTCGATCACATGATCAACCAGCAACTTCGCCTCAACGAGAGACTTTGCCGGGAGGCGCGGGAGCGCTACTTCACCGACTATATCACCGGAGGTATCAAACTCTACGTTCTGGAGCGCGATGCTCCATTCATAGCCATGGAACTGCGCCGCCAGGGAATGCTGCTCCCGGGGGATGTCTGATAAACTTGGGGCGCGTTCACCTCACCGCGTCTCTGTGTGAGCCAGCAGCTCCTCAACCCAGGGGGGAGGAAAAAATCGGGGAAGTTGGTTATATTGTTGGATGATCTCAGTATCCAACCTCGAAAAATCGTTCGGCGACCGCGTCCTGTTCGCCGACGCCGCCTTCCAGCTCAACCCGGGGGAGCGCTACGGCATCGTAGGCGCCAACGGGTGCGGGAAGACCACGCTCCTCAGCATCCTCAGTGGCGACACCGACGCCACCAGGGGGAGCGTGTCCATCCCCAAGGCGGCCCGTCTGGGCGTTCTGCGCCAGGACCAGTTCCTCTACGAGAGCGAGTCCATCATCAACGTGGCGCTCATGGGCAACCCGGAGCTCTGGGAGGCCATGGTGGAGAAGGAGAAGCTCCTGGCCCGCGCCCACGAGTACTTCGACGCGGACCGCTTCAGCGAGCTGGAAGACACGGTGATGCGCATGGACGGCTACACCGCCGAGGCGCGCGCGGCCGTGATCCTGGAGGGGCTCGGGCTTCCCACCGAGATCCACCACCAGCCCCTGTCCACGCTCTCCGGCGGCTTCAAGCTGCGGGTGCTCCTGGCGCAGGTGCTGGCCGGCAGCCCGGACGTGCTCCTGCTCGACGAGCCCACGAACCACCTGGACATCCTCTCCATCCGCTGGCTGGAGAAGTTCCTCCACGACTTCGAGGGCCCGGTGGCGGTGATCTCGCACGACCACCGCTTCCTGGACAACGTGGCCAGCTACATCCTGGACGTGGACTACCAGACGGTCACGCTGTACAAGGGGAACTACACGGACTTCCTGGAGCAGAAGGTGGAGGACCGTGAGCGGAAGGAGAAGGAGATCGAGGGGCGCCAGAAGGAGATCGCCCACCACCAGAAGTTCGTGGACAAGTTCAAGGCCAAGGCCAGCAAGGCGCGCCAGGCCCAGAGCAAGGCCAAGATGATCGAGCGGAAGGTGGAGGAGATGGAGGAGCTTCCGGGCTCGTCCCGCCGCTACCCCAAGTTCCGCTTCAACCAGCGGCGCGAGAGCGGCAAGGACGTCCTCAAGATCAAGGGCATCCGCAAGTCGTTCGGCGACAAGGAGGTCCTTCCAGGCGTCACGCTGGACGTGCGCCGCGGCGACCGCATGGTGATCATGGGGCCCAACGGCATCGGCAAGTCCACGCTGCTCAAGATCATCATGGGCGAGCTGCAGGCCGACGAGGGCGGGGTGGAGTGGGGCTACGAGGCGCAGCGCGGCTACTTCGCCCAGGACCACCACGAGGAGCTCGAAGACCTCGCCGGCACGGCCGAGCAGTGGCTGTGGAGCTACTGCCCGGACAAGGACCGTGGCTTCGTGCGCGGCCATCTGGGGATGATGCTCTTCTCCGGCGACGACGGCGAGAAGCGCCTCAGCGCCCTCTCCGGGGGCGAGGCGGCGCGTCTGGTGTTCAGCAAGATCGCGCTGGAGCAGCCCAACGTGCTGGTGCTCGACGAGCCCACCAACCACCTGGACCTCGAGTCCATCGAGGCGCTGGTGGCCGGCCTGCAGGCGTACGAAGGCACGCTGATCCTGGTCTCCCACGACCGGTGGTTCGTGGGCCAGCTCGCCAGCCGCGTGGTGGAGATCAGCCGCGCCGGCATCCGCGACTTCCTGGGCACCTACGAGGAGTACGTCCACTCCTGCGGCGACGACCACCTGGACGCCGACGCCGTGGTCCTCAAGGCGCGCAAGTCCAAGCAGAAGCCCGAGAAGCAGCTAGCCGCGCGATAACAGAATCTCACACAGAGACACAGAGGCACAGAGATGACTTCATCTCTGTGCCTCTGTGTCTCTGTGTGAGCCCAATAGCATCGAGAAGAGCCCCTTCGATGCATCCACGAGCACGCGGGTGACGTCGCGGGCGAGGACGCCGAGGGCGAAGGCCAGGTCGTGCGACTCGCCGGGGCCGAGGGCGCGGAGGACGGCGGAGCGGTGCTTGAGGAGGATGGGACGCACGTAGCGCACCGGGTTGAAGCCCGGGACGTGGCGCGCGCCGAGGCCCTCGATCAGCGCCACGGCGCGGCCGAAGTAGGTCATCTCGCCCGTGAGCACCACCGGCCAGTCGTGGAGGAGGTGCATCACCTCGTCGGCCAGGGCGCGCTGCATCTCGCCGACGTCGGCGCCGCGCGCGGTCATCTCCAGGATGAGGGAGACCAGGCCGCGGATGGTCTCGCGGTCGGTGCCCGGCTCCACGATGCCCAGGTTGAAGAAGCCGTCCACCACGCGCTCCGCGTCGCCGCCCACGGCGGCGAGGGCGGTGTGCACGAGGTGGCGTCGGGTCACCGGGTCCACCTCGATGACCATGCCAAAATCGAGCAGCACCAGGGCCCCGTCGTCGCGCACCAGGAGGTTGCCGGGGTGCGGGTCGGCGTGGAAGAGGCCGTCCACCAGCATCATCTGGATGTAGGCCTCCACCACCGCGTCCACCATGGCCGACGGGTCCACGCGCCCGGCCGCCACCAGCGGACCGATCTGGTCCACCCGCACGCCCTCCACGTACTCGAGCACCAGCGTGCGCCGCCTCACCATCTCGTCCACCACGTGGGGGACGATGACGCGCGGGTTGCCCTCGAAGCGCGCCCCGATGGCCCGCGCGTACGCGGCCTCCTGGCGGAAGTCCATCTCGTCGGCGATGCGACGCTCGAACTCGTCGAGCGCCACCTCCACACCGCGGAGCTGCGGGTGTGACCAGCGCCGCTTCACGAAGGCGAGCACGCGGCGCACGAACCGCACGTCGTGCTCCACCAGCGCTTCCACGCCGGGGCGCAGCACCTTGACCACCACGTCCTGGCCGGCGTAACGTGCGCGGTACACCTGCCCCAGCGACCCCGCCGCCAGCGGCTCGCGCACGAACTCCTCGAACACCTCGTCCACAGGCGCGCCGTACGCCGCCACCAGCTCCCCCTCAATCTCGCCGAAGGGCACCCAGGGCACCCGGTCCGTGAGCTCGCCGAGCGCGCCCAGGTACGGCTCGGGCACCACGTCCGGCCGGGAGGCGAACACCTGCCCGATCTTCACGAAGGTGGGCCCCGCCCGCGGGATGGCGCGCGCGAGCCGCTCCGCTCGTGCCTGGTGGAAGGCGGCCGAGCGCCGCGCCGGCCGGCCCCAGAGCCACCCGCGCCGGCGGTCGCGCGCGAACGAGAGCGCAAAGGGGAGGAGCTGGAAGAAGAGGAAAAGGGTTCGCATCGACGGGTGTACGTGTGTGGAGCCGCAAAGAGCGTTCAGTACCCGCCTGCGGATGCGCTGTTCGCATTCCGCGACCGCAATCTCACACAGAGGCACGGAGACACGGAGTTGAGCAGTAATCCTGTAGCGAACGGGCGCGAACGCTTATACTGATACCCTGTTCGCTCTCGCCCGTCTCTCCGCGCCTCCCGCCATGCACTGGCAGCCGAACCCGTTCCTCCTCCCCCTGCTCGTATCCGCGCTGGTGTCCGGCGCGATCGCGGCGTACGCCCTGCGCCACCGCGAGGCGCACGGCGCGCTCAGCCTGGCCGCGGTGGGGCTGTGCGCGGCCGAGTGGTCGCTCGCGTTCGCCCTCTTCGGGGCGAGCCGCGACGCGCTGGTGAGGCTGTGGCTGCTCAAGGCGATCCACCTGGGCGCGGGGCTGATCCCGCTGGCGTGGCTGGTGGTGGCGCTCGTGCACACCGGGCGCAAGCGCTGGCTGCGCTCGCTCCCCTTCGCGGCGGTGGCCACGGCCGCCGTCGTCCCCATCGTGCTGGCGTGGACCAGCGAGTTCCACCGTCTCTTCTTCGCCTCGTACGGCATCGCGGAGCGCGGCGGGCGGGTGGTGAACGCCATCCGCTATGGGCCGGCGTTCACCATGCACCTGGGGGTGTCGTGGCTCCTCCTGTCCGCGGCCGTGGTGCTGCTGGGGGTGCGCGTGGCGCGGCTCCCCAGCCGCCACCGCGGGCGCGACCTGGCGCTGCTGCTGGCCGTGGCCATCCCCTGGGTGGGGAACGTGGTGCACTTCCTGAGGCCGGGGATCTTCCCGGCCAACCCCATGCCCTTCCTCTTCACCGTCTCGGGAGTGATCCTGGGCTGGGCGATTCTGCGCCTGCGGCTCATCCGCGTGGTGCCCATCGCCCGCGCCGCGCTGGTGGACGGGATGCGCGACGGCGTGGTGGTGCTGGACTCGGAGGGGATCGTGGTGGACCTCAACCCCGCCGCCCGCCGCATCCTGGGCGTGGCCGAGGGGCGCGGGGTGGGGGAGCCGGGGCACGAGGTGCTGGAGCCGCTGGCGCCGGGCGAGAAGACGTGGGCCGAAGACGGGGTGCGGCGCGTGTCCAGCGGCGGGCGGGTGTTCCAGGTCTCCACCTCGCGCGTGGCGGACCGGCGGGGCGGATCGGCCGGGCGGCTGGTGGTGCTGGGAGACGTCACCGAGCTGGCCCACAAGAGTTCGGAGCTGGAGGCCATCTTCCGCGCCCTCCCCGACCTGTACTTCCGGCTGGACGCCGGGGGACTGATCCTGGACCACCGCTCGGGCGAGGGTGGCAACCCGTTCGGCCTCCCCGAAACCCTGGCCGGGCGCCGCCTGCAGGACGTGCTTCCCCCCACCGCCGTGGCGCGGGTGCAGGAGGGGCTGGAGGAGGTGAGGCGCACGGGCGCGCTGGCCACGGCCGAGTACTCGGCGCCGGTGGACGGGGTGGTGAGGGACTTCGAGGCGCGCCTCCTCCCCCTGGGCGACGACCAGGTGATCACGGTGGTGCGCGACGTCACCGACCGCAAAGACGCGGAGCGGGCGCTCCAGCGAAGCGAGGAGCACTTCCGCGCGCTCATCGAGAACGGCTCGGACCTCATCACCATCGTGGACGAGGCGGGGAGGTTCCGCTACCACTCGCCCTCGGTGAAGCGCATCCTGGGCTACGATCCGGAGAAGCTGCTGGGGCTCGATGCGCTGCGGCTGATGCACCCCGACGACGTGGAGGAGGCGCGCGAGGCGCTGGCCGCCATCGCCGCGAGCCCGGGCACCAGCCGCGGCGTGGAGTTCCGCTACCGGGCCGCGGACGGGCGCTGGCGGGTGCTGGAGGGGGTGGGGCGCACCCTGCGGCCTGATTCCACGGCCGAGGGGATCGTCGTCAACTCGCGCGACATCACCCGCCGCAAGTCCGCCGGCGAGGCGCTGCGGGCCAGCGAGGAGAGCTACCGCGGCCTCTTCGACTCGCTCACCGAGCTGGTGTACATCCAGGACCTGGACGGGCGCTTCCTCAACGTGAACGAGGCCGTGGTGAGGACCTACGGCTACACGCGCGAGGAGCTGATGGGCCAGACGCCGGCCATCCTGGCCGACCCCGAGCGCGTGGACCTGGCGGACACCATGGCGCACTTCCAGCGCGCCGTGGCGGGGGAGACGCAGCGCTTCGACTGGTGGGGGCGGCGCAAGGACGGCACCGTGTTCCCCAAGGAGCTGGTGCTGGCGCGCTCCACCTACTTCGGGCGCGACGCCGTCATCGCCGTGGGGCGCGACATCACCTACCGCAAGGAGGCCGAGGAGGCGCTGCGCGCTGCGCAGGAGCAGCAGGAAGCGCTCCTCAACAACATCCCCGACCTCGCGTGGCTAAAGGACGACCAGCACCGGGTGCTGGCCGTCAACGAGGCGGTGGCGCTCTCGGCCGGGGTCACGCGCGAGTTCTGCTCGGGGAAGACGGACTTCGAGATCTGGCCCCCCGCCGTGGCCGCCAAGATCCGCGAGGACGACGAGCGGGTGCTGCGCGACGGAAAGCAGCTGGTGACGGAGGAGTCGTACCTGCACCCCGACGGCACCGAGCACTACCTGGAGACGGTGAAGCAGCCCTTCCGCGACCACACGGGGCGCATCGCCGGCACGGTGGGGATCGCGCGCGACATCACCGAGCGGAAGCGGACGGAGCAGGCGCTTCAGCGCGCCAAGGAAGAGGCGGAGCGGGCCAACCGGGCCAAGAGCGAGTTCCTTTCGAGGATGAGCCACGAGCTGCGCACGCCCATGAACTCCATCCTGGGCTTCGGGCAGGTGCTGGCGCGGCACCCGCTCACGCCGGACCAGCACAAGGGCGTGGAGCACATCCTGCGCGCCGGGCGCCACCTGCTCAACCTCATCAACGAGGTGCTGGACATCGCCCGCATCGAGAGCGGGCGCCAGCCGCTGGTGCTGGAGCCGGTGAAGGCCGCCCACGTGGTGCAGGAGGCGCTCTCGCTGATCCGCCCCCTCGCGGCCCAGCACGGCTGCCAGCTCATCAACGAGGTGCCGCCCACGCTCCCGCTGCAGGTGCAGGCGGACCAGCAGCGGCTCACGCAGGTGCTCCTCAACCTCCTTTCCAACGCCGTCAAGTACAACCATCGCGGCGGCGAGGTGCGCGTGTCGTACGATGCGGACGACCCCTCCGCCCCCGAGCCGCGCCTGCGCATCGGCGTCCACGACACCGGGCCGGGCATCCCGCGCGAGAAGATGGACCAGCTCTTCGTCCCCTTCGCTCGGCTCGGCGCCGAGGATTCGGGGGTGGAGGGCACGGGGCTGGGGCTGGCCCTGTCGCGCCCGCTGATCGAGGCGATGGGCGGCAGGATCTCGGTGACGAGCGTGCCGGGGGAGGGCTCCACCTTCCAGGTGGAGCTCCTCCAGGTGCGCGCCCCCGATCCGGCCCCCGCCGCGGCCGCCGCCCCCGAGGCCGAGCTCCCCGTACCCGACGCGGGCTCCCTGGCGACGGTGCTCTACATCGAGGACAACGTCGCCAACCTCAGCCTGATCGAGGCGATCCTCGCCGGCCGCCCCGAGATCACCCTCCTCTCCGCGCTGCAGGGGCGGCTGGGGCTGGACCTGGCGATGGAGCACCGCCCCGACCTCGTCCTCCTGGACCTCAACCTCCCCGACCTGTCGGGCGAGGAGGTGCTCCGCCGCCTGCGCGCGGAGCCGCGCACCGCCGAGATCCCGGTGATCGTCATCAGCGCCGACGCCACCCCCGAGGCGGTGAAGCGGCTGCTGGCCAGCGGCGTGCGCGCCTACCTCACCAAGCCGCTGGACGTCGACCACTTTCTTGACGCCATCGACGGGGTGCTGGGCGCCGCCCGATGAGCGAAACGCCCTGGGAGATGATGCGCGCGTGGGTCGCCGAGCTCGTGGCCGCCCACCCCCTCCTCGGCGACATCCCGTGCGCCCCGGACATCGAGGCCAACCGCCTGGGCGTGCGCATGCGCTGCGCGGAGTGGATGGTCACCGTCGTCAGCCCCGACTGGTATCTGCCGTTGACGGAGGACCGCGCCCGCCTCATCGCCCTCAACCTCGCCGTGCAGGCCCGTGAGCTGTACGACGAAGGGAACTAGGCTCACACAGAGACACAGAGGCACAGAGACGAATTCATCTCCGTGCCTCTGTGTCTCTCCAGCCCCTCGAGTGGTCGCGCAGGCCCGCGCCGGGCACCAGGAGCAGGGCGAGCGCCACCAGCACCGGCGCGATCATCGGCCCACGTCCCGCAGGACGATGGTGCGCTCGCCGCGCCACACGCCGTCCGGGCCGCGGGTGAGCCGCGTGATCCCGGAGCCGCCCCGGTTCCGCACCCGCGCGCGGTAGGCGGCGGTGACGCGCGGATCGTCATCGAACACAAAGTCGTCGATGTACCCCTCCGGGCCGCCGGGCTCCTGCACGGTGACGTGGAGGTGCCCGGGGTCCGGCCGTCCGGGGTAGTGGCCGGGGCGGATGGTGGACACGCAGTAGCGCCCCTGCGCGTCGGTGCGCAGCCAGCCGCGCAGGTAGCCGTGGCGGTGCCCGTTCCCCGTCTCGCCGCCGCGCGTGGGGTAGGCTCCCGCCTGGTTCGTGTGGTAGATGTAGAGGAGCACCCCCGCGGCCGGCGTCCTCCCGTCCGCGCGCAGCACCCGGCCGCTGAGGACGAGCGGCGCCCCGGGCTCGGTGTGGTCCGCGAGGCGCACGGACGAGCCGAGACGTGCGGGCGCCTCGGCCGCCCCGCACCACTCGCACTCCACCCGCGCGGACACCAGGCGCGCGCGGGTCGCGGGGGCGGGGCCCTGCGCGCCGGGGCAGACGGGCTTGAGCGGGGAGGCGCTCGCCGGGAGCGGCGCGGAGGCGGTCGAGAGGGCGGCGGCGAACAGGGCGGGAATGAGGCGGGCTGGCATCGGGTGCGCTCCGGGCCGGGAGGGAAGATCCGCGCGCGGGTCAAGAGCGCGGGGCGGGAGATTCCCGCTCTTCACCTATCAGGATGCGCGGAGCGCGCGGGTGTTAGCGCGGCCCTACCAGAGCAGCCCCAGCTCCCGCTGCCAGAGCTCCATGGCGCGCGGGTCCAGCCGGAGCGCCGCGGCCCGGCTTGCCCCCGCCGGCGGCGCCGCCACGGCGGCGAGGCGGTCGTACACGCGCGCCCGCTCCCGCGCGGGGACGCGCTGCAGGAGGTGCCAGAGCATGGGCGCGGCATCGGCGCCCGCCCCCGCCAGCGCCGCGTCCAGGGCGTCGCGGCGGAAGCCGCCGAAGTCGAGCGCGGCCAGCGCGGCGCGCAGGGCGGCGGGGCTCCCCGCCGGGTACGGCGTGCCGGGGCCGTGCCCGGGCCGCATCAGCGCCACGCTCCCGGCGGGCACCACCGAGCGGCGCCCGCCGTTCACGAGCTCCACGTAGCCGGAGGTCACCCGGATCTGCCCCGAGCCGTCGTCGCCCACCGAGAGGACGTAGGCGCACCCCAGGTCCACGGCCAGCGCCGCGGGGGTCTCCACCAGGAACACGCGCGGCGGCGCCCACACGCGGGCGTCGATGGTGCCCCTGCGCAGCGACATGCGGTGCTCGCCGGCCCGCGAGCGCAGGGCCGCCAGGCGGCTGTTCGGCCCCACCTCCGCGTAGCCGATCCCGCCCAGCTCCACCCGCGCCCGCGAGCGCGCGTCGGTCTCCAGCCACTTCCCCGTGGGGAGCCGCTCGTCGCCGCCCACGCGCTCGTCGCCCACGCGGGGCGCGCCGGCGAGGCCCTCCACGCGCCAGGCGTGGGGGTCGTCCTTCATCATCCACTCCCGGCCCGCGAACAGCGCCACGAGCAGCGCCGCCGCCGCCGCGAGCAGCGCTCCCATGCGGCCGGTGAAGCGGCGCGCCGGGCGCAGCCGTAAGGGGCGCTCCTGGTACGCCAGCGGACGGAGGAGCCGCTCCAGGCGCTCGATCTCCGGGTCCGCGGGCGCGGAGGGGTCCCACAGGTAGTCGACGGTCTTCTCAGGCATCGGTCCCTCCCAGACGTTCCCGCAGCTGCTTCATCCCGCGATGGAGGTTGACCCGGACGGATCCGGGCGTGAGCCCCGTGCGCTCGGCGATCTCGGCGCCGCTCATCCCCTCCACCAGCCGCAGCACCAGCGGCTCGCGATACGGCTCGGGAAGCTGGTGGATGGCCGCCAGCACCTCCTCCATGCGCAGCCCGTCGCCTCCGGGAGTGGTGTCGGGAAGGTCGTCGGGGAGCGCCACCAGCTTGCGGGCGGCGCGATGCAGCATGCGCGCGCGGTTGCGGGCGATGGCGGCCAGCCACTGCACGAACGCCCCGGGCTCGCGCAGCGTGTGCATCCGCCCCAGCGCCGTGAGGAAGACGTCCTGCACCAGGTCGTCCGCCTCCTGGCGGGGAGCGTGCGCGAGCAGGATGCCGTGCACCAGCCGCCCGTGCAGCCGGTAAAGCTCCGCGAACGCGCCTCGGTCGCCGGACTGCGCCGCCTGCACGAGCGCTTCGTCATCGCCCCGCGCGCGCAGCGGCGCTTCAACACGGAAGTGCGCAGGGACCATGTCGCCTCGTTGAAGCGGGAGCCGCCAATACGATCAAGGATGCACTTCTCACCCCGATGTTAACAGAGGCACAGAGATGAAGTCATCTCTGTGCCTCTGTATCTCCGTGGGAGCCCTGTGGTTCCGCATGGGCGCCCGCCGCGGCCGGCGTCACGCCGCGTGCTCCTGCATGCGGCGCCAGTACGCCTCGGCGTCCCGCGGGCGGCCGGCGCGGTGCAGGAATGCGTACGACGCGGCGCACCCGTCATGTACCAGCCCGGTGTCCTCCGCCATCGCCGCCTCCAGGTGCCGGAGCCCCTCCTCGTCGTCGAGCTCCAGCAGGATCTGTCCGAACCTGAAACGGACCTGCACATCCGCGGGCTGGGCTTCGGCCAGTTCGCGGAAGAGTGGGAGCGCCGCCTTCGCGCCGTGCAGGTTGGCGGTGCCGAACGCGCGCCCCCTCGCTTCTTCAGGAGCGAGGGACTCCCGCCGCTCCTCCAGCTCGGCCAGGTGGCCGAGGGACCGTTGCTGGGCCTGGTGAACCGCCCTCCATTGGTCCCTCACCTCGTTCGCCCACGCGCGGTCCAGCCGCCACAGCGCGTCCTCGCCGGGACGGCCCAGGTACGCCTCGGCGGCGACCGGCACCCCGGCGGCGGGCGCAATCAGCGCGGGGCCCGGCGCCACGCCAAGCGCGGCGACGCGCTCGGCGAGCCCCGGGTGCGTGTCGTCGCTGTTCGTGGGGGCGGATAGCGCGTACGCGAGAAGAAGCTCCGATTCGCCCGCCCGCACCGGCTCGCGCAGGGTTCGGCCGAGGGTGGTGAAGGCGTCCGGCGGCTCAGGCTCGGTGATGGCGCGGTTCCACACGGTGGGCCAGAACGACTCGCTGATATACCGAGAGCACACGGCGGTCCGCGCCAGAGCCGAGGCCATCACGCCGGGACCCACCAGCGCCGCGGCCCGCGCGTCGGCCTCGTACTCGTGCGAGCGCGCCAGCACGAAGGAGTACGCGGCGAAGCGGGGCGCGTACCAGGCGAAGAACCGCTCGAAGATGAAGGTGGCGCCGTGCTGTTCTCGCCGCAGCTGCTCCAGGATGCCCGCCCAGGTGGCACGGATGCGGTAGATCCACGCCCCGCTCCGCCCGTGCGCGCGGGAGAGGTGGCCGAACTCGTGCGCCAGCACCGCGCGGAACTCGTCCGCGGGGAGCGCGTACATCAGGGGCACGCCCAGTACCAGGTAGTTGCGGTGCCACCCGAACATTCCCAGCCGCGGCACCTGCGACACGGCGGCGTTGAAGTCGTCGGTCAGGATCACGTGGTGGGCGCGCGGGGCCTGCACCCCCTTCCGGATCGCCTCCACCTCCGCGAAGAGCCGCGGCGCGTGCTTGTGGGCCAGCTCCCTTCCGGCGGGGGGATCGAGCCGCACCCACATCGCCCTGAGGATCATCCATCCCAGCAGCGCGCTCGGGATGGCGAGCTTGCCGAGGAGCCCCCACCCGCGAAGCGACGTCGCCACCCACACACCGAGCCCCACCGTGACCGCCACCAGCACCGCGAGCACGGCGAAGACGTACACGTACCCGAGCGCCCCGAAGAGGAGAACTCGCGTGCGGTACCTCCTCGGGTTTGCCCGCGCCACGCGCTCCAGGCGCGCCACGTAGGCCTCGAATTCTGTGGAGTAGGTTCGCATGTGGATCGGTGGAGATGAAGTCGTCTCCGTGCCTCTGTGTCTCTGTGTGAGCCTGCTGTCAGGCAGTCTCCGCCCAGAACTGGCGGAGGAGGTTGCCGGCTACGCGCAGGCGGTACTCGGCGGTGGAGCGCACGTCATCGATGGGGCGGATCTCGGCGGTGAGCACGGTGTGCGCGTCGTCGATGGAACCGCCGTCGGCCAGGACCCGCTCGGTGGCGGGGACGCGGACGACGGTGGCGGCCACGCTGCCGAAGGCGATGCGCGGCTCGGGGCCGCGGATGCCCGCCACCACCACCTTGCTGATGGCCTGCGCGGCGCGCGTCCCCACCTTCCGGAACCACTGCTTCCCCTCCACCCGCGGCACCTCCACGGCCACGATCAGCTCGTCGGGGCGGATGACGGTGGCGCGGTAGCCGGTGTAGAGCTCCGTGAGCGGGACGCGCCGCTCGCGGGCCGAGCTGCGCAGCACGATCACGGCGTCCGCGGCGGCCAGGACGGGGAGGGAGTCGCCGGCGGGGGAGCCGTTGGCGATGTTGCCGGCCAGGGTGCCGCGGTTCTGGATCTGCGCGCCGCCCACCTCGCGCGACGCGGCCACCAGCGCGGGGAGCCACTCGTTGACCACGCCGGAGCGGATCAGCTCCGTGTAGGTCGTGAGCGCGCCGATGCGCAGCGTGCCGTCGGCCGTGATGCCGCGCAGCTCGTCCAGCGCCCACAGGTTGAGGAAGCGGCGCGCGGGCGTGGTGCCGAAGTGGAGGTTCACGAACACGTCCGTGCACCCGGCGATGGGGGTGCGCGGGCCGTCTTCCGCGAGGATGGCGAGCGCCTCGTCCAGCGTGCGCGGGTCGCGGAGGTCCAGCGGCGTGGTGGCGGTCTTCATGCGTTGTGGATGGCGCGGTAGATGGCCTCGTAGCCGGTGCAGCGGCACAGGTTGCCGGCCAGCCCGGTGCGGACCTCCTCCAGGGATGGGTTGGGGCCCAGCGCGACCGCCGCCAGGATCATCCCCGGCGTGCAGATGCCGCACTGCGCGCCGCTGAACTCGGCGAAGGCGCGCTGGTACGGGTGCTCGCCGCCCAATCCCTCGATCGTCACCACCTCGCCGTCGCGCGCCTGGGCGAAGGGGACGAGGCAGGAGACGACGGGCTCGCCATCCAGGAGCACGGTGCACGCGCCGCACTCCCCCTCGCCGCACCCCTCCTTGGTGCCCGTGAGCCCGCAATCCTCGCGCAGCACGTCCAGCAGGCGCTTCATGGGGTGCGCGTCCACGTCCGCGGGCGCGCCGTTCAGTGTGAAGCGCATGCCACCTCCATGATGGCTTCGGGGATCGCCGGGATGGAGCGCACGTCCAGCCCGATGTGGCGGATGGCGTTCACCAGCGCGGGCGCGGGGCCGTCGATGGGCATCTCGCCCACGCCCTTGGCGCCAAAGGGGCCGTACCCGCTCGGATTCTCCAGCACCACCACGTCCATGCGCGGCGTGTCCAGCGTGGTGGGGATGGTGTAGTTGGTGAGCGTGGGGTTGGCCATCCCGCCGTCCTTCATCACCACGTTCTCGTTGAGCGCCCACCCCACTCCCTGCGCCGTCCCCCCCTCGATCTGCCCCACCACCATCGACGGGTGGATCGCCTTGCCGATCTCGTGGACGATGGTCATCCGCAGCGGCTTCACCTCGTAGGTGACCGGGTCCAGCTCCACTTCGGCCACGTCGCACCCCCAGCCGTACGCGGCGTAGGCGTCGCCGGTGTACTCGGTGTCGTCCCACGAGATCTCTTCCGGCTTCTGGAACTGCTTGGTGACGGAGAGCGGCCCGTGCTCGCGGATGTACTCGCCGGGAGTCATGTCGCCGATCGTCTCGCGCATCTCCTCCGCGCAGCGCTGCAGGATGCGGCCGACCACCATGCAGGTGCGCGACGCCACCGTGGGGCCGCTGTCGGGCACCTGGTGCGTGTCCGGCTGCACGATCTCCACCTGCTCGTACGGGATGCCCAGCGCGTCCGCCACGATCTGCGCGTGCATGGTGCGCGTCCCCTGGCCCATCTCCACGCTGGCCACGCGGATGCGCGCGCCGGTCTCGGTGGCTTCCAGCGTGGCCTTGGACGACAGGTAGATCTCGCCGCTCCCCGTGAACCCCGAGCCGTGGAAGAAGAGGGAAAGGCCGATCCCTTTGTTGCTCCCCGCGTACTCGGCGCGCTTGCGGTGGTAGTCCGAGCGCTCGACGCCCGCCTTCAGCGACTCCAGGGCGCTGCAGTCCTCGCCCATGACCTGGCCCGTGGCGGTGGTGTCGCCGGGGCGCAGCGCGTTCAGCTCGCGGAGGTGGACGGGGTCCATCCCCAGCGCCTCGGCGATGCGGTCCATGTGCACCTCGGTGGCGAACTGCGTCTGTGGCGCGCCGAAGCCGCGGAAGGCGCCGTTGGGAGGCGTGTTGGTCATCACCACACGCCCCAGGATGCGGGTGTGGTCGCACCGGTACGGCCCCGCCGCGTGGATGCAGCCACGGGAAAGCACGACCGGGCTCAGCGTGACGTATGCGCCGCCGTCCATCAGCACGTCGATCTCCATCGACACCAGGCGGCCATCGTTCATCACGCCCGTGCGGTGGCGGATGATGGACGGGTGGCGCTTGGTGGTGGCGATCATGTCCTCCACCCGGTCGTACACCATCTTCACCGGGCGGCCGGACTTGCGGGCCAGCAGCGCCGCGTGCCCGGCCAGGATGTTGGGATACTCCTCCTTCCCCCCGAACCCGCCACCCGTCTCCGTCTGCACCACGCGCACGCGCTCGTCCGTGAGCTGCAGGAGCGCCTTGATGGCCTTGTGCACGTAGTACGGGCACTGCATCGACCCGTGGATCGTCATCCCGCCCGCCTCGGGCACGGCGATGACGCCGTTGGTCTCGATGTAGACGTGCTCCTGGTGGCCCGTGCGGTACGTCCCTTCGATGATCCGGTCCGCGGTCGCCAGGGCGGCTTCCACGTCGCCCTTGTTGATGCGGAGCGTCTTGAAGGTCGTGGGCGACTGCTCGGGGTCCAGCACCGGCTCGGCGGTGTCGTACTCCACGCGCACCTCCGCCGCCATCAGCCGCTCGCGATCCGCGTGGGCGAGGAGGAGGATGGGCTCGGCGTAGTGGTTGATCTCCTCCGCCACCAGGAACGGCTGGTCGTCCTCGATCAGCGCCACGAAGTTGCAGCGCGGCCCCGGGATGTCGCGGTAGTCCACGATCGTGAAGCCCGCGGGATCGAAGTCCAGGCTGATGGAGCGGACGCGGCCCCTGGGGATCGTGGAGCGGATCGTCCGCCCGTACAGCATCCCGGGGAAGCTGAGGTCGTCCACGTACCGGGCCGTGCCGGTGGTCTTGGCCATCCCGTCTTTGCGCGATACGCTCCGGCCGACGGCTGGGGTCATGCGGGCCTGTAGGAGTGGGGAGGGGAGGCGTGCCGTGTTACAAATAGCTGTTTTTTCGCGGAGGGCAACTGCGGGGGCTCACACAGAGGCACGGAGGCACGGACAAAAAGCCGGAGTTTGCGGTTGGGCGTTGGGATGGCTAAGGTTCGCGGGGTCCCGCCTGTCCTCCAAACAACCGATGATCCGCATGCGCATCCCGCCCATCCACATCGAGTATCCCGACTGGGTAGAGTCCACCGTCGACTGGGAACGCCGCTACACGACGGACGAGGAGAAGATGAGGCTCGCCATCGACCTGTCGCGCGAGAACGTGGTGCGCGGGACGGGTGGCCCCTTCGGCGCGGCCATCATCGAGCAGGGCACGGGCGCGCTGGTGGCGGTGGGGATGAACAGCGTGGTGCGGCTGAACAACTGTACGCTCCATGGCGAGATGGTGGCGTTCATGATGGCCCAGTCCCGGCTCAGCTGCTTCACCATGCGCTCCGACGACGGCCCGGTGTACGAGCTCGCCACCTCGTGCGAGCCCTGCGCCATGTGCCTGGGCGCCACCCTCTGGAGCGGCGTCAGCCGCGTCCTCTGCGGCGCCCACCGCGACGACGCGCGGCGCCTCAACTTCGACGAGGGTCCCGTCTTCCCCGAGTCGCACGCGTACCTGGAGGCGCGCGGCATCCAGATCGTGCACGGCGTGCTGCGCGAGGAGGCCAACGCGGTGCTGGAGCTTTACCGGTCGGGCAAGGGGATCATCTACAACCGCTGAACTGAATGGCTCACACAGAGACACAGAGGCACGGAGAGAACCAATCTCTGTGGCTCCGTGTCTCTGTGTGAGGCCCTTGACAGTATTCGGCCGCCCCGCTAAACTCGTCGCTCGGGAGTCGCGTCCCACTGGCAGCCCATCACCGGGCCGTCTTTGACGCGACTCCTTTTTTTGTGTCAGAGCGGCGCCACGGCGCCCCACCTCCCGGGCGATCCGGGCAGGCGGGGCGCCTTTCTCATTGATCACTGCAACGCGCCCGTAGCTCAGCGGAACAGAGCACCGGATTACGGATCCGGGGGTCGGGAGTTCGAATCTCTCCGGGCGCACTTCGATCCGCCGTAACTGAAACAGGAAGGTGAATCATGAACAGGGACATGCGCCGCTGACGCTCTTCGCGAGGCGGCATGGGATCGACTCCAATCCGCCTACTCGAACACCAGGGGAGCACATGAGCACCACCGGACGCTACTTCTACCACGATCCCGCAACCGGACGCCGCTTCTGCGTGGAGCCGATCAGCGCGCGGGACCAGAAGCAGCAGGACAAGGAGTGGACCAACGGCGGCATCGACCAGGTCCACGGCGGCTCGATCCGCGAGGACGAGTCCATCATCACGCCGGAGAACGGCTTCATCGGTATCACGGTGCTGCCGCCCGGCGTGAGCCCCGACGGCTTCATCCAGGCACTGATCCGCGGCGAAGGCTGAAACAGAAGTGCGTGAGTGCGTTAGTGCGTGAGTGCGCCTGACTGCAGTTAAACGCACTTACGCACTCACGCACTTCCGTTCAACCAGAGTAGCCCTTCGGGATGTAGACCATGACCCTCACTCCGCCCATTACAGCGCGCCGCGGATGCCTTGCGCTGAACGCGTCGTTCGAGCCGCTCACGGTGATCCCGGCGGCGCGCGCGGTGCGGCTGGTGCTGGAGAACCGCGCGGAATTGGTGGAGGCCGACCCGGCGCGCCCGATGCGCTCGGCGGGGACGGAGCTGCCGTGCCCAGCGGTGATCCGGCTCGCGCGCTACGTGCACGTGCCGCGCAAGCTGCGGCGCGGGGTGTCGAACCTGCTGCTGATGGCGCGCGACGGGTACCGTTGCGCGTACTGCGGGCGCCACCGCTCGGAGCTGCGCAGCCGCGAGTTCCTCACCCGCGACCACATCGTGCCGCAGGTGTGGTTCAAGGCGCACGGGGGCGATCCCAACACGTGGGCCAACGTGGCCACGGCTTGCAGCACCTGCAACGGACGTAAGGGCGATCTCTCGCTCGCGGAGTTTACCCGCGCCACCGGGCTCCGGCTGCGGATCATCCCCGCCGAGCCGCACTTCGTCCACCTCGAATGGGCGGTGCGGGCGCTCACGCCGCTGCAGCGCAAGTACGTCACCCAGTTCTTCGGCGCGGCTGCCGCGGATGCGCTGGAGTGAAGGCTCACACGGGGACACAGAGGCACAGAGATGAAATCGTCTCTGTGCCTCTGTGTCTCCGTGTGATAAGCTGTTGGCCATGGAACCGGTCCTTCTTCACCGCACCCCGGCACTCTGGGTGGTCGCCAAGCCGGCGGGGATGCTGGTGCACCCGGTCGTGGCCGGGGAGCGCGGCTCGCTGGCGGACTGGATCGCGGAGCGCGAGCCGGGGCCGGTGCACCTGGTGG
>DASVSA010000341.1:0-10816 GCA_036388335.1 Longimicrobium sp. | reverse complement strand
CTCCTCTCGTTCTCCAACTCCACCACGAGAGGGCGCGCCCAATGCGTGGGTTGTGCATCTGACGAAGCCGCGATCAGCCGGCCGGAGCCGCGCGACGAGGTGCTGGCGTCCGCCGCGAGAGCGCGGCAGCCGAACCTGCGGTGCTGCGCCGCATCCCCGAAGCCGAGCAGGTGGTTGAGATCGAGCGCGGACCATCGTCCAGCTTCGCGGGATCGTAGTTCCGCGCGGTGTGTCAAGAATATTCTAGATCCAGGCCGCGTCCTCAGCGATCATCCATGCGAACACGCATTGATGACTGACGGCGATCCTCCAGGAGCGGAGTAGATCGCAGGGCCGCATGTGACACCGTCGCGGGCCGGGCTGCCGGCTCATCCGCCGGCGACGCCGTCTCCGCGCGCATCAGCCCACCTGGGGAGAAAGAGCATCATGGCCACATCCGCGAACCCATCCGCGCTGCAGTACCCGGCGATTCCGGCGGACGACCTGGGCCGCCAGCTCGCGGTCGCCCGCCCCGGCACGGACGCGAGCCTGCCCCACATCGGGCTGGTGGGGGATACGTACACGGTGCTCCTGACGGGACGCGACACCGCGGGCCGCTACACGCTGATCGACATGCACGTACCGCCGGGAGGCGGCCCGCCCCCGCACCGGCACGACTTCGAGGAGATGTTCAGCGTGCTGGAGGGTGAAAGCGAGATCACCTTTCGCGGCGAGGCGGTGGTGGCGCGCGCGGGCGAGACCGTGAACGTGCCGGCCAACGCTCCGCATTCGTTCCGCAACGCATCCGGCGCTCCGGCACGCATGCTCTGCCTGTGCTCGCCGGCCGGGCAGGAGGAGTTCTTCATGGAAGTGGGGGCTCCCGTCGCCACGCGGACCGCGACGGCGCCCCCGCTGGACGCCGCGGCCCAGGGGGCGGTCATCGCGAAGGCCATGTCGCTCGCGCCCAAATACCGGACGGAGTTCCTCAAGCCGTAGTCCGGGCGGAGGCGTCGCGGAGTACTCACCATCACGCGGCGGAGAGGTACATGAGAGTACTGGTGCTGGGCGCGACAGGGGGCACCGGTCGCGAGATCGTCCGTGAAGCCGGCGCGCGGGGGCACTCCGTCGTGGCGCTCGTACGCTCGAAGGCCAGGGCGGACGGCCTCGCCGGGGCGGAGCTCGTGGAGGGAGACGCGCGCGACCCGGAGTCGCTCTCACGCGCGCTCGACGGTTGTTCGGGCGTGATCAGCTCGCTGGGGACTCCCGCCAGCCCGTTCCGCGAGGTGACGCTGCTCTCCACGGCGACGCGTGCCCTGGTGGATGCGATGGCGCGGCAGGACGTACGGCGCCTCGTGTGCATCACCGGGATGGGCGCGGGTGACAGCCGGGGCCATGGTGGATTCGTGTTCGACCGGGTGATCTTTCCGCTGCTCCTTCGAAAGGTGTACGCGGACAAGGACCGCCAGGAAGCCATCGTCCGCTCCAGCGCCGCGGACTGGGTGCTGGTACGGCCCACGGTCCTGAACGACAAGCCTGCCCAGGGGAGCGTGCGGGCCCTGACCGACCGGTCGGGCGTGCACGGAGGGGGCGTCGCCCGCGCCGACGTCGCGAACTTCGTGGTGGCCCAGCTCACGGACGACGCGTGGCTGCGCAGGGCTCCTCTGATCACGGGGTGAACGGTTCCATCCGTGCCGGCTCTTCCAATCGACTCGCCTATCGCGCTACAATTTAACGCGCGCTCCCACTGCACCAGTTGGAGACGTTATATTATGATGTAGGATCAGTTGGTGATCTCGCCGGCTCGGGCTTCGCGAGCCAGCGGTGCCGGCCCGTAGCGTAGCCGCGGTCCTGGCGACGTTCAGCACCAACAGTTCGGCGACCCGCGCCGAGTGGAATGCGTTGGGGTCGTCAGGCATAAAAGAGGACTATCTTTCTAGCAGAGAGAACCCAAAGACCTCCGCTTCCCGCCTGTCGCGCCGCACGGCGCAGTTCCGCTGCCGATCAGGACTGGATCTCACGACCGCCCCCCCGGCTGTTTTCCACCGACACAACCTCAACTGGGGGCCGCGCGGTTCGCCAGCACGAGTCCTTCAATCCATGGCCATCTCCTCAGATTGCCGCGCCGACCGGAGCAGACATGTCGATCTACTCGCAGCAGTGCACCTTCACCTCGACTACACCCTTGCAGGACGCCACCAACGGCTGGGATGCCGTTTACGCGGTTACGTACGACACCATCAACGCTGATCTGGCGCAGCGTAAGCCATGGCTTCAGGACTTCCGCGGAGAGTCCCCGGGCACGTTCACGATCGCCGATGCCGGAGGGAACCAGCTTCAGTCGGCGACCATCACGTCGCTCACGGTCTCGCCGGGCGGGTCAGGCAAGCTGGTGCAGTTCAACCTCGCCGTTTCCGCCGCGAACCTGATCGTTCCGGGGGGATCGCCGGTTTCGCTCGTCAACCTCGTGGGCACCATCCAGACGACCCTGACCTTCGTCGCGGACCCCGCCGTCCCCGGCCTCCACAACCTCCAGGTCGACAACGCGACGCCGTTCACCGTGGTCAGCGTCACCGGCGTGGCGACGACTCCCTCCAGCCGCCCGATCACCTCCTTTGAAGCCAGCATGATCGGTGGCATCCTCGAAGCTCTCTGCACGGCCTATCCAGCCACCTTCACCGGCGTCTACGCGAACGTCTTCACCAGGGATTATGCGGAAAGCGTCGACATCCCGTGGCTGCAGCCCGCGGCGTTCGACTATGCGGTCGCGCCGGCCGGCCCCGACAGCGGCATCCTCGCCGTGCTGGCCAGCGTCAGCGGGGATGTAGCGGGCCTCACTCCGCAGGTGACCTCGCTCCTGTTTCCCACGAACGCGGGGGTGAACGCGGCCGTCGCGATCAGCTCCACGACGCTCGCGAACCAGACCTTCCTCCAGAATCTGAACGGCGAGCTCGGCACCAGCGAGCTGGGCGCCTTTGCCGCTGACTCCACGGGCCAGACCCTGTCGAACGCCGCCGCCATCTCCGCGTACTACCGCGTCGATGCCACGACGGGTGCCGTGTCGCTGGTGCCGCCGGCCGCGCTCGCCGATTCGGCCGGGGCTACCTACCCCGTGGCCATCGCGGCCGGGGCGGTCACGATCTCCTTCACCGACAACGCCATCGCGGCAGCGGTAACCGGGGCGGTGGTCGATCTCGGCGACGGCTACACACTGACGATCAGCATGTCGTCGGCCTATCAGCTGGTGGTGGACCCCGACCAGAGCATCGACCTGGTGCTTTCCGGCTCCCCGGCCGTCACGTCGAGCCTGACCGCGCCCGACACGAGCTCGGCCGCGAGCGTCCTGGAGGGCATCGGCATCACGGCGCTCGGCCTGCTCGCCGGAGAAGCCATCCCGCTCATGCTCGACGCGGCCACGGGATGGTTTACCGACGTGGGAACGACGACGAGCAGCCTTTCCCCGACGGTGCTCAAGTTCTTCGCCGCCGAACGCCAGATGCGGACCGCCGAGAGGCCCGTCACGTTCAGCATCGGCGGCGGGCGTAACGTCATCATCAGCCGCCCCGGCGATCCCGAAACGGCACCCGTCGCCCTCACCCAGGACAGCATCGATGCGGTGACGCTCAACCCCGTCTATCCGGGAGACCCGGCCGGCATAGACCTGCCCCCGGCGTCGCCCACGGACCCTGAGCAGCCAGCGAGTCACGGCAACCTCAATTCAAGTCACTCCAGTGGCAGCGAGGCCGGCCAGCTCCCCTCCATCGCCACGCAGGTCTATGAACGGGTCTGGAGCTCCGTCCGCGGCAGCGCCACGGCGGTGCGAGCGCTTCAGGCGAGCTGCCGGGCCGCCGGCTTCACCGCGGACGCGGACTACTTTCCCCAGGGCAACGGGGCCGGGGCGGCTCCGCCGGCCAATCTGCCAGAACTGCCGACGGAGCAGCGAGCGGCACTCTACACCGGCTGCATCCGCTACGTCATCCGGGCCACGGAGTCAGGACAGATGACGGGCAGCCTCTACGGCGAGCTCGCGGAGTCGGTGCCTGGAACGACGGTGGGTCCGCGTGCGATCGGCGACCCGGTGGCCGGAGCCGTGGGTGGGATCAGGATCACCACGTCTACGAGCGGCGACGTCACGGCCGGCGTCCCCGGCCTGTTCCAGGACCTGCGCGCCGCGTCGGAGAGTGGAAACGCGGGGCTGAGCCGTTTCGTCATCCAGGAGATCATCCGCAGCACGCCGCGCCCTCTCTGGATCAAAGTGCTGGGTGCGGCCATCTACAGCGCCGGTCTGGTCGCGGGTGTCTTCGTGGACCAGGCGCTCGGCGACTGGCAGAGCCAGGCGGCGGGTCCGCCGAAAAACCCCGGGAAAGGAGCAGCCCAGATCGCGGGCGGGGGAACGGGGGGGCCGTCCAACCTGCTGTTCTCGTCCGTGTCCTTCCCCTTCATGGAGCGCTTCCAATCGGGCGCGGCGTCGGGCCCCGTGCCCGAGAACACCCTCAGATGCGCGAGCGTCAATGGTGGATTGATCCTCGGCGTCCAGATCGCACTCGACCTTTCCTGAGGCTCTCGATCATGAATGCTCCCACGCTGTCCAGCTTCAACACGACCACCTTCGCGAGCAACACGGGCGCCGACACCTTCGGGTGGGATGTCGTCTACGTGCTGAACGCGAGTGTCATCAACGACTCGCTCGCCGACTACTTCGCGAAAGGCGGCTTCGGCTCCGCGCTCGCCTTCGACGAGACCTGCCCCACGCTTCCCGGCCTGCCCAGCGCATACATGAAGGGCCAGTTCGGCCCCTGGCAGGTGACGACCGGCGGGGCGGGGGACCTCATCAGCCTCACCATCCCGATCGCGTCGGGGAGCTTTGGCACGGTGGGCGGCGAGAGCGGGGCGACCGACCTCGCCGGCGGTTCGGTCACCGTTCAGGTGAAGCTCGGTTTCCATCCCGTCCCCAGCGCTCCCGCATCGTCCGCCGCGACGGGCGCGGGTGCCGTCACCGCGGCACTCAAGATCGTGACGGGCGGAGCCGCGCCGTCCGCCGGTTCGGCCGCGGACATCAGGAGCTCGGCCCGTGGTACGGCGGCACCCGCACCCACCACGCTGCCCGAGACCGTGTCGGTCACGGCGATCAGCGTCCCGGCCATCCCCAACGGCGATTCGTTCCAGGCCAACGCGGTCAAGACGATGACCGAGCAGTGGATGCAGAACCACCTCCAGCTGTTCGACTACGTCTTCCTCACGGTGGACGTGGCCGAGAGCGCGGCGCACGGGGAGTGGTCGTGGATTCTGCCGACCTACGTCGGGTACGCCTATACCGACGTGCTGGACGCCGATGGCGGCACCAGCATTGACAATGCGCTGATCGGCATCATGTCGCTGACCGAGGGGAGGACCCCGGGCTCGAAGAACGTGGATGGCAGCATCGTCAACGTAAGCCAGGAGATCTCGGCCGCCGGCATCCCCAACAACAGCGGTGTGAACGCCGCGCTTCTCCTCAACCCCGCGCTCGTGGTGGACAAGGTCATCACGCCCAACATGCCCGCGCTCTTCGAGAACGCGAAGGATACCGATTTCAGCACGTCGTGGCCGGACAAATCGGTAACCAACGTGAAGCCGTTGACCCTCGAGCTCAACATGGATCCCTCCTGGTATCCCTTCTCCAATCCCTGCACCGCGACGATCCCCGCGGGCGATCTGCAGGTCCAGTTCAACCAGACCAGCGTGCAGCAGTCGTTCAACAACATCTCGTTCCCTTACGGAGCGCAGAACGAGCTGACCATCGAGGTCTCGCTCGTGTCCACGAGCACGGTGGGGCTCGACGAGAACGGCCATTTCACGATGCAGTACGACAGGGACAGCATCTCGACGCTGAGCGCGCAGCCTGACGCGAAGAAGATCTCGGAGGAGACGCTGGAGGGGCTCGGCGTGACCCTGGTAGTCACGGCCCTGTGCTGCCTGAGCTTTGGCGCCGCCGGAGGAGAAGCCGCCGAAACGGTGGAGTCGGGAACGCAGACGGCCACCGAGCTGGAGCCGGCCGCGGAAGAGCCGAACGTGAACAACCTCAGCTCCGAGCAGGAATCGCTGGCCAGTGAAATCGACAGCAGCCTGGAGGGCGGATCGAAGGCTGACGGATCGGTCGAGATGGTCAACGAGGGGGAGAACAACATCGGTCCCGCGCAGATCAAAACCGAGCTGGGCACCTCCGCGCAGGCGGAGATGCGGAATCCGGGCACCTGGACTTTCAAGGGGATCGCGCCGCGTTTCACCTTCAAGGTCTGGTCGATGATCGTGGGCCAGCTCTCCGGCCAGCTCTACAGCGACATGAGCAGCATCGACACGATCGCGATCTACGACCAGGATCCCACGAAGATGCCGACGCTCAGGAACTTTCTCGCGGCATGCATCTCCCCGGCGACGTGGACCAACACGGGCGACCAGGAGCTGCTCTGCGCGGGTCTGAACGGGGCGTTCGTCATGGGCTTCGCGGTTCCCCCGCGGCCGAGCGGCGCGCCGGCATGAGCGGCCAGGCACCGACCGGTGGATGGGACCTCGTCTACGCGGTCCGGCTGCCCCGGGTGAACGAGCAGATCGCCGCCCAGAATCTCAGCCCGAAGGCATTTTCGGGCGGGGCCGACGGGGCGGCGGTCAGCGGCACCTTCGGCACCTGGCAGATCGCGCCGGGGGGCGCGGAGTATCTCGTCGATCTCAGGATTCCGGTGTCGGGCACGATCGCCGTGCCCGGCGGCGCGAAGTACCCCTTCTCCGGGAACGCCACCGTCCAGGTGCAGCTCACCTACCTGTCCACCAGCGCCGGCTCCAAACCGGGCTCGTCGTTGCAGATCGCCCAGCCGGGAGATGCGGCGGCCGCCGAGCCCGGGCCGTTCTCGGTGCAGAAGGTGGATCTCGGCGCCGGCGCGCCGCTCGGCGAGACGACGCTGGTGGAGACGGCGCTCGGCGAGTGGCTCAACGCCCATCCGGGCGTGTTCAACCATGTCTTCGCGGTGGTGGATCTTTCGCGCGTGGCGGCCGAGGCCCCGTACGCCTGGATGAAGCCGACCGCCCTCAGCTACGCCTACGTGGATGGCGCCACCGAGAGCGACTGCCTGCTCGCCATTCTCGCCATGACCGAGGGCGACGCGCCTGCCGCCCTTGCGCAGCAGGTGGCGGGGGGCGTCGTACCTGACGGGCACGATGCGGCGCTGCTGGTCTCGTCGTCCCTGCTCCTGAACAAGATCATCCGCAACGCGCTGCCGGCCACCTTTCCGGGCACGACCACCGCGGACTTCCCCATCGCGAGCCGCAGCCCCTCGCTGTCGCTGGCCAACCCGTGCCAGCTCTCCTCCGTCGATTACCAGGGGCAGACGTACCAGCCGCTCCTGGAGAGCTTCACGGTGGAGTTTTCGGGCACGCAGATCACCTGCATGTCGCAGTGCTCCATCCCCGTCCGCATCGGGGTGAAAGCGCATACCTCCGTGAACGCCGTGCAGGCGGTGGCCCTCGCCACCAACGGGCAGGGCCAGCAGACCCTTGCCTTCACCGAGGTCACCCCTCCCCAGGTAAGCCACTGGACGACCACGGATCCCGGCGCTGACCAGACCGCCGAGGAGATAGGCGCCGGAATCGCGGTGGCTGTCGGGCTCGCGACGCTGTTTACGGCGGGCATCGGCGGCATCTTCGTCGTCCTGTGCGGCGCGCTCGCGGGCGGCGTCGTGGCCGAACTGCCCGAGCTGATCGCCGCCTGGACGCCCGACACGGCGCCCAGCCTGGACCTGATGGCCATCAACATGACGGCACCGTTCGCGTGGACGGGCGGCGGGCCGTTCTCGGTCACCACCGCCGACCTCGCGGAGAGCCTCCGGCTCTCCGGCACTCCCTGGCCGCGGCCCGAGGCCGCATCATGACGGCCTTCGACCCGACCGCCATCATCGACCCCGGTGGCTGGGACATGATCATCGGGCTTCCCCTGGGTGCCATCAACACCGCCCTGGCCACGGAGAAGCTCGGACTCGCCTTCTCGTACTCGACGGCCGGCGGCGGGCAGACGATTACCCTGGCCGGCACTTTCGCTCCGTGGTCGATCGCGGGAGGCGCGGGCCAGGACCTGGCGTTGTCGCTGCCAATCGCCCGTGGAACCGCGACCGTCGCCGGCGGGGCGGCCAGCCCGTTCGACCTTCCCGCGGGCGCCTACGATCTCGCGGGCGCGACGGTCACGGTGCGCACGCGCTTGCGATTCCAGGGGGCGGAAGCCCAACCCGCGGTCGTGCGGCTCCTGTTCGCCTTCGATGCCGGATCCAGCCCGCAGGCGGGTGTCCCGGATGGTGGAACGCTCAGCGGAGGGGAGGCCCTTCCCGCGCTGCTTCGGCAGATGCTGCCGGAGATGATCGCCTCCTGCCTTGCCGAGGACCTCCAGAAGACGAGTTTGGTCTTCCTGACGCTGACGGCGAACATGGGGCTGGCGGGGCAGCCTGGCGGAGGCGGCCCGGCCACGTGGCAGTACGCGATCGCCAGCCAGCAAGGAGTGGAGGACGCCAGCCTGGCGATCTTCTACGCCGCCACGCCCGCCGCGAGCCTCAGCGCGGCCATTCCGGCCTCCATGGCCCCGCAGAACAGCCGGTGCGTCGCCGTCCTGTCGCAGGCCGCCTCGCTCCGGACGGTGGTGCTGCCGGCGGTGCTGTACGGGTTGAACCACGCCAGCGCACCGATGCCCGCGGGCTTCGGGGTCGGCCCGGGGCAGTTCAGCCCACCTCCGGTATCCAACGCGATCGGGGCGAGCCAGTTCGCCATCCAGCCTGGACCGGCGGGGTCGAACACGGCCGGCATCACTGCCACGGGCCCCATCGAGCTCAATCTGGGAGGCTATTCGTCCGGCGCGACGGCAACCCTGAGCGACTTCGCCTGCTCGGTTGCTGGCGAAGACCTGACGATCAGCTTTTCGGCCCACACACCGGCGAGCCCTTCCAATGACTACAGCGGGTCGCGGTGCTACCGGCTCGCGGTGGGGCAGCAATGGGAGTACGGCCAGCAGAGATTCGGCATCAGCCTCTGGCCGGCCCCCGGATCCGGGGACACATCGTCGGATCCGTTGCAGCACATGATCTTTGGAGCCGTCGCCCGGGGGATGCAGTGCGATCCGCTGCCGTACACGTTCAACCTGTTCACCAACCAGACGATCCAGATCGAGACCGGCTATCTGAACGGCGGCCTTGGCCTGGCGGGACCCATTGTGCCGGCACTGGAGAACCCGAGCTCCTGATCCGCGGCGTGGGCGGATGACCGGCGAGCGCCTGGATCCAGATGCATGCGTTGCGGAGTGCTGCCTTCGCATGGAGGCGCACCAGGAGGCGTCGGTGGACCACACGTGGCTGCGCGCTCTCCTGTCGATCAAGAGCTGCTCGTGATGCGAAAAAGCCCCGGAATCCACCTGGATTCCGGGGCTTTATCCCATCGGTGCTCACCGCGCAGCGTCCTCGCCGGTGGCGGGCCATTCCCTTGGGCGATACCCGGCATCGCGGTTGTGTATTGGACGGCGAGGGAGGGCGCGGCTATCCATCCGCAGGGGATGGAGGAGGGATTGTCCGCGGTGCCATGCCGCGCCGCGCCGCCGCCCCCTGGCGGCTCCGCTCCGGCACCCCGCCGAAGCACCGCGGAACCCGCGGGGACTCACCTGATGCCGGAGAATCGTCCCATGCCTCGCACCCATCGCCCGTCACACCTGTTCCGCGCGGTGCTCGCCGCGGCCGTGCTCGCCGTGGCCGCCACTTCCAGCGCCGGGCAAACGCCCGCCGCGGCGGCCTCCCGCTCCGCTCCCGCCGGCGCGGTCATGTACCGCACCGTCAAGATCGACGGGCTGGACATCTTCTACCGCGAGGCGGGGCCGCGGGACGCGCCCACCATCCTGCTGCTGCACGGGTTCCCGACCTCGTCGCACATGTTCCGCAACCTGATCCCCGCGCTGATGGACCGCTACCACGTGGTCGCGCCCGACTTCCCGGGCTACGGCCAGAGCAGCATGCCGAGCCGGGACCGCTTCGCCTACACCTTCGCGAACCTCACGAGCGTCACCGACAAGTTTACGCAGGCGCTCGGCCTGGACCGCTACTCGCTGTACCTGATGGACTACGGAGCGCCCGTCGGCTACCGGCTGGCGGTCGCGCACCCGGAGCGGGTGCAGGCGCTGATCGTGCAGAACGGGAACGCGTACGACGAGGGGCTCCGCGAGTTCTGGGACGTGTTCCGCACGTACTGGGGCGACGCCACCCCGGCCAACCGCAACGCCCTGCGCAAGCTCCTCACGAGCGACGCCACGCGCTGGCAGTACCTGCACGGCGTGCGCGATTCGGCGCGCGTGAGCCCGGACACCTGGACGGTGGACCAGCGCCAGCTGGACCGCCCGGGGAACGACGAGGTGCAGCTCGACCTCTTTTACGACTACCGCACCAACCTCCCGCTGTACCCGCGGTTCCAGGCCTACTTCCGCCAGCACCAGCCGCCCACGCTGATCGTGTGGGGGAAGGACGACCCGATCTTCCCCTGGCAGGGCGCGGAGCCGTACAAGCGCGACCTGAGGACGCTCGAGTACCACCTGCTCGACACCGGCCACTTCGCCCTGGAGGAGCGGGGCGACGAGATCGCGGGCCACATCCGCTCGTTCATGGGGCGGCACGTAAAGCCGCGTGGCCGCACCGCATCCGCCGCCCCGCGGGACTAGCCTCGTCAAGGCGGCCCGGGCGCCGGCGGTATCGCGGCCCTTCCACCGGCGCGCGTGCCTGAAGCGAGCCCGGCGGTGAGACGGGTCCGCGTCACGCCCGCGGTGGACAACGGCACCCCGCGCCGCGTCCGC
>DASVSA010000340.1:0-2225 GCA_036388335.1 Longimicrobium sp. | reverse complement strand
GCCGGCCCCGCCTCTGTTTCCCCGCATCCGCGCGGCCGCAGCCGCTACACTCCCGCCGTCTCCACGAGGCGCGCGGGGTAGTGCGACTCCACGTAGTCGTCGAGGATGCGCATGAACTCTTCGGCGATGTGGTCGCCGCGGAGGGTGACGGTGTGCTCGCCGTCGACGTAGACGGGGGCCTTGGGCTCCTCGAAGGTGCCGGGGAGCGAGATCCCCAGGTTGGCGTGCTTCGACTCGCCGGGGCCGTTCACCACGCAGCCCATCACGGCCACCTTCATCTCCTCCACGCCGGGGTGCGCGTCGCGCCACACGGGCATCTGGTCGCGCAGGTAGCCCTGGATGTCCTCGGCCAGCTTCTGGAAGTAGGTGGAGGTGGTGCGCCCGCATCCGGGGCAGCTCGTCACCTGCGGGGTGAACGAGCGCAGCTCCAGCGACTGGAGGATCTGCTGCGCCACGTGTACCTCTTCCGTGCGGTCGCCGCCGGGCTTGGGGGTGAGGGAGACGCGGATGGTGTCGCCGATCCCCTCCTGAAGCAGGATGCTGAGCCCCGCGGCGGAGGCCACGATCCCCTTGGTGCCCATCCCCGCCTCGGTGAGCCCCAGGTGCAGCGGGTAGTCCGAGAGGGGGGCGAGCATGCGGTAGACGGCCACCAGGTCCTGCACGCCGCTCACCTTGGCGGAGAGGAGGATGCGGTCGTGCGGCAGCCCCACGCGCTCGGCCAGGGCGGCGGAGCGCATGGCGCTCTCCACCATGGCCTCCATCATCACCGTCTTGGCGTCTTTGCGCTCGCCCTCGGGGCGCGCGGCGTTGGCGTCCATCAGCTCGGTGAGGAGCGCCTGGTCCAGCGAGCCCCAGTTGACGCCGATCCTCACCGGCTTGCCGAACTCCACCGCGCGCTCCACGATGGCGGTGAAGTTCTCGTCGTGGCGCTTGGCGCCCACGTTGCCGGGGTTGATGCGGTACTTGGAGAGCGCGCGGGCGCAGTCCTCGTACTTGTGGAGGAGGAGGTGGCCGTTGTAGTGGAAGTCGCCCACGATGGGCACGTCCACGCCGCGCACGCGCAGGAACTCCACGATGTGCGGGATGGCGGCGGCCGATTCCTCGTTGTTCACGGTCACCCGCACGATCTGGCTCCCCGCGCGCCAGAGCGCGGCCACCTGCCGTACCGTTCCCTCGATGTCGGCGGTGTCCGTGTTGGTCATCGACTGCACCACCACGGGGTGCGCGCTCCCCACGAGCACGCCGCCCACGTTGGCGGTGACGGTCCTTCTGCGCGGTCTGGGTCCCATCGTTTCGTTCGGGAGATCGGGATCAACGGCTTCTAAAACCTCCTAAATCTAACGGAGAAACGTGGGCTCACACAGAGGCACGGAGACACGGAGAGCTGATTCTACTCCTGCCGCAGCGACTGGGCCGGCTCGATGCGGGTGACGCGGCGGGCGGGGAGGTAGCACGCCGCCAGTGCGACCAGCGCCAGGCTGCACGACGCGAGGGCAAGCGCCAGCGGATCGGCCGGCGAGACGCCCACGAGCACGCCCCGGATGGCCCGCCCCATCAGGTAGACGCCCGGGAGGCCCACCAGCACCCCGAGCCCGATCAGCACCGCTCCCTCGCGCAGCACCATCCCGAGCACCCTTCCGTGCTCCGCGCCCAGCGCCAGCCGCACCGCCAGCTCGTGGCGGCGCCGGCTGACGGAGCCCGCCACCACGCCGAACAGCCCGATCGCCGCCAGCAGCAGGGCTCCCACCGAGAAGCCGCCGATCAGCACCGCGCCGATCCGCTGCTGCCGCAGCGCGTCGCCCACCCGCTCGTCCATCGACCGGAAGTCGGAGAGCGCGAGCCCCGGGTCTACCCGTGCTATGGCGGCGCGCACGTCGGGGGTCAGGCTCGCCACGTCCCGGTCCGTGCGCATCGCGAAGTAGAGCGACCCCTCCGGGTACTCTTCGTCGCGCCAGTACAGCTGCGGGCGCCCGTCCTGGTAGACGTCGTACTGGCGCGCGTGATCCACCACGCCCACGATCCGCGCCGAGTCGTCCATCATCGAGAGCTTGCCCCCGATAGGGCTGCGGCCGGGGAAGAAGCGCTCGGCGAGAACCCGGTCGATGATCACCTCACGCGTCCCCTCCCCGCCCGCGGCCCCGAACCCGCGCCCCGCTACGAGGCGGATGCCCATCGCTTCGAAGTAGCCTCCCCGCGTGACCAAGACGTCCACCAGCGGCCCGTCC
>DASVSA010000339.1:0-3754 GCA_036388335.1 Longimicrobium sp. | reverse complement strand
AACCGGGATGTTCCCGTTTGGGCACCTGGGGGCACCCCGGACGGGGACGGGGAGTCCTCCTCTGTGCCTCTGCGTTCTCTGTGTGAGCCGCTGTTCTAGCGCCGGATGCTGCCGGTCTTGAGCTCCAACGCGTACGGCTGGAACTCGCAGGCCTGGCGGATGGGGAGGTAGACGACGTCCACCCGCGCGCCCGGCTGGGCGAAGACGGGGACGCCGCGATACTCGCCGGCGCGCGCCACGTCTCCTACGTCCAGCACCCGCGGCCCGCCGAACTTCACGAAGCGCCGCCCCTCGAACACGACGGGCTCGCCCGCGGCGAACCAGGCGGCCTCGCCGGCCAGGCCGCTGTCCGGGAACACGCGGGCGAACGGCTCTCCGTTCACCGTCGTGTCGCCCGACACCGGGTCGCGCGTGACGGTCACGAGGGCAAGGGCGCCATCCTTCACCACGCACACCGGGATCTCTTCCGCGGCGGGCGGAGCCGGGGCCGGCTCCACTACCACCTCGGCGGGCGGCGGGGGCGGCGGAAGGGGCTCGGGGGCGCGCTCCGGTGTGCGGCTCACGCGCGGGCGCAGCGACGCCTTGAGGCCGATGACGGCGCGGGGCGTGAACGAGAGCCGGTCCTCTCCGCTGGCGTTATCGGTAACGTGCGCGGGCGAATCGTACACGTGCACCGCGGCCTCGCCGAACGCCTCCACGCGCGAGCTGATGCGGGCCAGGCTGATGCCGCCGCCCACCACCGCCATCCCGGTGGTCCCCTGCCCCGCGTCGGTGGGAACGCACACCCCGGCGGGCGTCCAGCTCTCCTGCGGCACGCAGCCACCGCCGGGCGCCATGAAGTCGGCCACGTCGGCCGTGTATCCGCCGCCGCCCACGAACAGGTAGACCGTCTGCAGGAGCGTGTTGGGCGTGGAGAGGGCGAAGGGCCTCACCACCAGGTCCAGGTCGTACAGGTAGCTGTTCACCACGCGCAGCCGCTGGTCTAGCCCGCCGCCACCAGGGAGGTTCTGCGGCAGGTACGCCCCATGGAGCCGCACGCCCACGCGCGGCTCCAACCAGAGCTGTACGACTGCCCCGAGCGCCGGCGCGTATCCCGGACGCCAGTCCTCCGCCTCGTCCGCGCCGGGTGTGGTGAACCAGTCGGTCGTGTACGAGCCGCCCGTGTAGATGCCGAGCTCCACGCCGGCCGGCGGCGTATCCACCTCCACCTGCGCCCCGGCCGCGCCCGGCAGCGCGAGCAGCGCGGCCACGGCGAGCACGGACCAACGGTTCAGCGGGCTTGCGGTCACGATTGGCCTCGGCTGCGGCAATGGAGCGTTCGGTTGGGACAGGCGGGCGGCGCCGATGCGGTCACCTGATCCGCGCCACGAACGAGAAGGTGCCCGGCGGCGCCCCCGACCCCGAGGGGAGCTCGCCCGCCACGGTCCAGCGGACCTCCCTCACGCACGTGTCGTATCCGGCGGGAGAGGTGCACGCGGGTGTGCCGGGCGTGATGGCGGTCCCGTTCGCGGCGTGATAAGTGACGGTCGCCGTCAGCCCCGGCGGGAGCTGCTGGGTGGCGCTGCCGATCTTGAAGGCCACCTCGATCGGCACCACGTCGCTCACCACCACTCCCGTCGCCGCGTACTCGCCCACGTTCGCGGCCGTCATGGTATACGTGAGATCGGTGCCGCCCGCCAGTACGCCGACGGGGCTCACGGACTTGGTGAGGGAGATCTGCGGCTGGACGCGACGCACGCTCACGAACCCGGTATCCACCCCGCCCACCTGGGTGGGATACGCGACCCACCGCGCGCGCAGTGACACCGGCACCGTCACCGGGGCGCCCTGGGGGACCCGGTACCAGACGCGGTAGTTGACAGGCGTGCCGGCGCTCAGGTTCACCCGTCCGCTGTCCGCCCGCGCCTGCGGGCCGGTGAGGCCCACGCCGCGGATCGAATCGATGGTCACCACGCCGCTCGCCCCCACCGCCAGCAGGTCGAAGGTCCCGGCGATGATGGAGGTGTTCTCGGCCACGAACAGGTCGCTGTACGCGCCGCCCTGCAGCCGCGGTGTCGGCGCCGAACCATCCGGCGTCACGACCACGCCCTTGGTGTCGAGCGAGGTGATGATCGCCTGCAGGATCACCATGTCGTCGCCCACGGACAGGTTCAGGTTGGCGGAGCTGGCGCCCGGCTGCGTGTAGTCCGTCGCGTCCCAGGTATCCAGGTCCACGCCGTAGTCGGTGGACGAGTTGAACGGGTTGTTGACGGGGTTGTCCGCGTTGGAGAGGATGACGTTGTTGTACACGATGTTCTCCGCCGCCGACAGGTCCGGGTCGCCGTCGTACACCAGGTACGTGAAGGACGAGACGTGCGACGGCGCGATCTCCAGACGGCTGGCACCCGCGAGCGCCACGGGCTCCGTCGCCTGCCGGAACGCGCGCAGCCCGTCCAGCAGCTGCACGCGCCGGATGGGGAGCGCCGGGTGCTCGTAGATCACGTACAGCGCCCACCCGCCCACCACTCCCGCAGAGCCGCAGTGCGGACTGCCCGTGTGCACGCGGAGCCCGGAAAGCGTGTAGCTCCCGTTACCCGTCACGCGGCTGGTGACATCCGCCCTCGCTCCGAAGTAATCGAAGGGGGTGCCGCCGTTGTTGAAAGTGGAAGTGTGGGTGGAAGTCGCGTTGATGTTGTTGCCGTTCAGCGTGACCGAGTAGTCTGCCGCCGTGCCGCCGCTGGAGAACGATCCCGCCCAGTACAGGAAGGCGTTGCGGATGGTGGCGCCGGCGGGGATCCCGGAGAGCGTCAGCGACGTGGAGCGGTTCTGGGCCACCACCGCGCACGGGTCCACGTTGTTGGGATCGGTGCGCACCGAAGTGGCCGCCGTCACGTATCCCATCGGTCCCTCCCACGTCTGCCTGAGCGACAACGCCTGCGCGGCGGCACCGCCTGGCAGCACCGCCGCGGCAACGGCGAGCACGCCCGTCGCGAGCCAGCCGCGCACGCGCGCCAGCGCCGTCGCCCGGGAGGGGGCGCGGCGTGACGGGCAACGCGGGGCGGCGGGTGGCGAGAGGGTGGTCATGTGCCTGGGTTCACTTCACCTTATTCGGGCGACAAAGGCGAACGAGCCCGCCGAAGCCGCCTGCGTGGCGGGGAGGTCGCCGGTGAGCGTCCACACGATGCGGCGCACGCAGCTGTCGTATCCCGCGATGCCGGTGCACCCGGCCGCGCCGGGCGTGACGGCGGTGCCCGCCGCGTTGAAGTACGACACCGTGGCGGTCACGCCGGAGGGCAGCACCTGGGAGACGCTTCCCAGCTTCAGGATCACCTGGGGCGGCACCGAGTCCGTGACCGTCACCGAGCGCGCGGCGAACTCGCCCACGTTGGCCACGTTGAGCGTATAGGTGAGGTCGGTCCCCACCGCCAGGGTGCCGGTGGGCGACACGCTCTTCGACAGCGTCAGCACCGGGCGTACGCGGCGTACCCCGGCGGACCCGTCGTCGCGCAGCAGCGTGTCGCTCACGGCCTGGGCGCGGAGGAACTGCGTGTTGACGGCGGTGTCGCCGGGCGCCACGCGATACCAGACGGTGTACACGTACGACGTGCGCCCGGCAAGGGGCACCGGGGTGGAAGCGTAGGCGGCGGGGGTGGCGATCCCGGGGCCCGTCACGCTGTCCACGGCGATGAACACCCCCGCCGCGCCCAGCGCCATGGTGCGCAGCGAGAGCGCGTAGCTTCCCGCCACGGGCGACGCGTTGCTCACGGTGAACGGC
>DASVSA010000338.1:0-16510 GCA_036388335.1 Longimicrobium sp. | reverse complement strand
CGTCGCCATGGCAAGGCGGCTCGAGGCGAAGCACGGCCCCCGCTTCGCCCCCGCGGCGCTGCTGGTGGAGCGCGCGGAGAGCGGCGAGCGCTTCTTCCCCGAAGAGGCGTGAGGATGGCGCCGGGCGCCGCCCCGCTGCAGGTGGCGCCCGGCGTCCACCGCATCTCCGTGCCCCTCCCGTTCCCGCCGCGCGAGGTGGCGGCGTGGCTGCTGGAGGGGGACGAGGGCCACACGCTGGTGGACACGGGGATGGACACCCCGCCCGCCCGCGGCGCCCTGCGGCACGGCGCGGAGCACCTGGGGGTGACGCCGCGCACCCTGCGCCACGTGGTGCTCACCCACGCGCACATCGACCACTACGGCCTGGCGGGTCCGGTGCGCGCGTGGAGCGGCGCCCGCGTGTACATGCACGAGCGCGAGGAGGCGCTGATCCGCGCGTTCGTGGACGGCTGGCCCGCGGAGCGCGAGGGCGCGGCCGCCGAGTTCGCGACCCTGGGCGTGCCGCCGGAGGTGGTGCCGCAGCTGATCGGCGCCACGGATCGCATCCATGCGCAGTACGAGGACTTCCGCCCCGACGAGCTGCTGGCGGGGGAGCGCGGCGAGCTTCCCGGCGGGGGCGGGTGGGAGTGGATCCTGACCTCGGGGCACTCGCCGGGGCACATCAGCGTCTACCACCCGGAGCGGCGCCTGCTGATCGCGGGCGACCACGTGCTCCCGCGCATCTCGCCCAACGTCGGCGCGGACCGGTACGTGGCCGATCCGCTCTCCGAGTACCTGGAGTCGCTGGCGGGTGTGCGCGACCTGCCGGTGGACCTCGTCCTCCCCTCGCACGGCGACCCGTTCGCGGAGCTCGCCGGGCGCGTGGACGGCATCCTGGCCCACCACGACGAGCGCAACACGCAGGTAGTGGCCCTCCTGGACCGCCCGCGCAGCGCCTACGACCTCTCGCTCCGCCTGTTTCCGGACCTCCCGCCCGACACGCTCCTCCACGGCCTGCGCGAGACGCTCGCGCATCTTGCCTACCTGGAGCGCACGGCCCGCGTGGTGCGTGAGGATGGCGTGTGGAGGCCCTCACCCCCCGACCCCCTCTCCCGATAACAGGCCGGATAACAGGAGAGGCTGCGCCTCTGTTGTCGGGAGAAGGGGCGATTTCCACGCGGTGGTGCGGCGGCGGGCCCCCACCCCCCGGCCCCCTCCCCCGCACGCGGGGGAGCGTGGAGGAGGGGGAGAACGGTGCCAGCGGAGTTGCAGGCGCGACGCGGCAGACCAGCACGGCAGATGCGCCCCCTCTCCTGTTGTCGGGAGAGCGGGGCCGGGGGGTGAGGGCCTCCCCCTCAGCGCGCACCCGAGAACGGAGATGCACATGGAAGACTGGCGCAGCAACCTGGTGACTTCCGACGCCGACATCGCGCAGCTCTGGCGCGACACGAAGCGGATCGCCGTGCTGGGGATCAAGACGGAGGCGCAGGCGGGGCAGCCCGCGTACTACGTGCCGGAGTACCTCAAGCGCGCCGGGTTCGACATCGTGCCCGTGCCCGTCTACTACCCGGACGCCACGGAGATCCTGGGGCAGCCCGTGTACCGCAAGGTGGCCGAGGTGCCAGGTGAGATCGACATGGTGAACGTCTTCCGCCGCTCGCAGGACGTGGGGCCGCACGTGGAAGACATCCTCGCCGCGCGCCCCAGGAGCGTGTGGATGCAGAGCGGCATCCGCAACGAGGAGGCGGCCCGCCGCTTCGCCGAGGCCGGCATCAGGGTGGTGCAGGACCGCTGCGCGATGGTGGAGCACAGGCGGCACGGCTGACTGCTGGGCTCACACGGAGACACGGAGGCACAGAGATGAAATCGTCTCTGTGCCTCCGTGTCTCCGTGTGTAACACCGGCGGCCTGCGGGTCCCTGCTGAATCATGGGTGAACGGACCTGCGGGGAAGCGGGAGCGGGTGGATGTATCCGCAGAGCCAACATGCACTTAGTACTCAGCACCCAGGACCTGTCCCCTGTCCATGCCCTGTGGGGCGATCCCCTACACCCTCGTCAGGGTGGCTCCGCGCCTTGTGCGCGGGCGGGGGGGCGGGTGCTTGCCTGCCGCGCCGCCGAATGCTATATGGGTGCATTCCGAAAAGAGGCCCAGAGGCACGGGCCTCGATCAGGAGTGCAGGACGGCCGCGCGCGCCCCGTGCGGACGGCTTCCGAGGTGATTTCCGCCAGCAGACCATGAACAGAGCCCTAAGCATCGTTGGACTCGTGCTCCTCGCCGTGGGCGCGGCCTCGTGCCGCGACTACAAGGCCACCGAAGAGGATGGCCCGGAGCAGCCGATCGCGTTCTACCACAGCGTGCACGCGGGGCAGAACCAGATGCCCTGCATGTACTGCCACTACACGGCCGATCGGTCGCCGGCGGCGAACATCCCCAGCGTGCAGCTGTGCGTGGGGTGCCACGTGGCGGGCAGCACGTCGGCGGGGGCGGTGCCCGCGCAGGCGGCGCTCACCTTCCCCAGCAAGCAGCGCGACAGCACCTGGAACCGCGAGGCGCTCAAGCTGGTGGACTACTGGAAGCGCGGCGAGGCGATCCCGTGGGTGCGCATCCACGACGTGCCGGACCATGCGCACTTCCCGCACTACGTGCACGTGAACGCCGGCCTCCAGTGCCAGACGTGCCACGGGCCCGTGCAGAACATGAAGAAGGTCTACCAGTACTCGTCGCTCCGCATGGGGTGGTGCATCTCGTGCCACCGCGGCGAGACGCCGCTCTCGGCGCCCGAAGAGGCCGCCGTGCGCCAGCGCTCGTCGTTCGTGCGCAAGATCGCCACGCTGCGCGCGCAGGGGAACGACGTGCGCGGCCAGCTCGCGACGTACCCCAACCAGCGGGCCTCGACGGACTGCACCGTATGCCACTACTGATGAGCGCGCACCCCGGAAAGCTACACGACGCCGCGCGCGCCGCCGGCGCGACGGAATCGAGGAGACAGCATGTCTGATGGAATGAAGAGGCGCGACTTCCTCACCGTGGTGGGGGTCGCGGGAGCGGGGATGGCGGTCACGGGGTGCAACTCGCCCGCGAGCCGGCAGGAGCACCTGCTGGGCTCCGTGCGCCCGTCCGAAGACGTGGTGCCCGGCGTTCCCACCTGGTACACCACCACCTGCCGCGAATGCCCGGCCGGGTGCGGCCTGCACGTGGAGACGCACGAGGGGCGCGCCACCAAGGTGGAGGGCAACCCCAACCACCCGGTGAACCGCGGCAACACCTGCCCGCGCGGGCAGGCTTCGGTGCAGGGGCTCTACCACCCGGACCGGCACAAGGGGCCGTTCATCCGCGAGGTGAGCGTAGGCGGGGCCACGCGCGACATCAACTGGTCCGTGGCGCAGAACGAGGTGGCGGAAGCCATCCGCGCGGCGGGGCCCGGCGGCACCGTGCTCCTCACGGGCTCCATGGGCCCCACCATGACGCGCCTGGCGGACGACTTCGCGCGCGCCGTGGGCGGCCGCCGCGTGGAGTGGGCGCTGCTGGAAGACGCCCCGCGCGACCTGGTGTTCTCCGACGCGGACGTGCTGGTCTCCTTTGGCGCGGACTTCCTGGAGACGTGGGGGTCCCCCGTGGACTACGCGTACCAGTACGCCGAGATGCACGCCTACCGGAAGGGGCGCGAGCGCGGCGGCCGGTTCATCTGGGTGGGTCCGCACCGCCCGCTGACGGGCCTCAACGCGGACCTGTGGCTCCCGGCCAAGCCGGGGACCGAGGCGCTGGTGGCCCAGGCGCTGGCCGGCGGCGTGGACGTGGCCCAGGTGGCCCGCGAGGCGGACGTGGAGCCCGCCAAGCTTCAGCGCGCCATCCAGTGGTGGCGTGAAGGCCGCCGCAAGGTGGCCATGGGCCCCGGCGCCGCGGTGGCCGGCCCCAACGCCACCGCGCTGCGCCAGGCCGTGGCCGCGCTCAACGGGCGCCCCGCCACGGCGGCCACGGCCGACCTGCGGCCGGTGCAGCAGCTCGTGAGCGACATGGCGGCGGGCCGCGTGAAGGTGCTGCTGATCGCGGGCGACTCCAACCCGGTGTACACGCTGCCGGGAGGGCTGGGCTTCGAGCGGGCGCTCCGGCGGGTGCCGACCATCGTCTCGTTCTCGCCCTTCCCCAACGACACGGCGGCGCTGGCCACCCACGTCCTCCCCGACCACCACTTCCTGGAGGCGTGGGACGACTACCTGCCGCGCCCGGGCGTCTTCGAGCTGATCCAGCCGACGATGCGCCCGGTGTTCAACAGCAAGCAGACGGGCGACGTCCTGCTGGGGATCGCCTCCATCCTGGGCGTCGCGCCCGGGGGCGGCACCACGGCGGGGACGTTCTTCGACTACCTGCGCGCCGCCTGGGCCGGGCGCGCCCCCACGACGGACGCCTGGCGCTCCGCCCTCAAGAACGGCGGCGTGTGGGGCAACCTGCCGGCGGCGTCCATCCCGTCGGTGCAGGGCGTGGTGACGCCGCAGGCCGGCGACCGCGCCATCCCCGGCGGGCGCGCGGCCACCAATGTGGGCCCCGAGGCCGCCGCGGGCGTGGGGATCGCCCCCGCGCTGGCGGGTCCGGGCGCGCAGGCTCCGGCGGCGGGTGCCGCCGCGCAGCCGCCGGTGGTGGCGGCTCCGCCCGTGGCGCCTGCTCCGGCCCCCGCGGGCCCGGTTGCGTACCGACCGGTGCAGTGGGAGGGCGCGGCAAACGGGCTTCACCTGATCGTGTACCCGTCCATCCGCTTCTTCGACGGGCGCACGGGCAACCGGCCCTGGCTGCTGGAGCTGCCGGACCCGGTCACCAAGGTGCCCTGGGACTCGTGGGTGGAGATGCACCCGGAGACGGCATCCAGGGCCAAGCTGGAGCAGGGGACCGTCGTGAAGGTGGAGTCGCCGCACGGCTCGTTCAACGCGCCGCTGTACGTGTGGCCCGGCGTGCGCCGCGACAGCGTGGCCATCCAGATGGGGCTGGGGCAGCGCGAGGCCGGCCGCTACAACGCGGACCGCGGCGTCAACCCGATGAGGCTGCTGGGCGCCCAGGTGGACCCGGCCACGGGCGCCATGGCGCCGGCCACCCGCGTGACCGTCACCAGTGCGGGCGTGGACCTCAAGCGCTGGGAAGGGATGTTCGAGCAGGGCGTCCGCATCCAGCACGACCGCGCCGTGGCGCAGGCCGTGGGCTGGGAGGCGCTGCGCGCCCTGGACCAGAAGGGCGAGGGCTTCATCCCCGGCGCCGAGAAGGAGATCGAGGAGCTGAGGACCACGGGCGGCTTCGGCCCCGTGAGCCGCACCACCGACCCGGCCTCGTACCCGCCGGCCGGCACCGAGTACGGCGAGTACATCGAGGGCGAGACGCGGTGGGGGATGGTCATCGACCTGGACCGCTGCATCGGCTGCTCGGCGTGCACCATCGCCTGCTACGCGGAGAACAACGTTCCCGTGGTGGGCCCCAAGGAGATGAAGCGCGGGCGCGACCTCAGCTGGCTGCGCATCGAGCGCTACTTTGGGCACGGCAAGGAAGAGGACGAGGCGTACCGCGACACGGGTACGGACGACACCCGCTTCCTCCCCATGCTCTGCCAGCACTGCGGCAGCGCCCCGTGCGAGCCGGTGTGCCCCGTGTACGCGGCGTACCACACGCCAGACGGGCTCAACGGGCAGGTGTACAACCGCTGCGTGGGCACGCGCTACTGCGCGCAGAACTGCCCGTGGAAGGTGCGCGTCTTCAACTGGTTCACCTACGAGTTCGCCGAGCCGCTGCACCTGCAGCTCAACCCGGACGTCACGGTGCGCGAGAAGGGCGTGATGGAGAAGTGCTCCTTCTGCGTGCAGCGCATCCACGAGAAGGAGCGGCAGGCCAACCAGGAGAACCGCCGCGTTCGCGACGGCGAGGTGGTGCCCGCCTGCGTGCAGGCCTGCCCCACCGAGGTGTTCGCCTTCGGCAACTACCAGGACCCGGAGAGCGCGGTGAGCCGCATCGCCCGCACCAACCGGAGCTACCGGTCGCTGGGTGAGCTCAACACCAAGCCGGCCATCGTCTACCTGAAGAAGGTGACGCTGGGTACACCCAGCAACGGCAGCTACCACCAGGACAAGCCCGCCCCGTTCGGCGGCGACGAGCACACCCCGCAGGGCGGCGCGACGTCTTCGCCGCAGGGAGCGCACTGAGATGGCGACCGTTACCCGTTCCGTCTTCCACCCCGAAGTAACGGGGTACGAAGAGGTAAACGTCACTTCCAACCGGATGCTCACGCCTCCGGGGAAGGGGTACATCGCGCTCATCGCGATGGCCGTGTCGCTGGTGGGGCTGATGGTGATCGCCGAGCTCCACAACATCTACTACGGGCTGGGGATGAGCGGCCTCACCAACCCGGTGGGGTGGGGCGTCTACATCACCACCTTCGTGTTCTGGGTGGGCATCGGGCACGCGGGGACGCTGATCTCCGCCATCCTCTACCTGTTCCGGGCGGCGTGGCGGCAGTCGGTGTACCGCTTCGCCGAGGCGATGACGGTGTTCGCGGTGCTCACCGCGGCGCTCTTCCCCATCATCCACATCGGGCGGTCCTGGTTCTTCTACTGGCTGCTCCCGCTCCCCAGCCAGCGGCAGCTGTGGCCCAACTTCCGGTCGCCGCTGCTGTGGGACGTGTTCGCCGTCACCACGTACCTCACGGTGTCGTCGGTCTTCTTCTTCATCGGGCTGATCCCGGACATCGCGGCCGCCCGCGACTCCGCCACCAACCCCACGCGCAAGAAGATCTACACCCTGCTGGCGCTGGGCTGGCGGGGCACGGACCGCGAGTGGCGCCACTTCACCCGCGCGTACCTGTTCCTGGCCGCGCTCGCCACGCCGCTGGTGCTCTCGGTGCACTCGGTGGTGTCGTGGGACTTCGCCGTGTCCATCGTGCCGGGGTGGCACACCACCATCTTCGCCCCGTACTTCGTGGCGGGCGCCATCCTTTCCGGCGTGGCGATGGTGATCACGCTGATGGTGCCGGTGGGCCGCATCTTCCGCCTGCAGAAGTTCTTCACCGAGCTTCACTACGATCGGCTGAGCAAGCTGCTGCTCCTCACGTCGTGCATCGTGGGGTACGCGTACGGCATGGAGTACTTCATGGCGTACTACAGCGGCGAGCTGTTCGAGCGTGACGTGTTCTACGACCGCGTGACGGGCGACTACTGGTGGGCGGGGTGGTCCATGATCACGTTCAACGCGATCATCCCGCAGCTCATCTGGATGAAGAAGATCCGGCGCAGCCAGAACTCCCTGTTCCTCATCTCGATCTTCGTGAACATCGGGATGTGGTGGGAGCGCTTCGTGATCATCGTGCCCTCGCTGGCGCACAGCTACGAGCCGTGGAAGTTCATGAACTACCACCTCACCTGGGTGGAAGCCTCCATCCTGATGGGGAGCTTCGGGTGGTTCTTCATGTGGTTCCTGCTCTTCCTGCGCTACCTGCCGGGGCTCTCCATCGCGGAGATCAAGGAGGTGCTGCCGCCGCCGATGCGCCACCCGCACGCCGGCGACCACGCGCCGCAGGTGAACCACACGGAAGAGCTCGGCAACGCCACGCCGCTGCCGACCGGGTACATGGGGATCGAACGCCGATGAGCAAGCTGAAGACGGGCGTGCTGGGAGTCTTCGCCCACCTGGACTCCACCTGTGACGCCATCCGCCGCCTGCGGCAGGAAGGGTACGAGGTGACCACCTACTCGCCCACGCCGCGGCACGAGCTGGAAGAGGCGCTGGGCACCCAGGAGTCGCCGGTGAGGATCTTCACCCTCACCGGGGCCTTCACGGGCACCGCCGCGGGCACCGCCCTGGCCACCTGGACCTCGGTGGACTGGGCGCTGATCGTGGGCGGCAAGGAGATCATCGCGCTGCCGGCGTTCTCCGTGATCATGTTCGAGGTGACGATCCTGCTGGGGGCGCTCTCCACGGTGGCGGGGCTCTTCCTGCTGGCCCGGCTCCCCCACATCGGGCCTCCCGAGGCGCCGCTCTACCACCCGTCGTTCACGGCGGGGCACTTCGGCGTCTTCGCGCACGCCCCCAAAGACCGCTACGACCAGGTCCAGGCCATCCTTGCCGAGGCCGGATCCCAGGAGGTGCTCGTTGAGCAACGCTAAGACGCTGCGCCAGGCGGCGGCCGCATTCGTGGGTGCCTGGGCGCTGAGCGGGTGCACGGACTGGGCGGGGTACGACATCGACAAGTCGTACGACGCCGTGCCGCAGCTTGCCACCATGCGCAACGGGCCGGTGCCGGAGTACCAGGAGCAGACGCGCAACCCGGCTCCCGGCGCGGTGCCCGTGGCCAACCCCATGGGCGACATCCCGGCTCCGTACCTCAACAACCAGCTCGACTCGGTGGCGCCCACGCTGCGCAACCCGTTCGCGGGGGGCGCTCGCCAGGACGTGCTGGTGCGCGGCGAGCTGATCTACACGCGCAACTGCACCACCTGCCACGGCCCCACGGGCGCCGGCGACGGCCCGGTGGTGAGGAAGGCCAAGGGCACCGGCGGCACCGAGCACGGCCGCTTCCCGTACGCGCCGCCCCTCAACGGCGGCAGCGCGGTGGCCCGCTCGGACGGGTACATTTACGCGGTGGTGGAGGCGGGCCGCGGGCTGATGCCCCCGTACGGCGAGCGCATCACCCACATGGACCGCTGGGCGGTGGTGGAGTACGTGCGCGCCCTTCAGCGCCGCGCGGGCGCCACGGGCACCGCGCAGCCCAACCCGGGCGGCCCCACCGGCGCTCCGCCTCCGGCCGGCGTGGTGGGCGAGCTTCCCGCCGCCACCCGCGACTCCGCGGCCCCGCTGAACGCTCCGGCTCCCGCGGCTCAGCCGCAGGGCCCGCGCTGACCGACGCCCTGCAACGGACTGACTGATGGCCGGACATTCGAACTCGATGCCCACGCGCATCCCCTTCCGCACCCTCCCGGCCTCGGGAGCGCTGACGGCGGGGATCGCGGTGGCGCTCCTCATCGGAGTGGCCGCGGCGGTGCTCACGCTGATGGGCGGGGAGCACGGCGCGGAGCGATTCGCGCAGGCGTTCCACTTCAACTGGATCTTCTGGTCGGGGCTCAGCATGGGGATGGTGATGTTCACCGTGGCCCTGCACCTTACCAACGCGCGCTGGTCGTGGTCGCTGCGGCGCTTCGCGCTGGCGGGGGTCGCCTTCCTCCCCGTCAGCGCGCTGCTCTTCATCGTCGACTGGTTCGGGGCCGACCACCTCTACCACCACTGGCTTCACCCCGCCCCGGGCGACCACGTGCTGGAGGCCAAGAGCGGGTTCCTGAACCTCCCGTTCATGATCGTCCGCGACTTCCTGGCGGTCGGCATCCTGTACGGCCTCGCCATCTACTTCGCGATGCTGGCCCTGCGGCCGGACGTGTACGGCGCCGCGCAGACGGACGGGCAGCGCGGCTGGTACGAGCGCCTTACCCGCAACTTCCGCGGGGTGAACGAGGAGGCCGTGCGCTCGCACGGCCGCATGACGGTGGTGGCGGTGCTGCTGGCCTTCGCCTACGCCTTCCTGTGGGGGCTGCTGGGGGTGGACCTGGGGATGTCGATGCTTCCCCACTGGTTCAGCACCATGTTCCCGGTGATCTTCTTCATCGACGGCTTCCACGCCGGGCTGGCGATGACGGCGCTGATGCTGGTGGTGTTCCGCAAGCGCATCGGGGTGGAGGAGTTCATCACCAGGAACCAGTTCCACGACCTGGGCAAGCTGATCTTCGCCTTCGCCGTGTTCTGGATGTACATCAACTGGTCGCAGTACGTGGTGATCTGGTACGGCGGGCTCCCGCACGAGCAGGAGTGGTTCGTGCTGCGCTTCCACGAGCCGTTCGGCACCATCGTGAGGATCGCGGTGGGGTGCATATTCGTGGCGCCCTTCCTGGGCCTCCTCACCCGCCCCCCCAAGAAGAACCCGGTGGTGCTGGCCGCCTTCGCGGTGGTGATCCTGGTGGGCCACTGGCTGGAGCGCTTCCTGCTGACGGTACCCTCGCTCTACCACTCGGGCGAGGTGGAGCACCTCCCGCTGGGCCTGCCGGAGATCGGCCTGGCGCTGGGCTTCGGCGCCCTGTGGCTGTTCTGCTACACCTGGTTCATGCGCACCTTCCCGGTGCTCCCCTCGCCGGCCACGCTGGCCGCCGTGGACACGGGCTTCATGGAGATCCCGCACGAGGGCGCCGCGCACGCCTGAGGGCAGGGAAGCGGGAGGCGAACGAATACCGGTCCCGCGGCTCACGTGCCGCGGGACCGGTTTTTTGTTGCCCTCACCCGGCAGCTTACAGCTGCCACCCGCTCCCAGTAACTGCCCTGGGAGAGGGGACTACTTCGGGTGCGCCGCGGCTGGGGGCCGGGCAGCCGGCTAACAACGACGGGCCTCACCCGGAGACACGGAGACACAGAGAAAAACACCTCTCCGTGTCTCCGTGTCTCCGTGTCTCCGGGTGAGATTGCCGTTTCCGTGCTCGTCGCACGCGAAGTAGTCCCCTCTCCCATGGTGTTTATGGGAGAGGGTGGCAGCTGTAAGCTGCCGGGTGAGGGCCAAAAGAGAGCCACCCCGCGTGGGGTGGCTCTCGTCGTGCTGCCCTGCGTGGCGCGCCCGTCAGTACCCCGGGTTCTGCGTCAGCGAGGGGTTGGTGTTGATCTCCTGCTGGGGGATCGGCCAGTACAGCTTGTTGGCGTCCACCCGGTACAGGGCGGCGGCTTCGGCGGTGCCCAGGATGCGGCGCACGTCGAACATCCGCACTCCCTCCAGGGCCATCTCCAGGCGGCGCTCGTTCAGGATGGCGCCGCGGAGCTGGGTGGAGGTCGACACCGACTCGTCCAGCGGGACCGCGCGGGCGCGGGAGCGGATCACGTTGAGGTCCGCGCGCACGGTGGCCGCCGGGGCGCCCAGGCGCCAGTTGGCCTCTGCGCGGTTCAGGTACATCTCCGCCAGGCGGAGCACCGGCACGTTGTCGTCGTTGCTCTCGATGCGGAAGTACTTGCGGCCGTAGCGGCTCCCGCTCGCGTTGTAGATGCCGATGTTGTAGTCGCGCCGGCGGTCGACCACGACCGTGTCGGCGGGCGTGGTGCGGTACGCGTTGAAGAGGCTCTGCGTGGGCGCGAAGCCGCGGCGCCCGCCCAGCACGCGCGGGAAGAACCAGAACGCCAGGTTGTTGTTGTCCAGGATCGTGAACTGGATCTCGAAGATGGACTCCGTGGAGTTCTCGATCCGCCAGGCGTTGCCGTAGTCGTCCACCAGCCGGAAGCCGCAGCCGGCGATCACGTCGGTGGCGGCGTCGCGGGCGGCGGCGTGCTTGCCCGCGTCCAGGTACACGCGCGACAGGAGCGCCGTGGCCGCGCACTGGGTGGCGTGGCCCACCGAGGCGCCGCTGCCGTCGGCCAGCAGCCGGCGGGCACTCGTCAGGTCGGCCTCGATCTGTGCGTACACCTGCGCCTCGCTGCTGCGCGCCACCGCCGTGCTGCCAGAAAGTTCGCGCGTGGGCTCGGTCACCAGCGGCACGCCGCCAAAGAACCTCACCAGGTTGTGGTAGTTGAGCGCGCGGACGAACTGCGCCTCGCCCGCGAACTGCGCCGAGTCGTCCTCGGCCACGCCGTCCACCACGGCCAGCGCGGCGAGCACGTTGTTGGCGCGCCCGATGGTGCGGTAGGCCTCTTCCCAGATCCCTTCCACCGCGCCGTTGGAGGGGCGCACGGTCCCGGCGCTCACCTCGGCGTCCGTGTCGAAGGTGCCCGTCCAGATGAGGTTGGCGGGCGCGCCCGAAACCCCGCCCGCGAAGAGCTCGGGGTACGCCAGCAGGTCGCGGGCGTAGCCGCCGTCGCCCTGCATGCTGTCGTACATCCCGTTGACCCCCACGCGGAGCTGCTCCGCCGTGGTAAGCGCCTCGTCGGCGGGGATGGCCGACTGGGGGTCGGTCTGCAGCGGGTCGTCGCAGGCGGCAAGCGCAACGCCGGCGGCGAAGACCCAGCCAAGCTTGGATAGCTTCATGATGGGTTCCGTGGTTAGAAGCCGAAGTTGAGCCCGAGCGTGTACGTGCGCGCCTGCGGGAGGGTGTAGAAGTCCACCCCGCGGACGACGCCCGTGCTGCCGGCGTAGTTCACTTCCGGGTCGAAGCCGCTGTACTTCGTGGAGGTGAACAGGTTCTGCCCCTGCACGTACACGCGCGCCGAGCGGGCACCCACGCGGCGGGAGAGGCGCTCACCGATGGTGTAGCCCAGCACCGCGTTCTTGAGGCGGAGGTACGACCCGTCGTCCAGGAAGCGCGACGACACGCGGGCGTTGTCGTTGAGGTTGTCCGTGGTGGCGCGCGGCTCGCTGGTGCTCGGGTTCTCGGGCGTCCAGCGCTGCAGGCCGCGGATGCTGTGGTTGTCGTACGCGGAGCCGTACGCGTCCGTGTAGCTGCGGGCCGCGTCGTAGATCTCGTTGCCCACCGAGAACTGCGTGAACAGGCTGAGGTCGAAGCCGCGGAACGACATCGTGTTCGTCCACCCGCCCTGGTAGTCCGCCCAGGGGGAGCCGATGATCGTCTTGTCGCTGGCGTTCACGGTGCCGTCGCCGTTGACGTCGCGGAACTTGACGTCGCCCGGCTGCGCGCCTTCCTGCTCCGCGTGCGCCGCGATCTCGGCCTCGTTCTGGAAGATCCCTTCCATCACCCACCCGTAGAAGGCGCCCAGCGGCTGCCCTTCCTGGATGCGCGACACGTCGTCCAGCCCCTGCGCGATGGGCTCGCCGCGGTACAGCGTGGTGACCTCGTTGCGGTTGGTGGAGAGGTTGAGCTCCGACCGCCAGTTGAAGCCGCGCCCCGTGCTGCGGAACAGCTCGCCGCGCAGGGTGAGCTCCAGCCCGTCGTTGCGCATCTCGCCGATGTTCTCGGTGAAGAGCGCGAAGCCCGTGCTGTACGGGATGGGGCGGGTGAGGAGGAGGTCCGTGGTGTTCTTGCGGTACGCGTCCACCGTCACGCCCACCCGGTTGTCGAACAGCCCCAGGTCCACGCCCACGTTCAGCTGGTCCGTCTTCTCCCAGCTCAGGTCCGGGTTGGGAAGCTGCGACGGCGAGATCCCCGGCCGGTCGCCGTAGTTGGCGCCGCCGCGGAAGAGCCCGCGCGAAGCGAAGTTGCCCAGCCCTTCCTGGTTGCCCGTGCGGCCGTACGAAGCGCGCAGCGAAAGGTCGCTGATGGCGCCCACGTCGCGCAGGAACGGCTCCTCGCCCAGCCGGTACTGCATGGCGGCCGAGGGGAAGATCCCCCACCGGTTGTTCTCGCCGAAGCGCGACGAGCCGTCCACGCGGGCGTTGAGCGTGACGGTCAGCTTCTCCGCGAAGGTGTTGGAGAGGCGGCCGAACACCGACGCCAGCGTGTTGCTGGTGATGTCGCCCTCGCCGCCCGTGATCACGGCCGCCGAGATCACCTGGCGGAACGCCGTGCCGGGGAGCTGCTCGCCCTGCACGAAGTCGGTGTTGAGGGTGTTGTCCTCGTACGACGCGCCCAGCACGCTGGACACCGTGTTGCGGCCGAAGTCGCGGTTGAAGCTCAGCGTGCCCTCGGTGAGCACCTTGATGGCATTGGCGTTGGACACGCCGCCGCGCCCGTTGGAGCCGGTGTATGGCCCCACGATGGGCGAGTCGTAGATGGACGAGCGGAGGTCGTAGTTGTCCAGCCCCACGGTGAAGCGGGCGTTGAGCCCTTCCAGCAGCCGGTAGTTGGCGAACGCGTTGCCAAGCACGTGGAACGAGCGCTCCTCGGCCACGTTCTCACGGGCCAGCGCCACCGGGTTCTCGTAGATGAAGGTGTCCAGGTTGTACTCGCCGCCCTCCACGAACACGCGGTCCCACGGGGCGCTCGCGATGGCGTTGGCGAACGGGCCGTAGATGGTGTTGTCGCCGCGCGTACGGTCGGTGAGGCCGCGCGTGATGGCCACGTTGGTGCCCAGCGACAGGCGGTCGCTGGCCGCGTAGTCCAGGTTCACGCGGCCGGCCAGGCGCTCGTAGCCGTACCCTTCCACGATGCCGTCCTGCTGGAAGCGGCTCCCCGTCACGAAGTAGCGGGCGCGCTCGGTGCCGCCGCCGATGGAGCCGGAAAGGCTGGCGATGGGAGCGGAGCGGAGCACGGTGCGAAGCCAGTCCGTGTTCACGTTGGGAAGCTCGCTCTCATCGCAGACGGCGGCGCGGTTGGTCGTGCTCAGCACGTCGCAGCTCGGCACCGCGTCGTCGTCGAAGCCGAACTGGTTCACCCTCTGCACGCCGAAGCCCTGCTGGCGCGTGGTGGGGATGTCGTACCCGTCGTTGCGGTACGCGTCGTTGTAGAGGTCGATGTACTGCTGGGTGTTCAGCATCCCCGGGATCCGCCAGGCTTCCTGGGTGCCGTAGTACGTGTTGACCTCGATCTGCGGGCGGGCGCCGGCGCGGCCCTTCTTGGTGGTGATGAGCACCACGCCGTTGGACGCGCGCGAGCCGTAGATGGCCGCCGCCGACGCGTCCTTGAGGACCTCCATCGACTCGATGTCGTTGGGGTTGAGGTCCGCCAGCGCGTCGATGTCCTGGCCGCCCTGCGTGGCGTTGAAGCCGGAGTAGTTGCCCTGGATCAGCGGCACGCCGTCGATCACGTACAGCGGGTCGTTGCCGGCCGAGATGGACGAAGCGCCGCGGATGCGCACGCTGATGGCCGCGCCCGGTACGCCCGAGTTCTGAGTCACCTGCACGCCCGACACGCGCCCCTGCAGGATCTGGTCGACCTGCGCCGTGGGGGTCGATTCCACGGTCTCGCTGGGCCGGATGGAGCCGATGGCGCCCGTCACATTGCGGCGGCTCTGTTCGCCGTAGCCGATCGCCACGATTCCCTCCAGCCCCAGCGGGTCGCCGGCCATGCGGATGGTGACGTCCGCCGTGCCGGTGTTCACCGTGGTGGAAGCGGTGCCCTGCTGGTAGCCGATGCGCGTCGCCTGGATGGTGCGCGCGCCCTGCGGCACGTTCCGCAGCGTGAAGCGCCCTTCCTCGTCCGACTGGACGCCGATGGGGCTGCCGGCCACGCGCACGTTCGCGCCCGCGATGGGCCGCTGCGTTGCGGCGTCCACCACGCGCCCGGTGACGGTGCCCCGGGCCTGTGCGGCCAGCGGTGCGACCGCGCCGGCGACGGCGAGCGTCGCCGCCAGGAGCCAACGAAGTGTCTTCATGGAGTTCCCTGTGTTCGGTTGCGGATCCCTGGGTCGTTCAAAGGTTGCCGGAGCACTCGCCGCGCTCCGCCGTGGGTAAGGCTTTTCGACCTCCTTGCTTGGGGTGAAAGGCGCCCCGCTCAGCACGGGACGCGGCCCGGTGCTCTCGGGGGAGAGTAGCCGAGGTTAGAGTACGATTAGGGAATCTAACGTCGCATATAAATGCATACGTGGCAAGTGCCTGGATGCATCCCTACGCGCGCACGCGTGAGGAGGCGCGGGCTGGCGGGTCGCGGCGGGTGGATTATCTTCCACCGCTCCTGAAGAGTTGTCCCGCGACACGGCAGGCATGGCCACGGTCCGTCCGGCGCCGCAGGGCGCATCCATCTTCCCGCTGGCTCCCGGCGTCCGGCACATGGCGGTGGGGGCCTTGTGGTTTTCGGTGATGACGGCGCTGGTGAAGGTGGCGGGGCGCACCCTCCACAGCCAGGAGATCGTGCTGGTGCGCGGGGTGGTGATGCTGGTGCTGAGCACGGGGCTGGTGCTCCGCGCCGGACTGTCGCCGTGGGGAGCGCCCAGTCAGCGCGGGCTGCTGGTGCTGAGGGGGGTGTTCGGCTTCGCGGCGCTCTCGTTCTTCTACTCGTCGCTGGTGCACCTGCCGCTGGCCGAGGCCAACCTGATCCAGTACACCAACCCGGTGTTCACCGCCGTGCTGGCCGTGTGGGTGCTGGGGGAGCGGATGGGGAGGCGGGAGGTGCTGTGCGTGGCGGCGAGCCTGGCGGGGGTGGTGCTGGTGGTGCGCCCCGCGTCGCTGCTGGGCGGCGGCGCCTCGGTGGTGAGCCCCCAGGCCGCCGCCGTGGCGCTGGCCGGCGCCCTGTGCAGCGCCACGGCCTACGTCATCGTCCGCCGCATCCAGGGCGAGAGCGCCCTGGTGATCATCTTCTACCTTTCCCTGATCACCGTCGTCGCCACCCTCCCCTTCACGCTCCCGCGGTGGGAGTGGCCCACCCCCTTCGAGTGGCTGCTCCTGGCCGCCATCGGCATCACCACCCAGATCGCGCAGATCAACATGACCCGCGGCCTTCAGCTGGAGCCCGCCGGCCGCGCCACCGCCGTCGCCTACCTGCAGGTGGTCTTCGCCGGCATCTGGGGGATCGCCTTCTTCGGCGAGCGCCTGGACATCTGGATCGTCGCCGGCGCCGCGCTGGTGCTGGCGAGCACGGTCGTTCTTGCCCGCGGCCGGCGGGCGGCGGAGGGCGTGGAGGCCGAGGCGGAGGTGTAGAAAAAGGCACAGAGATGAAGTCATCTCCGTGCCTCTGTGCCTCTGTGCCTCTGTGTCTCTGTGTGAGCCCCGTCTTCTAACT